>LCBS01000023.1 GCA_000997355.1 candidate division WWE3 bacterium GW2011_GWB1_41_6
CGAACTCTACTTTCGTTTTGGGTATAACATCAATAATTCACCCAATTGTCGTAAACAAATCGAACATAGGTCCCTCAACATTGATCTTTATGATCATTACTCTAGCTATCTTCCTGAGAGTCGCAAAGACCAAGGAAAAACTGGATAAAAAGGAGGCGGTTGTCCTTTTGGGCGTCTATGTACTTTTTATATTAGTGGAATATTACCTGCAATCTGTTAAGTAGTACTTAATTGTCTGAGAATATAGCGGACTGTTTATAGACAGAGAGAACCTCAGATACCGGAGTGATAACAGTTTCATAAGAGGAAAGGCCATCTTTCAAAACTTTAACTACGGTTCCATTAATGCTACCTTCGCTTAACACTTTAAAAGTTCTATCAACCGAAGACCAGCCGGGTCGGACCAAATATTTAATATACTGATACTCTTTCCATTCGGGCTTCGCCTGAACTACGACTTCGTGGGACTGAGTAGTTCCTCCGCTCACACTTCCCGATCTCTTTCCGGAAACCGCTGATTTTGTACACTCTTCAAGAGTAGTGCATAAGAACTCCACAAGATCCCAAGTTCCCCCTAAAGAAACTATTTCAACACCAAATCCGGGTTTTCTGGTTACATCAGCTGACATTCCTTTGACATTATCACTATTAATATTTTGCGTGTAGAAATAGTATCCGACAGGAAAAGCTACAAGTACAACAATTATTAGGATAAGGGGCATACTTATTCCTTTTTGCATAACTCTATGTACTCATGGGCACTGGTTTTCGTCAAGGGTTTTGTTAGCAAATACGCGCATAAAAAGTATCAAAAAAACTAAGGCTCCTTATTGATGTTAAACACCGTTAAGGAGCCGACAAGGACGATTTCGGATTTTTTAGCGTTGCCGCCGAGCGTCTCCGAATAGTGCACCGTAAGATTTCTACGCAGCACGCTCTTCCCTTGACCTTGCGGGTTCCTTTTTTTACCTGCTCAGGGAATAGAGCAGAAGGAACAGCACCCCAAGGTCGCGTTAAGAAGAAGAAGTATCCTCTCGAACCCGGTCCCCGTACGGACCTCTCATATCGAGCCTTGCGGCTTTCACACACCCCTTCTTCTCTAAGGTATGTGTTGTATGCTGTGGGTTCTCGCCTCTACCCGGTACGGCGGGAGATAATTGCATTTTTCACTAATATTTAAGACTGAACTAATTATAACATCCTATAGGTTACAAGTCAATCCGTTGTATAATAACACTATGGAAAACCCAAAAGTTGCAATAGTCCACGAATACCTCACTCAATACGGAGGCGGTGAAAAAACGCTTGAAGAAATCATGGATATATTTCCTGGTGCACCTATATATACCGGTATCTATAACCCGGCGCGTCTTCCCGAGAAAATTACAAAAAGGATCATAATAGCCCCCAAAAACTCGTTTCTTGGTGCATTTCCCAAGATACTTACATTCCTGATGCCTTTGGTTTTTGAGAACATGGATCTACGGGAATACGATCTGATAATATCGGATGGAACGGCTTGGTCAAAAGGAGTTCTAACGCGCCCTGATCAGCTTCACATCAGCTACATACACACCCCTCCCCGATTCTTATACGGGTACTCCGTGGAAAGCGCCAAGAGAAGTAAGTGGTATCTTAAGCCTTTTGTGGCTCCTATTGATCATTTATTAAGGGTTTGGGATTACCACGCCGCGCAAAGACCGGATTATTTGTTGGTAAACTCAGCGGAAGTTCAAAAACGGGTACAAAAATACTATGGCAGAGAATCTCAAATAATCTATCCTCCTGTAGATGTGTATTTTCAGGGAAATACCGATAAGAACAACCTCACCTCACCTTATTACTTGGCAGTTGGAAGACTGTCAGCATATAAGAATTTCGACCTTCTTATCCAGGCGTTCAATTTACTGGAAATGCCTTTAATAATGGTAGGCACGGGCATTGAAGAAAGTAGACTAAAAAAACTGGCCAAAAGTAACATCACCTTTACAGGCCAGGTATCTGAAGTTGAGAAGCACAAGTATCTGGAAAACTGCATCGCACTGATAAATCCCGTGGTTGATGAGGACTTTGGTATTGTTCCTGTAGAGGCAATGGCTCACGGAAAACCCGTTCTCGCCCACCGCTCCGGAGGAACTCTGGAAACGGTTAAGGAGGGTGTTTCCGGGATGTTCTTTGAGAACGTCAATCTCGACCATCTGGTGCAAAAAATAAAGGAATTTGACGAGGAAATCAGGCGTGGTACATATAATTCCGGTGAGATAAGGAGGTTAACTCTCCGTTACGATAAAGACAAGTTCAGACAAGAGTTTGAGCTGTTCGTCAACGAAAAATGGAGAGATCACGCCATAAAGTTCCACGTGATAGAATCAACTCATGGCGGAACTACCTGAAGTACACACAATATCTAACGATCTGAATAATCTCGTGAAAGACTACACCATTGATGATGTTAAAGTTCTTTCGAATTACAGAATTCTCCCCGATAAGGATACTTTCATAAAGCAGGTAAAAGGCAAACCCATAACACAAGTTACAAGGGTAGCTAAGAATATTATAATAGAACTCGGCGATAATCTTAATATAGGGTTGCATTTGGCTATGACCGGGCAGATTTTGGTCCGTAACGGCAATGATAAGCAGCCTAATTGGACACACATCATACTCTTACTACGTTCTAATACTGACACCCAGACTATTTACTATACAGACATGCGTATGTTCGGTAAAATTACGCTGATGGACAAAGAACAACTTCAGGTATTAAAAGACAAGTACGGACCTGAGCCTATAGACCCCAATGCAGATCCTGCCGATTTTTATGAACGTATCCGCTCAAAAAGAACTTCCATAAAAAATGCCATCCTCAACCAGGCAGTGATATCCGGATTGGGAAACATCTACGCAACCGATGCGCTTTTTCTGGCTAGGATCCATCCGGAAACCCCAACACAAAAAATGAGCAGTGACATGGCAAACCGCCTTTTTGAATCCGCTAAAAATATCCTCTTGGAAGGCATAGAGCATCGCGGTTCCACTCTCGCCGACAAGATGTATGTCGATATATACGGCAAAGAAGGAACACAACAAAACTATTTCCGTGTTTATGGGAAACAGGACTGTCCCAATTGCGCAACAAAGCTTGAGTTCAAAAAGGTGGGTGGAAGGGGCACGTACTTCTGCCCTAAATGCCAAAACCTCAGCGTACAGGAACAACTTTTCTAATTATTTTATGTTGGTAAAAGATCTTAAATTAACAAATTTCAGGAACCATAAGAACTTTCGGATCGGATTCGGCGAAAATATTAACGTTATCGTAGGACCTAATGCTTCCGGAAAAACAAACATTCTTGAGGCTACACATATGCTTTCTACGGGACGTTCGTTCAAAGCAAAGTATGACCGCGATGTAATCCGCCACAATGAAGATTACGCACGGGTAGAAGGAAAGATCCACAACGGTGACGAGGATAAGGAACTGGAGATGTTCGTGCAGAAAAACCCTAACTTTGAAAACGCTTCCATAAAAAAAGCGAAAGTTAACAAAGTTCCCAAAGCACTTTACGCGTTTACAGGACTTCTTAATACCGTACTATTTTCACCCGAAGATATTGAAGTACTGACAGGCTCCCCCGCCGGTCGAAGAAAGTATATGGACCTTATTCTCTACCAGATCGATCCTAACTACAAACACACACATACCGAGTATCTCCAAGCAGTAAGACAGCGCAATAAAGTACTGGAAAATATCCGCAATATTGGCCGTGGATCTGACCAATTGGGCTTTTGGAACACAAAGATTGTCCGGAATGGTATTTATATTCAGGAACAACGGGAAATATTGGCAATTTTCCTTCAAAAACAGGTCAGGTTCTATGGAAAGGAACTGAACGATTACGATACCGAAATCGTACTTAATTACCATAAAAGCGAGATAAGCTTTGACAGACTTCATGAATACCTGTCGCGGGAGATTGCGGCAAAAAGCACTTTGATCGGCCCTCACCGGGAAGATTTTGAATTCATGTTAAATGACTTTGATATTATCCAGTTCGGATCAAGGGGGCAACAAAGAGCAGCTGTTCTGGCCTTGAAACTGGCGGAAATAGACTATTTCATTGAAAAAACAGAGAATAGGCCGGTTCTTTTGCTGGATGATGTTTTTTCGGAGTTGGACGCTAAGCACGAGGAAGCCCTGATGGAAACAATACAGCTTCAACAAACCATCATAACCTGCACGGAAAAACCCACGGATACCATACAAAAAACCGCTGAGATCCATCTTTTACAAAGCGATGCTTTGAAAGAAGATGATGCTCCTTTCGTTTAGCCGGATAATTTAGCCAGAAAAGAGCATCAAGTGGAGTGACTATCACTGTATCGGCTTGTCTTTCTTGATGCGGATGAATTTGGCACTAACCCAGTCCATAGAACGGTCGGGAGGAATAGGGGGTTTGCACATCGTTACAGCTAATGTGTAGCTACCAGGTTCTATCGACCTGTTCATCTCTATTACACCACTCAAAGTCCCGTCAGGTCTATCAAGCATGACCAAGGGTCCGCTACTCAGCACTTCTCCTTCCGGATCACGGCGCAATAAGTATTGTGGCCGGAGGTTCTCGGGCGGGTCACCTTCGAAAGTAACATACGCCACTATTCTTCTATCCCCCTCAGTCATATACAACACGTCGATATTTACATTTATTGCCACATGCGTCTCCTTTCTTGGTCTAGTTATAGTGTTTAACTGAAATAATCGGGTAAAGGTGATACAGAGTGCGATGTTTTGTATTATATCGCCCATTACAAAAATCACAACTTGTGTACAAAAAGCCAGGCGTTTCTCCTATCCTACAAAGAATCTTCCCCGTTCCTTCTTTGCGGGAAATATGCAAGAATTAATTAGATGTTCATCCCGGAATTCACCATAACCAACAAAATACTACGTAATATCACACAAGTGGAATACTCAAAAGCGCTTATCGAAAACACACCAATCCTCTCCTCATGGGAAAAACAGCTTCAAAAAGAAGCACGGGTACGAGCACTACAAGGTTCATTAGTACAGATAGGATTGAACGTGCCACAGGACTATGTAAAAAAATATATTGAAGGGCTGTCCGAGAAAAACAATATTGAAATGGTAAAAATGAACGAGGTGTTTGATTTTATTGATGAAAAAAGGCGGAGCAACGATCTGCACGAAGAAGACATTAGAAACTTATATCATATCCTCCATTCAGGTTCTCACCAGCCAAGCTACAGGAAAAATCAAAGCGAGGGATTTGTTAGCCCTCAGGAGATCCTTTCGGAAATGGTACAGCTGATACAGCCGTATGATCAAAAAAGCACAATTATTTCGAACCTGGCCGCCCGTGTGATCCTTTATACGAATGGTTTTGAGATCAACAGATACTACTGCCTGGAAGAACACTACGCGCAGTCGCAACAAAGATATATGAACAAACTTGACACCATAGAGCGTGACGAAGGAGAGATGACGGAATGGCTTGAGTATTTTACGGAAGGCCTGGCTCACGAAATATCGAATATAAAAGAAAAAGTGATGCTGCTTGCCCGCGACACAAAGGTGGCAAAAGTCTCCGGAAGAGTAAAACTGACCGAAAGACAGGAACGCATCGTCGAATATTTGCAGGACTACGGGATTCTTCAAAACAAGGATTTTGCCAGAGTATTTCCCGGTATTTCCGAGGACTCAGTACTGCGTGACCTGAAATCGCTAATCAACAAAGGCTTACTGGTAAAATCCGGAAGTACTAAATCTTCACGCTATGAGTTAGGATAATTTGATTTGTTTTGTTATAATTCCAAGCAATAATCAGCAAAAGTGAGGTAGAGATGATAAAAGAAGAAATTCCTCTTACGGAGTTGATCCGCTGCTCCGAACTTAAAGAATTGGCGCCTGGCAAATACCCCAAGGACTTGGATCTGACAAAATTTATGGTTCCGGTACTTTGGAGAAAACGCTTCTATGGTCTTGGTTATGTTGGAATTTCGATCGAGGTCACGTACAACGACGGGAACTGGATCATTAAGATCATCTACAAAGAACGGAACGTCGTCGGTACCGTAAATTACGATAAATGCGGCAAATGGAGGGAAGAGCTGTTCAGCGATCTTAAAAAACTGGTAAATAAACCTGCAAGATACGGGATCAAGTAACTGGGTAAACATCGACAAATAGCCTCAAGACGCAATCTCTACGGGTTATGAACAACCAAAGCGCCAGAGACTTAATCTCTCCGGCGCTTTCTATTTCTTATATATACGGGACTAGTATAATAACCCTATGAACATTAAAGAATTCGCCGCATATCTTGATAAACTCGAAAACACAACCAAACGCCTGGAAATTACCTCCATTCTAAAAGATATGATCAGTGAAATGTCCACGAACGAAGTCGATAAAGGAATTTATCTATCCCTCGGTCTTCTAAAAGCCCAGTTCGAAAACCCAAAATTCAACATCGCGGAAAAAATGATGGTCAGAGTACTTGAATTCGCATACAAACCCGGTAAAGAAAGGCTCGCCGGGCTTTTTGCGGACAAAGGGGACCTTGGTGATGTGGCTCTGGAGGTCGCAGGAGACACCAAGGGCGACGGACTTTCATTAACTGATGTGTACAACGAACTTATAGAACTGGCAGCCATAGAAGGCTCCGGGTCGCAGGAAAAGAAGGTTAGCAAACTCTCTTCTTTACTGATAAAAATGGATAAACTCTCTGCAAAGTATGTGGTCAGGATAGTACTGGGTACAACAAGGCTTGGATTCACCGAACTTACTGTAATCGACGCCCTTAATAGCCTGATACAAGGCGATAAACTAACCAAAGCAAAGATAGAAGGCAAATATAACATGCATCCGGATATCGGCGTGATAGCAAAGAAAATCAAGGATTCAGGTCTTAAAGGACTGGATGAAGTCGTCATGGAGATCGGTGTTCCTATCGAACCGCAAAGATGCCAGCGGCTTTCTGATCCCGTAGAAATTATTGAGAAAATGGGTTGTGTATCAGCCGAGTTCAAGTTCGATGGAACACGAGTTCAGGTTCATATGGATAGAAATAAACCGATAAAGAGTACTACAAGTGATCAGAATAGCCTATTTGGAGACAATGAGGAGCTAAAAGGCGCTTCAGTGTTCGTAAAAACCTATACTAGAAATCTTGAGGATTCTACATACCAATACCCTGACATAGCGGAAGCAGCAATCGTCCAATTGGATGCGGAATCCGTGATATTAGACGGGGAAGCAGTGGGCTATGACAAAAACACCGGAGACTTCCTCCCCTTCCAGGAGATCATGCAAAGAAAAAGAAAGCATAATGTTACCGAGTACGCCTTGGATATACCGTTAAAGTACTTTGCTTTTGATATTTTGATGCTGAACGGAAAACCACTTGTAAACGAAACGCTAGAAAAACGCCGGGAAATACTCTCAAAAATAATTAAACCCGGAAAAGTGATAGAACTTAGCAGGAATTTCGTAACGGATAAACCTGAAGAATTATCCGAATTCTTTGAGGAATCAAAGACCAAGAGTCTGGAGGGGCTGGTGGTGAAAAAACCGGATGCACAATACCAAGCTGGTGCGAGGTCATTCGCCTGGATCAAGTATAAAAAAGCTGACGAAGCACTTCTGGACGACACGATAGATGTAGTTATATTAGGCTATTACCACGGGCGGGGAGGGAGGGCGCGGTTCGGGATGGGGGGATTCTTAACCGCAGTCTACGATAAAGCAACGGATACGTTCAAAACTATTACCAAAGTAGGTTCCGGGTTGACGGATGAACAGTTTGTTTCCTTGAGGGAACGGCTTGATAAGATCAAGATCGACAAAAAACCCGCAAAAGCAGATGTAGATAAGTTCTTTGATGTAAATGTCTGGGTCGCACCAAAAATTGTGGTGGAGGTTGGTGCGGATGAACTATCTAAATCGGCAAATCATACGGCCGGTTATGCTCTTAGGTTTCCGCGCATGATAAAGATCAGGGAAGACAGGCGTCCCGAAGATGCTACATCTCTTGAAGAAATTAAAAGTATCTACAAAAACCAGAAAAGAGGCAGTTATTAAGTTCGTTGCAATAATTTCGGAAAAATGATTTAATCAATACATGGAACCAAACGAACAACCACAACAAGAACAAACCCAACCTGTACCTCAGAACAATCCGGACAATCAAAAACCTTATGATATTGAACCTAATATTGAAGCGGCCTTATCTTACTTTTTAACCCCCTTCTCAGGAATTGCTGTTTTCATCCTTGAAAAGGAAAATAAGTTTGTAAGATTCCACGCGTTCCAATCGATACTTTTCGGAGTGGTAGCTTTTGGGGCTTGGAGTATTGCCAGTGCTTTAACCGCTGTACTGATCGGCCTCATTTTGATCCCAATAGTACAAATCGCCACACTTATCTTGTGGTTCTTTCTTATGTACAAAGCTTATAAGAACGAGGAATACCATCTGCCGTTACTCGGCGATATAGCTAAACAGCAGGTAAACAAGTGAAAAATTAGTCCTATAATAAACCCGTGAAGGATATTTCCGAAATATTAAAAAACAAAAGTTTTACGGCCGACCATCGTAACAAGTATGAGTATCAGGCCTATGGCAACCGTTTGGCAGATGAGTTCGGGGACTCTGCACACCGTTCGTTATATATAAAAATGGCAAAAACTGAGGACAGAAACCTAATGGATGCTGCAAGAGAATTCGTAATGAGGTCCGAGAGTGCTACAACAAAGGGCAAACTCTTCATGTGGAAACTAGGAGAACTTAAAAAGCTAGTTAAAGAGAAAGAAAAAGAAAAAAAACCGCCTGAAACCGTTCATTGAAAAAGTGCACAAAACTATCTACAATTTAACCAATGATTAAAAGATTATTTGCAATCTATAAAACTCCTCTTCTTTTATCCATTACATTAATGATAGCGATAGTAGCTATTAAAGTTCCGCGCGAACCTTTGGTCTATACGTACGTTATTCTGGGTTCCCTTTTGGGAACGTTCGTGCTGGACATTGACTATGTGATATATGCCTTCTTCCTTGAACCTGACGCTGATTTTTCCAGAACACTTTCAACATTTTTAAAACACGGGGATCTGTTTAACGCATTAGCATACATTCAATACCATAAAGATGAGGTTAGGGAAAAAACCTTGAACAGCGCCGTTTTTCAAATTGTTCTTGCAGGAATTTCATTATATGTGGTCTATTCCGATACGGGATTTTTCACCAGAGCGCTGATATTGTCAGCCCTTCTTAATTCACTCTATAGGTTTTCGGAGCATTACTTTACTCATACAACCGATGAGTGGTTCTGGGCGCTAAAGAACAAACCTTCGCAGAAAAGCTCAGCCATCTACGGTGCAGTGTTGTTCGCACTATTTTTAGTCTGCGTCAGTATTATTTGATTTAGCATTATTTGAACGTGTACGGTCTTACCATTGCAATCTCCATTCTTATCTGCACACTTGTAGCCGAATATCTTGCCAAAAAAGAAAATAAAAATACGGACATATTATGGGGCTCTGTCTTTTACACGATTGTTTCCGGTGTAATTGGCGCACGGATCTATCACGTAATAGACCGCTGGGACTATTACGAACTGTTCCCCACCCGAATCTTTTATTTATGGAACGGCGGACTTGGCATAATCGGAGGGATCATCTTGGGCGGCAGTGCGCTGTATATCTATTTATACATGAAGAAACAAGATGTTCTAAGTTGGATGGATCTGGGTGCGTTGGTTGCTCCCATAGGGCAGGCTTTAGGCAGGTGGGGAAATGTCTTTAATAACGAGCTGATACCGCTCGCATATTATGAAATGGCTTTGGATTGGATATTGTTCGTAACGCTAATCCTGGTATACAAAAAACGTGCTTCCAGACCAAAAGGACTGATGCTGTCAATGTATCTTGCCGGGTATGCCTTGATTCGCACTATACTCCATCCTTTCAGATAAATTCATCAGGCCCAACTAGGTATTTTTTAATCCATCCCAATACGCTATTATTTATGCATGATCTACATTGCCTCGGATCATGGCGGCTTTGAACTTAAAGAGAAGATAATCGGATTCCTTGAACATAAGGGGATCCTGGTTTCCAATAAAGGGCCTTTTACTTACGACCTCAATGACGATTACCCCGATTATGTGGCACCCGTAATAAGTAAGATGAGGGAAGATCCCGGTTCTAAGGCTATTTTTCTATGCAGGAACGGTGTAGGTGTAAGCGTTCTGGCAAATAAATTCAAGGGGATACGGGCAGCTTTATCTTGGAATACGGAACATGCAAGGTCATCACGAAACGACGATGATTCCAACGTTTTGGCCTTACCTTCAGATCATTTATCGGAGGAACAAGCTTTTAATATCGTAGCCGCATGGTTGGACACACCGTTCAGCAACGAGGAGAGACACATACGAAGACTTGAAAAAGTAAAAAATTTGGAGAAATCTGCCCATGGATAAAGTTTTTTATATTACTGTAATTGTTCTTTTTATGTTTCTAATGTACTTCGGTTTAATGGCTGCGGGAGGGTCGTTCTTCACGATAGTTCTTGAAGAAAGTTACCTGCAGAAACCGGTCCATTACTACCCTAAGTCAAATAAAGTCTACGATTCATATGTTTTAGGTATATTTCCTGTAGTGGTTGAAACTTACGGAGAAACCGATTGCAAAGTAATGATGATAGACGGCCCTATCACTAAAGTTGAGAAAAAGATTGTTTCGGATGGGCTGGAGATGGATTATTCAGGTTATCATCTACTTGTTGAAACCAGCAAGTGTTACTATCCTTCCATATGATAATTCCGGGAATACTTGAAAAAGACTACGAAGAAATAGTTAAAAAAATCGACCTGGTTGATAAAGAAGCCGAACTTGTTCAGATTGATGTTCTGGATGGAACTTTGGTGGAAGGAGAAACTTTCTCGGATATAGATAAAATAAATGCTATAAACACCCATTCTAAATTGGAGATACACTTCCTTGTTAAAGATCCATGCAAATACATGGGAAAGAAATTAAGCAATGTTACGCGGGTCGTTAGTCAGATCGAAATACCTAATGTTGACGGGTTTGTAACAAAAGCTACCGGCCAGGGGTATGAGGTCGGTTTATCCTTAGGCCTCGATACTCCATTGACCGCAGTTATTCCCTATGTTGGCAAGGTTGATTTTGTGCAGTTCATGACCATTCTGTCCGGCGGACAGGGAAGGGATTTTCACGCTGAAGTGCTGGATAATATAAAAAAGTTCAAAAAGCTATACCCAAAAATGAGAGTCCAGGTAGACGGGGCCGTGAACAACACAAATCTTGCGGATGTGATAAAAGCAGGCGCTGATGACGTGATAATCGGATCGGGCATATTCGGTGTTCAAAAAGCAAAAAGGAAAATGAACAAGATCGCCTTTTTGGGAGGAGCGTCATGGAAACCGGGTGACGAAGTTTTTACCGGAGCATACGACGTGGCCAAACTACTGGCTAAGGAGGGGTACGAAATAGTGAATGGCGGAGGTCCCGGTGTGATGAAAGCAGCCACGATTGGCGCGCACGACGGCGGCGGAAAAGCTTTAGCAGTAACCTATCACCCCAATAAACCCAAGAAAAACTACGAAGGCACCGACCCTGATAACAAATTTGACGAAGAAATATATACGTTGGATTACTTTGATAGAACAAAGGTCATGCTGCAAAATTCCGATGCTCATATCGTTTTTAACGGTAGCACGGGAACGATCAGCGAGTTTGGGATGACCTGGGCAAGCTCAAGGATACATGAGGGCAACCATAAACCGATAATTTTATATGGTAGTTTCTGGAATGAAATTATTACAGCTTTGAAAAAGAATATGTACTTAAGGCCGGGCGAGGACCAGTTCCTTAAGATATGCACTACTCCGGAGGAAGTCCTGGAGTATTTAAGAAAGCTTGGGTAGGTAACTTTAAACCCTTATTCAAGAGTGATATAATCCCGCTAGTTAACCTATAATCCTAAATCCAGTGAGAGGAGAGTGAGATGTCGAGCAGACACAAAAGATATATTAGTGATTGGGAAAGACAGGAAAGAAAAGCCCGGATCATACGTTTGTGGTTATGGGTTTTCGTGCT
Source organism: candidate division WWE3 bacterium GW2011_GWB1_41_6 (assembly GCA_000997355.1). Classification (GTDB taxonomy): domain Bacteria; phylum Patescibacteriota; class WWE3; order UBA101185; family UBA10185; genus GWB1-41-6. The sequence continues at coordinate 12,142 of LCBS01000023.1, forward strand.
GGGGTTGGCGTTGACTGTGTTAGCGTTATTTACCGTATACTTGCAGGCTAACGGGACGTTAGAAAAGATAAGGGATTTTCTACGGGAGTGGGGGTTGGTGATTATAGTAAACATGTTAACGGCGGCTACTGCTTTGATAATCGGAGAATGGATGTCCAGGTTATTATTTAAAATTACAAAAGCCGCTGATGAATCTAACTTTCCTGGATGGGCGATGGGTATTGCAGCCGTCATTTATATGGTTCTTACTATACTTAGTCTCTTTAGCGCGTGGGTATTTGTTCTGTTAAAAACCGTAGGCTGAAAAAAACAAGGGTTGCGGTGCATTTGTTTCGTATATGCAAAGCAACCCTTTTGTCCTCGGCCGGATCCCGCAGTTTTACTATATTTTCCAGAGATTCCCAAAATAATTTGCGGAAATGAGATTTCTCCAGAAATGTCCCCATAACTGCCACCGTCCGTAACGGATTAAGATCGGAGTCTAAAAATCTATAAACCCTCTTCTTAGCATCCCTGCTCCGATCCGTTAACGACTACACCCTTTACACAAAATGCCTACGATAAAGTTTTTTACAGAGGTGTGAAAAGGTGTATTCGATGGCAAAAATTTATCACAGTTGTTAAATTGTGTCAATACTATAAGATAATACACGCTTAAGAAATAGCCCGGAACTTGCCCAGCCAAGCCAAAATAAGTATACTTAAAACCAATGCCCACCGTAAAAAGATACGTTAGGAACGTTCAATTACTTGAACTCGAACACATTGCTACCCGTCTCCGAGAAGAAGTAATCAATATGCTGCATCAAGCAGGTTCCGGGCATAGCGCAGGTTCACTGGGAACAGCCGATATTTTCACCGCATTATATTTCGATGTTATGAACATCGATCCGGCACATCCGTTAAAGCCGGACCGGGATAGGTTCGTTCTGTCAAACGGGCATATATGCCCCATTTGGTACGCAACGTTAGCCTACCGTGGATATTTTTCCAAAACCGAACTTGAAACATTAAGAAAAACGGGCTCCAAACTCCAGGGACACCCTCACGCGGCTTCTCTACCGGGAGTTGAAAACAGCAGCGGACCTCTTGGGCAGGGTTTATCATTAGCAATAGGTATGGCTATGGCAGCAAAAATGAACGGCGAAAACCACAGAATTTATTGCATGACTAGTGACGGAGAGTTGAACGAGGGGCAGACCTGGGAGGCTGCAATGTTCGCGGGAACAAGCCAACTTAGTAATATCACATGGATAATCGACCGCAATAATATCCAGATCGATGGAACTACCGAAACTATCATGCCGCTGGAACCGTTGCGGGAAAAGCTGGAAAGTTTTAACTGGTATGTGATTGAAATCGATGGACACAACATTGAAGAAATTATTAATTCATGTAACATGAGTAAAGCAGTTACACAAAGACCTACTGTGATAATTGCGCACACTATACCCGGTAAGGGTGTAGAATTTATGCAGTATAAATTTTCATGGCACGGAAAGGCTCCTAACGAATCTGAAGCAAAAGATGCGTTAAAACAGCTTAGAAGTCTGGACGGCCGAATAGGAAGCGAATATGAGTAGTAAGCCGCAAATTTTGTATATCAGTTTACTTCCGGTTATCTTACTGGTAGCCCTCGCGCTTGGCGCAGGATACTTTTTAATGAAAGACGACATAAAACTCCCAAGCTTGAATAAGGAACCTGAAGTCCGCAGACTTGAAGACTTCCCAACCGTTGTATACAGCGACGAGGTAATCGATAAACAAAGAAATGTGATCAAAACCCAGGAAGAACTTGAGAATTTCCTCCGCACGGTCGATCCATCCGGAAACCTCGCCTTATCTGAAAAGATAAATTTTGAGAAAGAATTTCTGCTAGGGGTTACTACATCAACACAGGAAAAGACCGGAACCACATTAAAAGTAAGAAAACTCTATGAGAATAAAGAAAACAAAAAACTCTCCGTAGCTATAAAGCAAATGGAAAACCCCGAGGAATGCGAAAGTGATCTTCAGAAGAATGTAGCAGTAGATATTGTAGCCGTCAGCAAGACTGACTACGAGATAAGCTTCGAGGTAGCCAAAGAGACTAATGCCGAATGCGAATGAAAAAGATAAGAAATCTCAACGCGACGGGTTTGGCGAGGCCTTGCTTGAGCTTGGCGAAACAAACCCCGATGTCGTTGTTCTAACTGCGGACTTATCCGAGTCAACACGCGTACAGTCGTTCGAAAAAATGTACCCCCAAAGATTCGTTCAGGTAGGGGTGGCGGAGCAGAACATGGCAGGAATTGCGTCCGGCCTTGCTCTCAGCGGGAAAATACCTTTTATGGCCTCGTTTGGAATTTTTAGTCCGGGAAATAACTGGCTTCAGGTACGGACTTCTATTTGCTACTCCAATGCTAACGTAAAGATCATCGGAACCCACGCAGGTCTTTCCGCAAGCAGTGACGGAGCTACTCACCAAGCATTGGAAGATATTGCAATAACACGTGTCCTCCCCAACCTTACAGTTATAGTACCAGCCGATTATCACGAGACTAAAAAAGCAGTAAAAGCCGCTTCTGAACACATCGGTCCTATTTATATCAGGTTGTCACGGGATAGTATCACACCCATCACAGAGGAAAAAAGTGATTTCAATATCGGCAAAGCTCAAATACTGCAAGAAGGGGATGATATAACTGTTATATTTTGCGGACCTATCGGTGCCGGTGTCATGACAGCGGTAAATGAACTGAAAAAGGATAACGATATAAGCTGTGAGGTCATCAATTGTTCAACCATAAAACCACTTGATGAAAAGACCATACTGGGTTCGGTAAAAAAAACCGGGAAAGTTGTAACCGTTGAGGAACACCAAGTGAGCGGCGGCTTGGGCGGCGCTGTCAGCGAACTATTATCAGAAAAGCTGCCTGTAAAAATAGTACGTGTTGGCGTAAAGGACACGTTCGGAGAATCCGGCAAATATGATGAATTACTGGACAAATATGGACTAAGTTCGGAGCATATAGGTAAGGCTATCGTAACTGCCTATAAAGAAACTGCCCATGAGCAATAAAATTGACATATTAACAATAGGAGATTCGTGCATCGACCAGCTGATGAGGATCGATGACGGTTCCGCGCAGGAAGAAAGCATTGGCGGATCCCGGGAGATTTGTTTTATACACGGAACCAAGATCCCCGTACAAACATTTGAAATTTCCATTGCGGGCAACGCTGTAAACGTTGCGGTCGGGACAAGCAGGCTCGGACTAAAAACGTATGTGTATAGTGAAATAGGCGACGATATGAACGCGGATAAAGTCATATCCGAACTGAAAGCGCATGGTGTAAATACCAACTACTGCATTAGAAACAAAGGAACTTTAACTGACATTCATCCCATCATAGTTTACGGAAATGACCGGACTATTTTTATTTACCATGCGCCGCGTCAGTACAAAGTTCAGAAATGGCCGGTACCAAAATGGCTCTATTACTCCTCGATCGGGAGGGATTTTGAAGCGTTCCAGGATGTGCTTATAAATTATGTAAAACAAAATCCTTCTATAGGTGTTGCTTTTAATCCGGGCACGTTCCATATCAAAGCGGGGTTGGATTCTATAAGGAACTTTTTATCAGTTACACATATTCTTTT
>LCBS01000024.1 GCA_000997355.1 candidate division WWE3 bacterium GW2011_GWB1_41_6
CTTACTATAATAATCACACAAATAAACAACTGAACAAAGTATAAGGAGACCAGACAATGGACGACTTCGATATATGTCAGAAATGTAAAAAAGGTCGCTTGAAATTTTGCGGCGAGGAATACAGAAGGACAGCCGTTTCCCGCATACAGGTTAAAAGGACGAAAGAATCAGCAAATTTCTTTGAGAGTATAGGAAATTTTTTCAAAGCTTTTTTTACTATAAGCGTTACCGCTGAGGGCAACTTCACCCTTACCGATAATTCGGATTTGGATTTTTGCATGGCGATGTGGTGTACACACTGCGGATTGATTGTTGCCGATCACGATAAAAATTGTCCTGTCAGTCACAAAGGATACCCGCATAAACTTTCTAACTGATTAAAGTACTCTGCTAAACCAAAAGCTGTACCGAATAAAAGCAGCTTTTGGTTTATTTTTTTAAATCTGCACTCCTCCCTGTACCGGCCAAGTGCTAAAATAAATCTGTGAATCCAATAGATTCTGCAAATATCACTGCCCAGACCCGGGTTTTTGTCTGCTGCGACCTGGACGTCCCCATACGTAACGGGCGTATAGACGAAACTTATAGACTGGAAGCTGTTCTACCTACACTTCTTTATTTGAAACAATTCACGAAAAATATAATAATTGCCGGCCATCTCGGAAAACCAAAAGGACAGGTTGTTCCGGAACTTAGCACTCAAATCCTCAAACCTTTTTTTGACGAACATCTCGGGTCCGGTAATTACGAACTTATGGAAAACCTGAGGTTCGACCCCCGTGAAGAAACAAACGATCCTGAATATGCAAGAGAACTTGCCTCAAAAGCAGATATCTATGTAAACGAGATTTTTTCCACTTCCCACAGAAAACATGCCTCAATTATTGGTATTCCCCGTCTTATCCCGTCTTTCGCAGGTAAAAGGCTCATTTTGGAAGTGGAAACTTTAAAAAAAGCTGTAGAAAATCCAAAAAAACCTTTGGTCGCCATAATAGGCGGGGCAAAGGTGGAAAGCAAACTGCCTGTTATAAACAAGTTCCTCCGGATTTCCGACGCCGTACTTATCGGCGGAAAACTGGGCATGGAATGGAAACAGAGTATCCCGGATAACATGTTCATGCCAAAAGATTATCTTGAAGATAACAAGGATATAGGACCGGAAACCGTAAAGGGGTTTGCTGCTATCATACAAACCGCAAAAACAATTATCTGGGCCGGTCCGATGGGCGCATACGAAGAAGAAAAATACGCAGGCGGAACAAGAAGTATTGCTGAAGCTATCGTATCCTCACCTGCATTCAAAATAGCCGGTGGCGGAGACACTCTGGCAGCACTCAATAAATTTGGTTATCTGGAAAGATTCGATTTTGTATCAACCGGTGGCGGAGCTATGCTAGAATTCATTGCTAAAGGCACTTTGCCCGGCTTGGAGGCGCTGGATTATCATGGCTAAATTTTTAAAAGTATCGTTTCCTGAAAACTGCATAGGTTGCGAGCTTTGTGTTGCCGAAACCCAAAGGCAGATGCAAAAGGTGGGGCTGGACGGAGCTTTGATAAGGGTTTTTAAGGACCGCAAAGACAACAGCGACGTCATAGTTTTTTCCATCGAACTCGATCCGCGTGTTAATAGTATTGATATCGAAAAAATAATTGAGATTTGCCCAACTAAGGTTTTCACGGTAGAAGATAAGGAGGATGAAAATGGGCTCACCGGCTAAAAAAGTCCTTTACATCGATCTTGGAAAAAAGACTTCTCACGTTAAATCCGATACTGAACTTCAAAAGTTTATCGGCGGGGTTGGTACCGGAATTAAACTCCTTGCTGATAATTTTGACACTGATCCTGTAATATTTTCCGTGGGACCTTTAAGCGGGTACTTTCCCTATTGTTCAAAAACATCAGTTGTAACAAACGATAACGGCGTCATAGAAGATCTATATATCGGAGGTTCACTATCATCCCGTATAAAATTCACGGGGATGGATTCTATCGTAGTCCACGGAAAGTCACCCGTCCCTTTAACTTTGGATATAACCGATGAGAGCGTTGTGTTCAGAGATACAGAGACGGAACTTGGTTCACTGGGGCTTCCGGGAAAACGCAGTATCATGTACTATGATGCTGAGGAGAGGTCTTTCTTGGTAGATAAATATTTTGCCCCTCCCGAAAGCATTCTTGAAAAGAAACTACTTGGAAAGAACTTGCGGAACATGGTCGTAACCGGCTCAAAGACCTACTCTATTAAAAATCCCGAAAAGTATGGGGAGATATTTAGCAAATTATTAAAACAAACGGACATGCTTAGCGTAGAAAAAGGCACCAACCCTTCCTGCACCGGCTGCCCGATGGGATGCCACCGTTCAAAGATCGGTGAGATAGGAGGAAATGTCCTCACACACAGCCTTGTAGCGTGCACTTTCGCCGAAAGGATATATTCGGACATAGGTACTACCTTTTCTTGCCTGAGTGTTTTGGGTTATGATTATACTCACGAAGACATAGAAAATTTCCCCGAACTAATTAAAAAAGTTCTGGAAGGCTTAGGCTAAGTCGTATGAAACTTGTTATTGCAAACTGGAAAATGAACATGAACTTGCCGGAAACAACGGGGTGGCTGGAGGAGTTCACAAGAATGCAAAAAAACGATTCCCTGGCTGTCGAAGTGGTTATTGCCCCTCCGTTCCCTTATCTGGGAGAGGTGAAAAGCACTGGATTATCGGTCGGTGCTCAGGATGTATCGGCTTTGGAGAAAGGCGCGCATACGGGGGAGGTTGGGGCGTTTCAGATAAAGGATTATTGTAAATACTGTATTGTCGGTCACAGTGAGAGAAAAGAGGATAAAGCGGCCGTTCTTAAGAAAAGGAATGCGTGTCTAAAGGCTCGTATCATACCCATTGTTTGTTTTGTAGAACCGGCGGACGCTCTTGACTATTACGCGGATGGCGCGGTTCTTGCATGGGAAGATCCGGCAAATATTTCGGTTGGCGGAAACTATAAAGCTAAAGACCCTCAGGAGATTGACGCAGAGGCTACATTCATGAAAAAATCCCTCCCTGACAACGCAACACTGGTATACGGCGGATCTGTTAATAGACAAAATGCCAAAGAATTAGCTAATATAGTTGAACTTGACGGAGTGCTTGTAGGAAACGCAAGCCTGGATCCGGCGCACTTCATGGAAATCGTTGAAGCTTTCACATTATGAAATACGTCGATGTTAAAAATCAAAATGTAAATTATTCAAGGAGGCCTATTAAAAAAAACGGGCGTAAAAAGACTGTCCTTGTAGCTTTCACTTTTATGGCGGTAGTAGCCGTAACCGCTGTTTTCAGCAAGGATATAAGAGCACTGTTCAATCCTGTGTCAATCGTAGCGAACTTTACCGGAAGCAGTCTTAAACAATCCGACGGCCGTACGAACATCCTCATTCTCGGCGAGGACAGAAGAACAAGTATGGAAAAAGGGCTTACCGACACGATTATCGTGGCTTCGATCGGGAAAATAGATAAAGATATTGTTTTGATATCGCTTCCCCGAGACCTTTGGGTGCAAAGCCCCTCAAAAGGCGGCTATGAAAAAATTAACTCAATGTATATTTACGGAGGTGTTGAGGATACGTCCAAAGTAATAGAAAACGTGCTCGGAATACCCATACACTATTACGCAGTGGTGGATTTCAATTTGTTCAAAGAAACAATTTCCGTTCTGAACGGAATAGAACTTACGGTAGATACAGCTTTTGAAGATTACGAGTACCCAATAGAAGGAAAGGAAACAGACAGGTGCGGAAAAACTTCCGAAGAGATAGATGAACTGCTCAAAGAGCAAAGTCCGTTATATGTTGTCCCCTGCCGTTATCAGCACATATCGTTCGAACAAGGTCCCCAGAATATGGACGGTGAGGCGGCTTTGCAATATGCAAGATCCCGCCACGGTAACAACGGTGAGAACACGGATTTTGCAAGAGCCAAACGCCAGCAGAAGATCATTCTGGCCGTTAAAGATAAGGCACTATCCCTTAACACCTTACTAAACCCGGCAAAACTGAAGGACCTTTACGACACATATGCAAAGAACGTTGTAACGAATGTAACCTTAACCGACGCCCAGGGATTCTACCTTTTAACTCAGGAGGTGGATTTCAGCAGCGTAAGGTCCATAGTCCTGGATGACGGAAGCAGCGCCGACGTAGGAGGTCTGCTGTACCACCCCAATGACACGAGTCTTTATGGAGGAAAGTATGTTCTCATACCGAGAGCAGGGGATTTTTCCCAGATACACGCTTACGTTCAGAAATACATTTTCGAAGCAAGATAACGTAATTACGTGAGATAATGTATTAAGATGATATATATCGTACATGGCGAAAATCTCTCTTATTCAAGGAACATAATTCTAAATCAACAGAAAAAGCTGCGCGTCTCGTCGAGAACGGAACTGAGTGTCGCTGATATAACCCCCGCCCAGATAAAAGATATGTGCCACTCGTTCGACCTGTTCGGAGAACCTCCTTTTATAGTCCTTGATATCTCTCAGGCCGGCCGAATGAAATTGGATGGTTACGCGGAAGCGGTAACCGGCATTCCGGAACAAACCACCTTCATAATTATGTCCGATAAAGAACTTTCCCAAGCCAATGCTTTTATTAAAAACGCTGCGGCGATCAAAGCAAAGGTAGTACTTGGGATAAAAAAACCTTCCGCGAACATTTTCAAGTTCGTAGACATGGTATATGAGAAAAAACGCGAACAGGCTTACAAAGAACTGAGAAGACTCCTTGAGGAGGATCAGGATCCTTTCTATCTTTTTTCCATGCTCGTTTTCGGATTGCGTAACCTGAGCATTTCCAAAACGGAGTCACCCCTGGCCGCAAAAATGGCCCCTTTTATAAGATCCAAGGCAAAAAAACAGGCCGAAGGCTTTTCTCAGGAAAGTTTAAAAGCGCTGTATAAAGAAGTGTATGAAATGGACAAGAAAATGAAAACCGGGGGAGTTTCGCCGGACGTAGCTATCCCCTATACTGTAGAAAAGATCATTAATGTTTAGATTCAGGCCTAAAACATATATCAAAGATGAATCGAACGATCCCTTTTTCAAGGAAGTAAATTGGAGGTTCTACATCAGAATGAGATTAATGCCGGTCTTTCTCATGTTCCTAAGCGTTGTTATTCTGACAACGCAGGTGTTTTTTCCGCTTTACGTTTTCAAAACACAGGACGAGGTCTCAAAACCCGCAAGATCGACCGTTCTGGGAGTAGTAACCGGATACTCCGAGTTCACATTCAACGAACTGCAGGATGGAAGTGAGAATGAATCTGATGCGGCCGTGGACTCCCCGGAAGGCAACGTTCCGGAATTTTATACAATAACAATTCCCCGGCTGGGAATAAAAGACGCTCTTGTCGAAACCAACCCTCCGGACCTGAACCCGGATGAAGCCCTTGGCCATTATATTGGTACCGCCATGCCAGGAACCCCCGGCAACTCTTTTGTCTACGGACATTCGGTGCTTCCTGTGTTCTATAATCCCCGTAACTACAAAACTATTTTCTCAACACTGGGTGACATGCAAGTAGGAGACGCGTTTACCGTAAACTACAACAACGTAATTTACACATATAAAGTCGAGAGTAAATCGGTATTGAAACCAAATGAAGTAAATCCCCGGGCAGAGATCAAACCCAAATACCTAAATGAATCTACAATGGTTTTGATGACATGCTGGCCAGCAGGTCTAAAAACAAACAGATTACTGGTGAGCGCAGTTCTTGTGAATAATTAGCAGAGGGTGTTAGAAGTTCTTCTTTACTCTTCGTTCAAAATTATCTAAAGCTTTTTTACGTGGCCCTATAAATAGCAGGTAGCCGCCAAGCGCGGCGATTATTACGGACAACAGCAGGCTTATTGTGATCTCCGTAGACCCGGTTTCGGGCACTGTGCTTTCGGTGACTTCGTCGGTTCCCGCAAGTACTTCTCTTTTTGGTACATTTACTTCCTGATCCTTGAGGTCTTCGAACACACTTTCTCTCACAACTTGGCCCATATTAGTGTTAGCTGATAATTCAGTGGAAGTTTCCGCCTGAGCCGGCGTCATATCCTCTATATCCACTTTGCTCTGGGTGGAGTAGGTAGCAAGATAGTAGATCAAACCGAATACCGCAAGAGAAATAGATAGGGTAAGGATAAATGATTTAAACCCGTTTTTAGCTTGTGTCGAATTGTTCATAAGGCAGGTTTGAATTCCTTCTTTAAGAATTCTACATCTATTGTACCATTAAGTGCTTCTGATAAGTCAAGAGGCGTTTCGGAGACCTTAAATATTGCGGTCTCTATACGGGAGTATAAAGCAGGGTCATCGGTAACAATATGCATATACGTAACTACGGTTAGACGCGATAAATTCTCTAATACATTTACAACCTTATACATTTCTGAAGGGTCTCCTTCAAACCTCAAAGCGGCTGACATTTTCCGGTCGTCGGTCTTATAAAAATCCAAATTACTCGGTATATAGCCTTCAAAGGATACTTTTTCCACCAGCTCAGACATAAATACATGAGTGTCATCTTCTGATGGGATAGCGGTATTTAATAAAGGGATTATATCTTTCGTCTTCCTCATTGCCGAGTCGGCATCTACCAACTGGAATTTCTTATCCTGGAGAACCTTTTCCCGATCCTTAAGTGTTTCAAGCTCTGCTCTTTTTACCTTTAACGAGGCAAGTGATAAATGCATGCCAAATAATCCGAATATCACAAGGTCGAAAAAAGCAACCACAAGGAAGAATTTTAAGGTCCTGCGCGGGTCGGAGGACTGGTAGTTAAACCGCGCACTATTTAATAAAGCTGTGGTATTAAGCTTCATTTATACACCACCCCCACTTCCGAAGTAAAAAGCCCGTCTCTTTGATCATAAGAGGCAGACTTCAGTATGATCTCAGAAATACTTTTGTCTTTAAAATAATTATCAATGAGTAATGCCAAATTCAACGCCCTTGGTGTCTTTGCCTTTACTTCCAAATTACCATCTTGATACCGAATCTCGGATATGACAACGTCTTGAGGGACATTCGTTAAAAGAAATTCCATCTTTGAAGCTATCCTGGGGTGGTCGGCTCTTGCCTGCTTATAAATTTCTATTTTTTGGATGATCTTATTTGCTTCAGCTGCCGTGTCGTTGTAGTCAAGTATTTCAATGTTTAGACGTTCAATAGTTTTTTTTGTACTGCCTATACGCCAGTCCGTCACGTCATTGATGAACAGGCTTACCAGAAAAACCGCCGGAATTATCAGTATAAAAAGTTTAAGGGAGCTTGTTGCCTGGCTGATGAAATGGCTGTTTGCAGCCGGATCCGTTCCATACATATCCAAAAGGTTTGGGCTGCTATGGATTTGGGGATTGGGAGCTTCGCCCTCAGTGATAGGGTTACTTCTTCGTCCGAGGCTTAACTTGGGCAGCAATTTTCTTAGCATATCTTGATTTTAGCCTGTTAGCTTTATTCCTGTGAATTACTTTATTCTTAGCAGCCTTATCAAGTAACTGTTGTAAAACTGCATGTTCTTTAACAAGTATATCAGAGTTTTTTGCAGACACACTGCCTTTCGTTTCCAAAGTTCCGGTTATGGTTTTAGAAACCGCTTTTATCTTGCGTTTCCAAAATAGGTTATGGGCTCTCTTTTTATATGACTGCCTTAAGGCTTTTTTAGCGGAACTTGTATTCGCCATGACAATGGGTATGATAACATATCAAACAGTATGGTCAATACTAGACTTAGAGTAAACGGAAACTTTCTGGCACAGACCCAGAATACAATACTATCGGCCGCTTCAATATTAGCACTTGCAAGCGGTGTAAGCGCAATACTTGGGTTTGTGAAAGGGCGTTTGCTTGCCGGATATTTTGGTGTTTCTGACGAACTGGCTGTTTTTTATACCGCGGACCGTATTCCTAACCTCATCTACTCCATAGTGGTGGTTGGTGCTTTATCTACGATCTTTATCCCCGTTTTTACACACATGCGCAGAAAGGACGAGAAGGATGCGTGGGACACTGCCTCCTACATGATAAATAGCACACTACTTTTCTTCTTTTTGGTAGGAACTGTGATATTCATCTTCGCACCACAGATAATGAGTCTGCTAGCGCTGAATCAGTTCTCACCTGTACAGGTAGCATTGGGAGCCGATCTTATGAGAATAATGCTAACCGCCCAATTGATACTTGTAGCAAGCAGTTTTGCGACCTGTGTCCTGCAGTCATACAAATATTTCCTAATACCGGCCTTGTCTCCGATTGTTTACAGCCTGGGAATGGTATTCGGTATTATAGCTTTATCCGATAGATACGGAATATACGGACCCGCATACGGCGTAATCGTAGGTGCTGTATTGCATTTTCTCATTCAACTGCCCCTCCTTAAGAAAGTGGGATTTTCATTCTCTTTTTCACTGAATTTAAAAGATAAGGGAATCCGGGAAATTTTCTCGTTAATGCCGCCACGTCTTTTAAGTGTACTGATTGCAAATGCAATGGCAACTATTAACAACTCACTTGCAATCCTTATTTCGGCTCCGTCCGTTGTTTTCTTAAAATTCGCAAGCCAACTTCAGTTCTTTCCAATACACTTGTTCGGAATGCCTATTGCCGCAGCGCTCCTGCCGACACTCTCCGCTGAGACATCCGAAAAGAACTTGGATAAATTCAAAAAAACTTTCATTACGTCGCTTCATCAAATGCTCTTTCTTGTTCTACCCGCAAGTGTGATCTTGTTGGTTTTGCGTATTCCGGTTGTAAGACTTGTTTACGGGGTTGATAACTTCCCGTGGGAAGCTACTGTAAAAACAGCTTACGCTTTAGCTTTCTTCAGTTTATCCGCTTTTGCACAAAGCAGTGTGTATATGCTGACACGAGCTTTCTATGCCCTTCGTGACACTAAAACCCCCGTTGTAGTAAGTGGAGTAACGATAATAATAAACGTACTTCTCTCGGTTATTTTCGTAAAAACTTTTGGATTTGGGGTATGGTCAGTAGCTTTATCTTTCACGATCACCTCCCTCATAGACTTACTAGCGCTAATGTTTCTTCTGTCGCGGAAAGTTGGGGGTTTCAGTATGGAGTCTTTAATCATTCCTTTCACAAAGATCAGTTACGCCACCGTTTTTATGGGACTTTCCTTGTACATACCTTTAAAATTGCTCGATGAATATGTGTTCGATTCAACCCGTACGGTAAACCTGCTGGTTATCACGGTTGTCAGTATTTTTGCGGGCATAGCGTCTTATTTGTTCTTTACAAAGATTTTCAGGGTTAAAGAGGTCCAACTGCTTTACAGGCTAGTAAGCAAACTTAAGATAAACTCGCAAAAACCCGCTGTAGTAATAGAAACATCCGCCCATTAGATACAGAGGATAAAGTATTAGAAAGTTCTAACCTTTCTCTAACGCTAAAATAAAGGTTTTTTTGTATAATGTCTATCGATCGTAGATAAACTGCCAGTATAGGAGGATAAATGTATGAACTGGAAATTGGTACAAAATGTATACGCGGTAAGTACTGAACTAGAAGACCCTTTAGGAGGAAGATTCACTTCACTCAGTTCGGTTTTTGGCTGGGCGATCAACATCGTGATAGGGGTCGGGTGGGCATTGGTGTTTATTTTCCTCGCGCTTGGGTTTATCAGATATATAACTTCACGGGGCGATCCCAAATCCGCCGCCGGTGCGCAGTCGTCGCTGGTTCATACTTTGATAGGTGGGGTAGGGCTGTTCTTTCTGACAGCATTTAGATTTATAATTACAGGTCTGCTGGGTGCGGAGGAAAACCTCGGCCCACCGGAAATTACCGGGTTTTTAGTGAACAGGTAATATGGCAGAGCAGAAATAGTGTAAAATCCCCTTATGTTACAAAGTTCAATACGTAATTTTTGCATCATCGCGCACATAGACCACGGTAAATCAACGCTGGCGGATAGGTTTTTGGAAATAACCAACACGGTTGAAAAAAGATTCATGAAATCACAAACCCTCGACAGTATGGATCTTGAGAGAGAAAAAGGTATTACGATCAAACTGAAGGCTGTGCGGATGAGATATGAGATAGACGGTGACGAATATCAGCTTAACCTGATAGATACTCCCGGCCATGTCGATTTTTCCTACGAAGTCTCCCGTTCTTTGGCCGCGTGCGAAGGGGCGGTGCTTATCGTAGACGCATCCCAGGGAATTCAGGCTCAGACAGTTTCCAACGTTTATAAAGCTTTGGATGCCGGACTTAAAATAATTCCTGTTTTGAACAAGATCGACCTTCCCGGAAGTGAGTGGGAAAAGATCGAAGAAGACATGGTAAAGACGTTCGGGTTCAACAAAGAAGATATACTCAAAGTCTCAGCAAAAACCGGTGAGGGTGTGGACGAACTTCTTAGAACGGCCATAGCTAAAGTTCCTGCGCCGGCCGGAGATCCCCAGGCTAAGGTAAGGGCACTTATATTTGATACTTTTTATGATGAGTACCTGGGAGTTATCGCTATGGTAAAAGTAACCGACGGGGAGTTTCGCGAATTNTCGAGGACGGAAGTTTGGAAGCTGACTTGATACATGGACGCAAAAAAATCCGTTACATGGCAACGGGAGCTGAATCCGTTCCTGAAAGCATCGGAATATTTGTGCCTCAAAGAAAAACCATAGATACTCTTAGAACGGGGGAAGTCGGGTTTATCGCCACCGGGCAGAAGGATATAAGAACGGTAAAAGTAGGTGACACGGCAACATTGGCCGAAGACCCGGCAACGGAGCAGCTTCCCGGGTACAAGGAAGTTAAACCGTTCGTTTTTGTTTCTATTTTTCCTATAGAAAACGATAAGTTTCCCCAGCTAAGAGATGCTTTGGAAAAACTTGCTTTGTCCGATTCGTCATTAAGCTACGAGCCGGAAAGCAGCAGTGCGTTGGGATTTGGCTTTAGATGTGGGTTTTTGGGACTACTGCATGCCGATATAATCCAGGAACGGCTGGAGCGTGAGTACTCTCTTAACCTTATCTCTACAACCCCAACGGTCGAGTATAGAGTCGAACTTACGGACGGCGTAACCGTTTGGGTGAAAAACCCCTCGGATCTTCCCGACCCTACAAAGATCCGGGAAATCATGGAGCCGTGGATCATAATGACTATCGTGTCCCCCTCCGATTATGTAGGAGGGGTCATTTCCTTATGCGAGCAAAGACGCGGGGTTATGAAAAAAATGGAGTATCCTACGGAAACAAGAGTGATATTCGAATACGAGCTCCCGCTTGCCGAACTGGTGTATAACTTCTTTGACGACCTTAAAACGATTTCATCGGGTTTTGCGAGCCTTGATTACGAATTCGCTGACTACCGTTCCGTCAAGGCTGTAAAGATGGATATCCTTGTTCATGGAGAAGTCATACCTCCCCTTTCACACATCGTGCTTAAAGATAAAGCGGTAGAGTCCGGTAAAGAACTGCTGGTAAAACTAAAAGAAGTAATTCCGCGCCAGCAATTCCGTGTAGCCCTTCAGGCGGCTATCGGCGGGAAAGTGCTCGCAAGGGAGGATATCCCAGCCTTGAGAAAAGATGTTCTGGCAAAAATGTCCGGAGGTCACCGCGAAAGAAAAGACAAGCTATTGGATATACAGAAAAAAGGGAAGCAAAGAATGAAAAGGCTTGGAAAAGTGGATATTCCTCAGGAAGCTTTCAGGCAGGTTCTTAGAGCCTGAGCCAAGTGTTTACTAAATATCCTGTGAAAAAACAGCCAGGAAAAAAGTCCGGCGAGAATTGATTTCCTCACCGGATTGAAATTACTATTTTAGCTTTTTAATATCCTTATCTGCTTTTTTGCTCCAGCGTTCTTTCCTCTTATTTATTGCCATGCGCCGCAGATAATCTAACAATTGATAAAAGGGAGCTTCCGTCTGAAAAAAGAGCACGGATTCATTTAAAGCGTTTGTTATTCTAACTCTCTTCCCTTTCATCCGTAAGATACCCTTAATATAGTGGGTATTGTGCAACCCATACTCAGACTCAGCCCTTATAAGCAGCTTTTCATCCCAACTGACAGGAAAGCCCAGAAAACGGACGGGGTTTCTCTGAATAAGTAACGTGTTATCATCGCGCAGAGTGAGGTGAAACTCCTCCGGTTTCTGCTGGATTTGCATAAAGAAATCGAACAAAAGACTGTCGATCTCCTCGATCAAATGGGAAGGACTGTACTCTGAAACAAAAATAGTATGCATCTCTTCTCTCCTTGGTTTACTGTTGTGTTGTGCCGCCATTATAGTTGCTTTTAATGAAGAGCTCAATCAGCACTCTGTAAGAAAAAGCTTACGCGGACAACCGTAAGCTTTTTTCCAGTACTTTTGTACAGAAATGTTTACCTTAACTTGTTACGGACGAAGTGCGCGTTTTGCTCATTGACCCTAATGGCAAATTCCCTTAATTCCTTCAATAGATCGAAGATGGCCGCGTCCCCCGGAAGGGATAAGGACACACGTTCGTACAAGCCGAAACTAACTTCTGTGATATTTCCCCCGGAAAATTTCCAATACCATGTCCCGGAGAACTCAGTCAGCTTGGCGTAGTGTCCCTTTACATACTCCAGCCCTACATCCAGATGATTCTCTAAGACTTCAGTCTTGCGCCTAGACGAATGCTCGAATATCTCCAATGCCCGCAAACCAATAAGCCAACTCACACGTTCCCGCCCAACATCCATACGCAGGATAACAGGCTGAAAAACCGGGAAACGGTCTGAGGACATACGCGGGTTTTTCAGAATGGCCAAAAGCTTATTACACAGAATTCTGAGAAGTTCAATATCCTTTGGCCCAACACTTACGTACATTATTCTATTGCCAACATTCATCTAAACCTTCCTCCCTTCATATGTATGTTATGTACGCACCCAAGTCCATATTTAACCTATAAGAAGACTATTGTCAAATCCCAAATCTTGACACGGTTAGCACTCATGATATTATACTGATAACATGTTGTCAGATAGACAGATACAACTTTTAAACGCGATAATAAAAGAATATATTGAAACGTCCGAACCTGTTGGCTCACAAGTATTGGTAAAAAAGTATAAATTAAAGTATTCCCCGGCAACAGTAAGAAATGAAATGGCACACCTTTTAGAAGAAGGTTTCCTGGATATGCTACACACATCCTCGGGGAGAGTGCCTACATCTATGGCATACCGCTTATTTTTGAACGAACTAATGGAGGAAGAGGAAATGCCGGTTCTCCAGGAAGTTGCTATGAAACAGCGGCTCTGGCCGTCAAGGTTCGAGTTTGAAAGAATGTTGAGGCAGGCTGTGATTGCCTTATCCGAAAATACAAAAGAACTTGCAATAGCCACAACTTTTGACGGGCACGTGGTTCATGCCGGCGCAGTGAACGTTCTGGATAACAAAGAATTTTGGGACATCGAGGTTGCGCGCGCTACTTTACACTTACTAGACAGGTACGAGCTTTTGGAACAAGTGTTCGAACAAGCAGCTGAAGGAAATGACATCAGGTGTGTGATCGGGGACGAGATCGGACACGAAAAGCTGGAATCCTGCGGAATAGTTTTCTCCGAATACAGCATCGGTCCAAACAGAAAAGGGTACATAGCAGTGCTCGGACCGGCACGTATGAGATACCATCAAGTTTTGCCTGCCGTAAGATATACCAAGCATTTGATCGAAGAGCTCGGTGGTTCCTGGTAAAAAATTCCTTTTAATCAATTTATGGACAACGATACAAAAAATCAAAATGACAATGGTCAAAACAACGGCGGTGAACCGGACATGCACGGCCAAACTGCGGATGTTCTGAAAATTCCAGAACTGGAAGAAAAGGTTAGTGAGCTGGAAAACAACTGGAAAAGAGCCTTAGCTGATTATCAAAATCTGCAAAAAAGAGTGGCCGAGGAAAGAGAGGCATTGGTTACGTACGCCAACCTTGTGCTTATTTCGGAGCTTCTGCCTGTTCTGGATAATTTGGAACTTTTGGAAAAACATATTGACGATACGGGCTTAAAATTGACAATAAAAACATTTAAACAAATTTTAGAAAACGAGGGCGTTAAAGAGATTGAATGTTTGGGCAAGGATTTCGACCCGGCATTAATGGAAGCAATAGAACTGGTTGATGGGAAGGAAGGAAAAGTGGCCGAAGTTGCCCAAAAAGGATACGTATTAAAAGATAAATTAATTAGACCGGCCAAAGTAAAAGTCGGTGAATCTAAGGAGGTTCAAAATGGCTAAAATTATATGAGCTTGCTCGGTGCTCCGCACCTGTAGTCGCGTTATAGACTACGCAACCCTCGTATAATTTTGCGCTAATTTAAAAAAAATATGAGCAAAATTATTGGTATAGACCTGGGAACAACGAACAGTGCCATGGCTGTAATGGAAAGCGGCCAGCCTAAAGTAATTCCCAATGCGGAGGGAGGTAATACAACCCCTTCGGTAGTTGCCCCTGTTTCAAATCTTGTCGGGATTCCCGCAAAAAGACAGCAGGTAGTTAACCCAAGAAGTACTGTCTTTAGTGTTAAAAGACTGATGGGTAGAAAATTCGCAGACCCTGAAGTGCAGGATATAAAAAAATCATACCCTTACAACATCGTTGAAGGAGCTAACGGTACGGTAGCGGTCGAGGTGGAGGGAAAGCCGTACTCTCCTCAGGAAATTTCCGCGATGATACTTTCCAAACTAAAAGCGGACGCGGAAAGGTTCTTAGGACAGCCTGTTATTCAGGCGGTTATCACGGTTCCCGCGTATTTTAATGACTCGCAAAGAACAGCTACAAAGGAAGCCGGGCAAATTGCCGGTCTGGAAGTTGTCCGAATTATAAACGAACCAACCGCCGCTTCCCTTGCATACGGTCTGGACAAGCAGCAAAAACAGCAAAAGATTGCTGTATATGACTTGGGCGGGGGCACGTTCGATGTTTCCATACTTGAGCTTGGCGACGGTGTTTACGAGGTAAAATCAACCAGCGGGGACACTCACCTGGGCGGAGATGATTTTGACCGGAGAGTAATCGATTGGATCAGGGAAGAATTCAAAAAAGAAAGCGGGGTTGATCTGACGGGAGACCGCCAAGCAATGCAAAGATTAAAGGACGCTGCAGAAAAAGCTAAGATCGAGCTCTCAAGCACAATGGAAACAGAAATAAGCATTCCGTTCATAACCGCAGACGCTACAGGACCGAAACACCTTAGCGTCAAACTGACAAGGGCTAAACTGGAACAACTTGTGGACGATCTTATACAAAGAACTATCCAACCAATGGAAAACGCACTAAAAGACGCGGGATTGAGTAAGAACGATATTGCAGAAGTTATAATGGTCGGCGGAATGACACGAATGCCTAAAGTTAACGAGGTCGTTAAGAATTTCTTCGGCAAGGAACCTCACAAAGGCGTTAACCCGGATGAAGTGGTCGCCGTAGGCGCTGCTATCCAGGCAGGAGTTCTGGGCGGGGATGTAAAAGATGTTCTATTACTGGATGTTACTCCCCTTACACTCGGGCTTGAAACTTTGGGCGGTGTAATGACTCCTTTGATCAACAGGAACACAACCATACCCACATCCGCATCGCAGGTATTTAGCACAGCCGCAGACAACCAGACAAGTGTGGAAATAAACGTTCTGCAAGGTGAAAGGGAAATGGCCGGGGATAATACTTCGCTTGGAAGGTTTATACTGGACGGCATACCTCCCTCACCAAGAGGAATGCCTCAGGTAGAGGTTACTTTTGATATTGATGCTAACGGTATTTTGAACGTATCCGCGAAAGATAAGGCGACTAACCGCGAACAAAAGATCACGATCCAGGGAGGCACGGGGCTGAGCAAAGAAGAAATTGAAAAGAAAGTCCGCGAGGCCGAGGCTAACAAAGCGGAGGATCAGAGAAGGAAAGAACAGATCGAAGCCAGGAACTCCGCGGACGGCTTAGCTTATACGGCAGAGAAGTCATTACGGGACGCAGGCGATAAAGTTCCTGCCGATCTTAAAACCGAAATTGAAGGTAAAGTAAAAGAGGTTAGGGAAAAACTCCAAACAGCATCGGCAGAGGAACTTAAAAAACTTAGTGAGGAATTATCTTTATTTCTGCAGAAAATCGGCCAATACATGTATCAACAGCCGGGTGAGGCGGGAGAACCGGGAGCATCCGGACCCACACCGGAACAGGAACCTAAAAGGCCGGACGGTCAACAGGGACCACAGGACATAGACCAGGGACCGGTCGAAGGCGAGGTTGTGGAGTAAACTGCTGCGGACAGACTGAACATTACGAAAAACAAAAAAGATAATTTAAAGAAAAGCTCCGTGTAAACACGGAGCTTTTGTGTACAAGACGCTTTTGATAAATTACAATAACTATAATGCCTGACAAAAACGATCAAAATCTCATGGAGGAGTACAATAAATACGTCAACAGGGTTAACGAATTGAAAATGAAAAAACTACGTATCCTGAGTGATTTAAGAAAAAATCTAGCTCCATTGAAATTTTAGAAAAACCGGCAGAGCCCTCCGAAACAATTAACACACCGGAAACCGGTGTGGAAGAAGCGCAGGAAAAAGAACCTGACTTGAATAAATTAGGTGAGCGTGCAGATACGGCTGCTAATGAAGGGGAACAGTTTGGGAAACTGTATTTGGACAGACTGTCGTCCCAGGAGGTTGGAGAAGACGGCCAACCATTGATCGAGCCAGGAGCTATAGAACAAACACAAGACGCGCTTGAAACTGTAAATACCCAGATAGAAGTGGCCCATGAACAATTTCGGAGACGGATTGCCCCCACTACTCCCGAAAAAACTGCCCCCTTAGAAACAGGTCCCGAACAGGAAAACGGTATCGTTGAAATACTTAGAGAAAACTCAATAGAAGCATGGACGAAAGAACCGGACCAAGAAACATTAAACGGACTGGATGAAAGTTTGGATGAGGAAACAAGGACGAGTCGGGAAATTACAAGTTTCAAGTCCGAGTACACTCCTGAAGAAAAACAGAAAGCCCGCGAAGCGTCAAACGCGATAGTCGACGGGCTGACGCAGGAACAACTGGAAAATCTGGGCAAGAATGAGAAAAACAACGAAACTTTGCTTCAGATGATCCGTTTATCGATCAAAGTCGGAGCTTATGTTGCGGAAAAGATCGCAAGGAATATCGCCAAAGATAAAGATACCCCGCAAGAACTCCGTATAGCATTAGGTTTTTTTGCCGATCTCATACATGACGGCGGTAAGTTGGCTAATAGGATCGGCCAGGGAAGCAAAGACGAGCGTGTAGGCAGGGGGCTTAACAACCGGTTCAGCCCGACACAGCCGGAAATTAGTCCGGTAGAAGTAGAAGTTGAACCTACAGAGTAAGAAACCGTTTGATAATAACATGATTTGATTTATACTATTTATACTGCCATGGATCTACAAGTTGTACTCATCTTCATACTCGCGCTACTCACAATAAACCTTATGATCGTGGGATTTTATGTGATCCTTGTGCTCAAAGAGTTTCGTGAAACTATTAAGAAATCCAACTCCGTACTTGATAACGTGCATAAAGTTTCAGACGCTGTGACTAGCCCCATTTCTTCTCTTGCGGGGATAGTAAGCGGGATTGCTGAAGGCGTCAAAACAGTAAGGGCAATTAGTTCATTAAGAGATGTTAAAGAAAAGGAGGACGAAGATTATGTGTGAAAAATGCGCACATGTGGATCATAAAGGTAACACACAGTCGTTTTTGAACGGTGCGTTTATCGGAACAGTGGTAGGCGCCATACTTGGTGTTCTTTACGCACCGGCAACGGGAAAAGAAACCCGCAAGAAACTTAGCGAGAACAAAGAGGAGTATATTGAAAAAAGCAGGCAGGTTCTTGAGGAAACAAAAGAACTTCTTGAAACCATTAAGGCTGAGACTCAGCCAATGGTGAACAAGGTGAAAGAAGTACATCATGATGCAGAACCTTACCTAAACGAGTTACAGACACGGGTGGCACCGATACTAAAAGATGTTCAGGAAGCAAGTGAGCCGCTTAGAGACGAGTTAATGGAAAAAATAGAGCAACTTGCGGAGGAAGTTGAAGACAAAGTGCTAAAGGAAAAGAAAAGTGTACGGAAGAAATTCTTCAACAGTACTAATAACTAACCTGTTGCCTTGCGTTTTCAGTTAAAACACCGCAAAATAAAGTCATGCCCACAGACCCTAACGATCCTATAAATACACTTATGCCTAACACCGGTCAGACTGCGCCGCCGGCAGGCAAATCCGCAGACGATAATGATGATAATATTGCAGGCTTTAATTCTACCCCCTCGGAATCAAACGTATGGCCGGGAAAGCCGCCGTTCGGGGAACCGAGTTTCTCAGACGAATCTCTTACGAAAAAAGTGGAGAATGTACAGGCGGAAACACCCGGAACAACACTACCTGATACTGAAGTAGTAAAACCCGAAATAAGTGTGGAAAAACCGCCGGTTCGTGAAACCCGGCCCGTTCCGGAAACCACCACTGAAGTAAAGGCAGACAAACCTGACGTGCCTGAGGAAGTGGTGGAAGAGTTAAATAAAGTACAAACCAATGTTGTTAATAAAACGAATGAACCCGAACAACTACATGCAGTCAGTACAATAGCTGACAGCCTCACAAAGCTTGCTGACGATGAAGAAGAAGATTTCATCCAGGAGGTGATCAAAGAACACCAGACATGAACATACCTGAACTTCTTTACAACTCGTTCTGGATAGCGCTTTATGTTTTTGTAATAATCCTTTTTATTATCATTATCGTAAACCGCTTCTTAGCATGGAAAAAGAAAAAATACGAAAAACTGGAAGAGTATAAACTTACTTTTTTGCAGATAAAAGTTCCGCAGGATAATGAGATCGAGATCAAGGCCGCTGAACACATGTTCAGCTCACTTGCGGGATTTAGAAAACCCTGGTACAAGGCTATATTCACGGGCCAGTACCGGATATCCTTTGAGATCGTTTCAAAAATAACGGGCATAGGTTTTTATGTGATAGTTCCTGATGAAATTGTTTCCCTTGTCGAGAAAACCATAAACGGGGCGTACCCTTCCGCAGAAATTGACATCGTAAATCCGAACGAAGTGTGGGACCGCGGAGAATATACAAATGTTGTCGAACTTAAGCTTGCCGGATCCCCTTTTTACCCCATCCAAATATACGAAGATCTTAAACAGGATTCTCTGAACGTACTGACCTCATCCATGAGCAAACTTAGTGGTGACGAGGTTCTCGCCATACAATATGTCATCAGCCCCGCATCCGAAAACTGGAGGCACGCAGGGGACCGTTTCGCAGGCGATGTTAAAAGCAAGGCTGCCAACCCCGAAAAAAAAGTTAATATTGACACCGCTTTCCTGGAGAAAGTAGAGAAGAAAACAGCAAAACCGGGATTTGACGTGGCAATTAGAGTTGTGTCCATTGCCAAAGATAAAACGTCATCGGAAGCCCATTTAAGAAACGTAGTCGCCGCGTTCGAACAGTTCACGAACCTTAAATATAACCGATTCAAGAAGCGCTCGTTCATATCTCCTAAAAAGCTGGTAGATAATTTCATTTTCAGAAAACTCTCGGTCAGGGAGTGGTTCATACCTTTACTGGATATAGCTCTGTACCGCAGCTGTTCGGTATTAAATGTAGAGGAGCTCGCGACAGTATTCCATTTCCCAAACAAAGAAGTTCAGACACCAAACATCTTGTGGCTATACGCGCGCAGATCCACAGCGCCTACGAACCTGCCCGACGAAGGCTTATATCTGGGTAAGAGTATTTTCCGCGGAGTAGAAAAAAAGATCAATATGCTCGATGACGACAGAAGACGGCACTTTTATATCATCGGGCAAACCGGTACCGGAAAATCTCAGATGCTTATGTCACTGGCCTTGCAGGATATAAAGGCCGGAAGGGGCGTTGCGATAATTGATCCTCACGGAAGTGATATTGACGAACTTATGCAAAAGATCCCGCCCGAAAGGATCGATGACGTTATACTTTTTGACGCGGCGGACACGGAACGCCCGATGGGTATAAACATGCTGGAAGCGAGAAGCGAGGAAGAGAAGCATATGCTCATTAACGCCTTTATTGCACTATTATACAAACTATACGACCCAAACCGTCAGGGAATTATGGGGCCTCAGCTTGAAAGACAGGTTCGTAATGTAATGCTCACTGCCATGGAAGATCCTGAAAGCACGATGGTAGATGTTCTAAGACTGTTGATCGACGACAAATATGCGCAAAAGTTCATACCAAAAATAACTGACCCCCTGGTTAAAAGATTTTGGACGGATGAAATGGCTAAAACAACAGCTAACAGAAAGGGCGAGATGATGGGCTACATAGTATCCAAGTTCGACCGGCTTGTTACGGAACGGACACTAAGAAATATAATCGGTCAGCCAAAATCAGCGTTTGATTTTCATAAGGTGATGGAGGAAAAGAAGATCCTTCTGGTAGATCTGTCAAAAGGAAAGATCGGGGAGGAGAATTCTAACTTCATAGGATTGCTCCTTGTTCCGAGAATACTAACCGCGGCTCTGGCACGGGCTTCCCAGCTGGGTAAGGAAGAATTCCCGGATTTTTATCTTTATGTGGATGAGTTCCAGAACTTTGCCACACCTGACTTTGCCACTATCTTATCCGAAGCACGCAAATATAAACTTAATCTTACGGTAGCTCACCAATTCATTGACCAGCTCTCCGATGATATAAAAGAAGCAATATTCGGTAACATCGGAACCCAGGTCTCCTTTAGAGTAGGCCCCGAGGATGCCGAGTTCCTTGAAAAACAGTACGAGCCCGTTTTTACGAAAAACGACCTTGCCAACCTCCCTGTAGGAAACTGTTATATGAGATTACTTGTAAAAGGGCAGCCTACTATACCCTTCTCGCTTATGGTGGATTGGGACATGATCACAAGCACAAAGAAAGATCCTAAGGTTGCGGAAACCATCAGGCAGATGTCCCGCATGAAATACGGAACTCCGGTTGAAGAGGTGGAGGCGTTCATTAACATGAGGATCGGAATAGACGAGCCGGAAGCTCCCGAAGTGGCACCAAATCCTTTAAAAAGCAGGATTCCTTTTTAACAATACGTGTTAAACCGATTTGTGTGGAATTATTCCTCTGACGTATCCGCCAACTCAAGTGCTTCTTCTGACGCTGACGGGAGGTTTGCAAGATCTGCTCCTTTGAAATCATCTACGATCTCAAGTAAGTCCTGGATCTCTTTCTCGTAGCGCTCCTTAATGCCTTTTAACCGTTCGTAGGAATCTGCCTTGATGCGCAGGGAACTGTTCTCAACGAGCAAACCTTCTAACTTCATCAACAACCTGTCAAAATCCTCATGGTTAGAACCATCGTAGGAATCGATAA
The DNA here is from genome assembly GCA_000997355.1 of candidate division WWE3 bacterium GW2011_GWB1_41_6. Lineage (GTDB taxonomy): Bacteria > Patescibacteriota > WWE3 > UBA101185 > UBA10185 > GWB1-41-6. The sequence continues at coordinate 21,416 of LCBS01000024.1, forward strand.
ACGATGTAATCAGATTGCGTACAGCATCACTACAGTCTAGTGATTGTATTAAGTTTCTATGTAGGTTTTTTATATCCATGTCTTTCATATTTATTTAACTTCCTCAAAAGAAAGTCCTCTGTCTTTAATTTGTTTTTCAGCCCACTGCTTGTTTTCCGGAGAAATTACGGCAAGTAGATGGCCATAAAAGATCGGTTCCTGTCCCGGATTCTCTTCCAAAGCATCTGTGAAAGCGTCTCTCTGTGCCTTTAACTCTATGTGTTTCAATTCGGCTTCCATTGTAGGATCACCGGCACTTTCTTTACTTGCTTTCACAGGTTTCGGCGTGTTTACGGGCTCGGGCGTGGTTGGAGGTTCTACCGCCTCAGGCGTGACGGTATTGCCGTTGTTCTCAGGCAAGGTACGTGCTATCCTGCCGGGTGCCTGTCTACCTCGTGATGCAGCAGTTCCGGTATGCTGTGTGCCTGCACCATTTGGATTGGTTGATTCCGGCGTGGACTCCGGAGTAGTCCCTCCCGAACGACTCCTTGCTTGCTCCGTTAAGGAACTAATATAAGCGATGATGTCAGAATCAGCTTGCAAGCCAAAAACTTCGGAAATCTGGGCGGCATGGCGCTGTAGCTCTTCAGGGGAGGAAAAAGAACCAGCGATAGCGCGCAAAGTACTGAGTAACCTATTTTTATCGTTAGTTTGTGCCTGCTCTAGTGCTCTTTGAGTGTTGTCAACTTCTTGAGCAACCTCACGTACCTCTTCCTGGTTCAACCTCACATACTCTCCACGAAGCTGCTCGTTCACATGCAGCCTTTCCCTGTCAACCTCTGATCTCCAAAGAGCTCCCGACTCTTTAAGAGAGACGTCCCTCCTGCCCTGATTCTCAGCGATTGTTCTGCCAAAAAAAGGAAATTTGTCATTACGAACGCGGTACTTTTTAATATAATAATCGGACGTTATCTCACCTCTGACAAGTTTTCCGTCCAGGGATCTTTTGTTGCTAATCTCGGTATTATAAACTTCTTCGCTTGTAAGTCTTGATAACAACGGGAGTTTATCAGCTAATGTACCTTTTTCAGCATCTACAAGAACGGTAGCGGACATTATTGTCGATTCCGCAGGGGAGTTTCCGTTATTAACCCTCACTAGTACAAGCGCCTCCGTGTATTCTATTCCTCCCACCATATGCTTCTTTTTTAAACTCTTGTAAAATACTTGCGGGATGTTTTCCGTCCTATCCACGCTCGATAACCCACCTTCGGGAAGTTCCGTGCCATAAGCTACTTTTGGAGGTTCGGGAGAGCCAACGGAAGTAAAGGCTCCTTTCAGTCCTTCCCTGACCATCTGAATCCTGTCTTTGGTAAGAGAATTTTCATAAACACCCATTACTTCTGAATGTTCAATATTGCTTAAAGCTTCCCGGGCACGTGCGGACCTTTCTGTTACGGCCGGGCTTGGGGCGAAGGCTCGAGTACCTACTTCCCCAGCAGCCCTACCGGCGGGAATATTAAAGGGAGCTGTTTCAGCTTCCTGTGGAGCTGCTTCGTTGTTGGGCATAGTAGTACAAAAATTATAGAACAAAAAACGTCCGGGTAAAAGTGGCATTAAAAACATTTAAATAAAAAGTCCTTGATACGGTATAATAAGCACAGTTATAGTAATAAAAAAATGAACCTGCCGTTTCTAAAGAAAACCTCAAAGCCCTCTAATAAATTTCTAACGCTTGATATCGGCTCCGAAGCTGTTAACTGCATGGCTTTTTACGTTGACCCTCAGACGGGGGTTGCAAAAATAATAGGCGCGGGAGACCGGATGATCGAAACCGGCGCCGTACGGGCGGGGCATATAGTAGATATTGAAAAGGTTGAGGAAGCAGCACGCGATGCTATACATATAGCAACGGAAGATTTTGAGGAACATATATCTGACATAATCTTTGGTGTCAGCGGGGACCTTGCATTAGGATTAATAACAACTGCAAAGTCAGCCCGGGGAAGAGCCGGACCTATCCAGCCAAAAGAGCTTGAATTGATAGAGCAGAAAATAATCGAAAACGCGTTTATACAGGCACGCAACGAGATTATGGAATTCACGGGAAACACAGAGGTCGAGATAGAACCGGTAACGATTTCAACCGTGTACACAAAAATAAACGGACATCTTGTAAAAAACCCTTATACTTCCGAAGGGGATACGGTCGAACTTGCGGTGTTCACCGCCTTTACTCCAACTTACCACGTCAAGGCTCTTCAAAAACTGGCAAAGAAGCTTCATTTGAATATACTTGCGATTGGTTCGACGATGTTCTCGCTCGTAAACTCGCTTAAATATTCTGAACCGGAACTGAAAGACTATCTGATAATGGATGTCGGGAGCGACTGCACCGACGTGGGTGTGGTTTTCGCTAACGGCATAGTTGCCACAAGAAATCTGCATATCGCAGGCAAGCATTTCACAGAAGAAATAAGCCAAAAAACCGGGATAAATCTTAATGATGCTGAGAGAATGAAACTAAGCTACACCTATGAGAAACTGGAGGATAGCGAGATAAAGCTTGTCCGGGGATCGATAAAAGAAACTCTGGATATCTGGCTGGATGGTGTGGAACTACTGTTTGGTGAATTTAGTGGGGTAAAAACCTTTGCGTCTAAAATATTATTAGTAGGCGGGGGCGTCCGGCTCCCGGACCTATATGACCGTATCAGCACAGAACCCTGGACAAAAAGCATTCCCTTTAAAGCTCCCCCGGAATTTAGAAAGTTAAATCTGGAGGATCTGAAAAAGGTTACTGACTCAACGGGAAAGGCCGGTTCCGTAGAGTACGTTTTGCCTG
>LCBS01000025.1 GCA_000997355.1 candidate division WWE3 bacterium GW2011_GWB1_41_6
AGAAGTTCTACGTTTTTCTTATATACTTCCTCAGCAATTTTTTCCGGCTGAAGTGTTTTTATGTAGTCAATGTCCATGGCAGTTTTAAAACACTTATACTACTATTGTATATCATGGAGAGCAGAAATTTTATTGTTTGGAGGTAACTAGGATTTAATTGCAGGTTACTTACTTTTTTTGAGGGAATTTCTTTATTACGTTCATACACACTTCTACGGAAGCTTGTCCGAATAGTTCTTTATAGGAGCCGATTAGCTTTTCAATCGCCATGTCTCTGTTGGGTTCGGTAACGGTTAGGTCATCTATCTTACTGGAATTAAACTTTACAACGCCTGATTCAATAGCCATTTGCCTGGCTAGATTTTCTCCAATGATCAAACTTTGTTCTTTTACAATTTCTTTTACTAATTCCATGTTTTAGTTTGAAACGTTAGCTTCTCTACGTTTTCTGAGTTCGTCCTCGATATTTTCAAACCTAATTAGAGCCATTGTCATTAAAAAGTAGGATATTACGAACATTAAGTCACTCGGTCCTCCCGGATACCATGTTTCAGCCCGTGTTTCAAATATGAACAAACTATCTGCAATATATTGGAAAAGTAGTGAGAATAGAATAAATAGAACCCTGCTTCTCATCACACCGCCAAGAATATTATTTGTTAAGTAAAATATAAGTAAAGCTAGCGAGAAGAATATAGCCTGTCCGATTGGATATACATAATCTAAGAAAACAATATTGAATGGGAGGTCCTGGCTGTCGTAATTTCTTAAAAAGAGAGAGTAGGATGCACCGATCATTGCCAGTGGAAGGAGGACAGCACTGATCCTGTTTTTAAATCCTATTAATGAAACCGATACCCCTGAAGCTTTTCCGATAAACCACAATCCAAAAATATAAAAAGGAATAGTAGCTAAGAAAAACACCTCGCCGAATGCCGGGTATGCGTTCTCAATATCGTATACATAAAAAAGTATTGTATAGCTAAGCTGTCCCAGGAACTGTGAAATTAGTCCGAGGGAAAAGAAAGTTATAGCTTTGCCTACGTAACTTTTTAGGAATCCATATTTTGTTGCTACCACCAATCCGATCAGTCCGCCTACTCCCGCCATAATCCCGTATGTATCGGCGTAGTAATCGTTTAGTGCTGTGTAAGGTTCGGGAACGAACTGTTTAAGATATAGCCACCAGATAAAATAGAATAAGAAGAGGACTATGGAGAGAGCTGAAAACGCAATACGTTTGTTCATATAATACCCTATATTTAATGATATATATTTGGATACTATTGTCAACAGGTGGTTTCAGAGTTACGCTGTTTATACTAAAATGAGGATATGCTCACGTCTGAGGGGAACATATTCCCTAATTTTAAAAGAATAACGATAGAAGATAAGGATGTTATACAGTCTTATACTCAAAAGTATCCGCCTTACTCAGATTTTAATATTTTAAGTCTTTTATGCTGGAATGCAGATGAAAACAACTCTTATTCCATCCTAAACGATAACTTAGTAATTAAGATCACTGATTATTTAACAGAAAACCATGCTCTATCAGTTATTGGGGAGAACCGGCTTGATGAGACATTAGAAAGTCTATTTTCATTAGGTCTTGTGGTAAAAATGGTACCGGAGTTTGTTGTGGAAAGACTGGATGCCTCGAAGTTTGAAAGCACGGAAGACCGGGACAGTTTTGATTATATTATTAATACTTTGAGTCTGTCGGATCTAAATGGTAGGAATATGAAGAACCTACGGAAGAACGTACGTTCGTTCCAAAACAGTTATCCTAACAGCAATGTAAAGGCTCTATATCTGGCAGAAAAAGATGCGCAGGACATGATAATGTCCCTCACAGAGAAGTGGTGCGACTCAAAGGGATTTAATCAAAAGGAGAAGGATGATGATATAGATGCTATAGAAAAATTTATCAAATACAGTGCACAATTTAAAACGAACTCTACGAACCTCTGTGGGTAATGGGACATTTTGGCAAAGCGTTGAATAATTACGAAAAAAGTTCCTATTACCTAGAGGTGGTAGGTGCGGGGTGGTTCAATAAAGCAGGATATTACTATATGAATTTGCAACAGGATACGGGATTACTGGGACTGCGGGAAGCAAAAATGTCTTACCATCCTGAATACTTTCTCAAAAAATACACCATAAAGAAAAATTGATAGAGTCTAAAGTTTTCTATAAGCGAGTATCATCATCTCCGGGTATAGTGAGCCGGTCCACTTGTAGTGTTTTAAAAAGTATTGTGAATAAGGGGGGTAGAATTCCAGAACTTTATCAAAATTCGAATTTCTAAAAAATTCATCAAAGAATTCCGCATCGCGGATAAATGTCTGAACCTTTATTCCGTCAAAGTTCGCGTAGCCAACCGAGGGGTTTTCTGCGGAGTCAAAATCTTCGAACAGATCTTGAATACGTAATGAATCAATGATATGTTTTTTTGGAAAGACTGCGAACAAGAAAATACCGTTTTTCTTTAATATGGAACTCAGTTGGTTTAATGTGCTGTTTATATCTTCTATCCATTCAAATACATGCATGGATGTGATTACATCAAATTTATTTTGTAACTCTCCCCGATCTACAAGTTCGTAGAATTCTTCTTCCTTGTAGAGTTTTATACCATTAGATGCGTTCTTTTTTGAGAGTTCAACCATTTTGTTTGACTTATCCATACCGGTGACATTATTACCTTTTTTACTTAGTTCTTTAAGGAACTTGCCGGTTCCGCAACCAAAGTCCAATATCTCAAGTGATTTTGTTCCCAAGTATTTCCTTTGGATTTCCATCTGGTCCAGGAATATCGGCCAACCGATAAATATATTTACGGCAGCGTCCGGGTGTATTTCATTACCGTTCTTATGGGTGTTGAAACGGTCAGCTAAGAAATCCCAAACATTAGTTATAGTGTCGGTTGATGCTTTCATAAAATCCTGTTTATGTTAACACAGGAAAAACCTATATGGGAATACCCGGATTAAGAGTTCGTGATATTATCGAATAATGAGTTGGTTTATTTTTACCCTTCTATCAATCACATCTTTAGCGGTTGCAGAACTGATCCAGCAAAAAATATTACGTTCCAAAGAAAATGAAATAGACGAAAGATCAAGTACAGTTCTTACTTACTTTTTTCCGATTATATTAGTACTTATATTTATCTTATTTACACGTCATAGAGCAGAGCTTTTCTCGGTATTTGATCAAGGAGTATTTTCCTATTTATTACTTGCTTCTTTCACAGCTTCACTAGGTGTGTTCTTCTATTTAAAGAGTTTTAATGCGAAAAATATCTGCTTCTCTCTTGTTTTTATGTCCTTTTCAGCGGTGGTTTCAACAATACTCGGGATTATTTTTTTGAACGAATCTTTTTATATAACAAAGTTTATCGGTGTAGGTCTTATTTTGTCCTCACTTGTGTTCCTTAACTTTAAGAGTGCGGTAATCGAGAAATATCACTGGTATGGACTTGTTGCAGGGGTATTTTTTGGTATCTCATATATAATGGACAAATTAGTAGTAATTGATACAAGCCCTGTTACTTATCTTTTCTGGTCTTTTACCTTAGTCACTTTAGGAACTTTCTTTCTAAACCCACGTGCTGTTATAGAGACAATAAAAGTGACTAAAATCGCTGAGTATAAACCACTTATGATTTCAGGATTAGGTTTTATGTTCTTTAATCTTTTTACTTTTACTGCTTATACCTATGGTGGGGAAGTAGGGCGGGTGGATGCTATTAATAATACCGAGATATTTTTAGTTATCCTGGCAGAGTATTTCATTTTCAAACAAAAGAAGGATATTAAAATTAAACTTATCACGGCTTTGATAGCGATTGTTGGGGTCTATTTATTGGGGGTTTTCTAATTATTACCTTTAAATGCCACTAATTGTAAATTTAAGCTACCATTTACGAGAATCATTTTATTATGTACAAAGAGATTACTAAGCGTACCCTTGTAGGAGTCTCTGTTTGTAACATTTTGGCGCTGCGGCAGCTAAGAATTTGATTCTCGATATAGGTCGTGATATAAATTATTTAGTGTTCTAGCAGCTCAACGCTACCAACCTATATAAAAGGAGAGAGTGAGTGTCTACTTATTTAGGTCCTTACGATGAAGACGATGAGGGAGATGGTCTGGTTTTTGTTCCTGATGCTGATATCGACCTTAGGGGCGAGGATCTTGGAACATGGGAAACCGACCCGAGATCTAGCGACGAACCGATTGAAGTTGAAGATCCAGGTTTTAGTGGTTACACTACCGCGTCTGATTATGATGACTGGGCTGTGAACCCGGCCACAGAATTTGATGATTAGTAGTACTCAGGGCTTACAGCGAAACAAAAACTGAAATACTTCCGCTTTCTCCAGAGTTTCGAGGTGAGAAAGCGGTTTTTTAATAATCCCGTTCAGATTCTACATCAGATACATCTTGAATTCTCATTTTGGAAATACTGTGTCGATAGTTATTTAAGCGATTCTAAAGATACAACGTTCGTAAGGGGTATCATCAGTATGACCCTGTATTTGCGAGTTTCATTGTTATAAGCAATAGCAACATAGAGAGTATCGTTTGCCATACCCATATAAAATCCGGCAAAGTATATAGGAGTTATTTTGCTTTTTTCCATAACTTCTTCCACGGTTCCCGCCGTGTGGTTACTTATCGCATCTAACCAGGTTAAAAGTACAGGTTTTGTTTCTTTACCCCCAGGTTTGTATAGCACAGATTACTACTGTTCGGAGGGACTGTCGTCGGTATCGTCGTTTGCGTAAGAATCGCCACGGTCAGGGTACTGGTAGTTATCGTACCCAACGGTGATGCTGTTTCGATTCTGCAACTCTTCCTGAACAGCATTTACGATCGCATTGCCACTCATGTACTGTCTCCTTTCTGTAGTATGGTGATTGTACTATATCATAAAATACGTTGCAATAACAATGCAAACTTGCTTTACGTACTAAGTAAATAGATTTTACATTCGATGTGTTTTAATATAGACTGTTTACTATGGAAGACTTCATCAAATCCGGAAAACAAACTGTGATAACAACTAAAATACAAGAGATTGCTGATTCAATTGATGGTAATGGTTTTGAGTTTGTGATCAAAACCTTACGATGGGTTAATAAGAACATTAAATACCCTGCGCCTGATGAAATTGAAAAAAACGACATTTTTCGTTCAAGAACTTCAGATCAAATAATTCAGGACGGCTTTGCTACTGGTTGTACCGACTTTGCGTTGGTGTTCATAGCTATTACTCGTGCTAAAGGTATACCTACCCAATATATTGAAGTTATTTCTAAAGAGTATTTTATCGATGATTTAGACAAAGTTAGAGGGCATGTATTCGCAGAATGCTTAATTAATAATGAGTGGTGGGGTGTTGATCCAATGAACGGCCATTTGAAATTTAACACAAAATATCCAAACTATGTTGTGTTTGGAAAGGGTTTGGACTCGTGGGATTTGGAGATTTTTGATATGAAGACAATAAGGGAGAGGTTTAAACAATTTGCAATCGAATATAACAAAAGTAAAAGTAATTAGACCTCTCATTCTTAGAGACATTAATATTCTCCCACTCCCCACCCCCAAGTGCTCCTTTCAAGTGAAGCGAGAATGCACACGAAGTGATAAAATGTTTCCATGGCTAACGGAAAAGATTATTACGAAGTCCTTGGTGTTCCTAAGAATGCCGGTGATGAAGATATAAAAAAGGCATACAGAAACCTCGCCCGCGAACACCACCCCGATGTGGTAAAGGATGGGGATAAAACCGGTGCCGAAAAGCGGTTCAAGGAAATAAACGAGGCCTATCAGGTGCTTAGTGATCCGCAGAAACGCAAAATGTACGACCAGTACGGTCATGCCGGAGGTGGTTTTGCCGGTGCGCAGGGAAATGGACCGTTCCGTGGACAGCAGGGCGGAAGCTGGGGACCGTTCAGTTACACATATTCGTCGGGAGGCCCGTTTGGCAATGCAGGCGCGCAAGGTGCCGGCAGTGATTTCGATCCGTTCGACGTATTCGAGGAATTTTTTGGTTTCAGGGGGTTTGGCAGCAACAGGGCACCCCGTAAAGGCAAGAACTTATATTATGAAATGAATGTGGAATTTGCTGATGCGGTTCATGGTGCGGAGAAAAAGATAAACGTGGAGAGTGGTGAGATCACAATAAAAATACCGGCAGGGGTGCATGACGGAACGGAGATGAGGTTTGCCCAAAAAGGAATGCCCGGTCCTACGGGAACTCCGAACGGTGACTTGTACCTGACTTTAAGGGTTCCTATGCCGAGTCAGTTTAAACGGATCGGCGAAAACCTGGGGGTTTTATATGAAATGGATTTTTCACGGCTCATACTTGGGGATACTATCGAAGTTCCTGTTGTGGATACCTCGGTTAAGGGCGGTATCGGCACGGCAAAGCTTAAGATCCCCGCCGGAACGCAGTCGGGCACTCAGTTTAGAATAAGAGGAAAAGGGATGCCCCGCATGAGAGCGGGCGGCCAGGGCGATGTTATTGTCCAGGTTGAGGTCCAGATACCGAAAAAAGTAAGCAAAAAGCAGAAAGAACTTTTGGAGGAATACCAAAAATCCTTATAAACAGCACTTTTTCACACGCGTATCAAGTTGCTAAATCGCGTGGTTTATGTTAATTTATGAGTCGACAGTAGTATTAGATTGATGTAATATTGTATCGGTTTACAGGTGGGGCAATCCCGCCTTTTTATTTAAATTAGTTGTTCGGAGAATTGAGGTTATCGTTGGCGAAAAATGTCCGTGAGCCTGCAAGGCTCATCGCTACATTTTGAGACAGCGATAAACGATAAAGTATGGCAGTAACAGAATTTAGTGCAGCACTTAATCAGGTTGCTACGGAACGGGGAATTCCCGTTGAAAGCGTACTCGAGTCAATAAGAGTAGCGCTTGCTTCAGCGTACAAAAGAGACCGCAAGGATGTCGGAGAGGATGTTGAAATTGAAGACATTACCGTTGATCTGAACACCGATACGGGTGAAGTCAGAATAATAAAAGATAAAAAAGACGTGACTCCTGCAGGTTTTGGAAGAATTGCAGCTCAAACCGCCAAACAAGTTATTCTGCAAAAGATCCGCGAGACGGAAAAAGACGTTATTATCGAAGAATATAAATCCAAATTAGGAACTATCATGAGCGGAACCGTTTTCAGAATAGAGAATGGAGTAATCATTCTTGACCTGGGCAAAGCCCACGGCATCCTTCCCCAATCCGAACAGGTTGAGGCCGAGCAATACAGGCTTAACCAAAGACTTAAAGTTTTTATAAAAGATATTAAGGAAACTTCACGGGGAACGGAGATCATTGTTAGCAGAGCCGACCCTGATTTTATTAAGAAACTTTTCGAACAGGAAGTACCAGAAATAGCTTCAGGTGGAAAGTTGATCCGGTCGGAAGCTGTGTTGGTCAAAAAGGTGTCCGCGTCCAATCCATTATCAGCGAAGTTTTTGGTGAGAAGATCGATATTATTCCCTATTCCTCAAGTCCCGAGAAATTCGTTGCTGCAAGTTTATCCCCGGCCCGTGTGACAGAAGTTGAACTGGATCACGATGAGAGAAAAGCAACCGTATCAGTTCCTGAAGATCAGCAAAGTCTTGCAATCGGAAAAGAAGGCCAGAATGCCCGTCTTGCCAACAAACTAACAAAATGGAAGATAGATATAAAAGGAGCACCCGGCTTGTTTGGAACGGTAGCAGAAGCAGCAGAAGTGGCCAAAGGTAAAAAAATAATACGCGGTATTTGGGATGAGGATATTAAAAAAGCTGAGGATCTGTTAGACGAAGAAGCGGAAAAGCTTGCCGAGAACGTAGCTGAGGAAATTGAAGTTGCCGGAGAGAACACTGATGTTCCTGAAGAAAAGAGCGAACAGAAAGAACCGGACGCAAAAGAGTAAAATTAGATGTAATTAAAATTAGAAAGAATAATGAAGACAAGATTTTTTAATAAAAATCAAAGGTTGCACAAAGATTACGGTAAAAAACTATGGCTGAAAATAAAACTATTAGAAACAAGGTTGTCGCAAATGACACCGTTAATACATCACAAGAGACCATCAGGCCTCCTGTGGTTACTGTCATGGGCCATGTTGATCATGGTAAGACCTCTATTCTTGACGCAATCCGCAAGACAAGCGTACAGGCAGGCGAATACGGTGGCATAACTCAGCACATAGGTGCGTATCAGATAGAACACAATTCCAAGAAAATCACTTTCATCGACACTCCCGGACATCAGGCTTTTAGCCAGATGAGAGCAAGAGGCGGCAGGGCTGCTGATATAGTGGTTCTTGTTGTTGCCGCTAATGAAGGTGTGAAACCTCAAACCAAGGAATCAATTCAGCATGCGAAAGCCGCGGGGGTTACTATCATTGTTGCTTTGAATAAAATGGACACGGCGGGTGCAGACCCTCAGAACGTAAAGCAGGAACTTGCGCGCGAAGGAGTTATGGTGGAGGACTGGGGTGGGGATATTATATCCGTTCAGGTGTCCGCAAAGAGCGGAACGGGACTTACCGATCTTCTTGACGCAATCCAGGTGCAGGCGGAAATGATGAACCTTAAAGCCGATCCGGCAAGCGAGTTGGAGGCCGTGATCATAGAATCGAGACTTGATGCAAAAAGAGGGGTTGTTGTAACGGTAATTATTAAGAATGGCACGCTCAGGATTGCGGATGAAGTAAGCGCCAGCGGTTACAATATCAAGATCAGATCGATGATGGATCACAACGGGAAAATGCTCAAAGAAGCAGGACCCTCTACCCCTGTGGAGATATTGGGCTTCAGTAAACCCCCAAGCGTAGGCGACTTGCTTGTTCAAAAGGGAAGCGAGCTTGCGGAACTTGCAATTGATGAGAATAGAGTTGAGATCATAGGAAAAGATACAAAGAGGACCGTTGCTATTGTTGTAAAAGCCGATACGCAGGGAACTTTGGAGGCTGTAAAAGCCGGTTTGGCAGGTCTTGTTTCCGAAGTGGTAGGTGCAACCTTTTCGTTGAAGTTCCTGAGAGCTTCTGTTGGTGATATTACCGATTCAGACGTACTGCTGGCACAAGGAGCAAGAGGGATTGTCGTAGGGTTTGGAGTAAAACCGGCGCCTAACGTAGCAGATCTTGCTGACAATCTTAAAGTTACGGTCAAAACCTATCAGACCATCTATGAACTCATGGATGATGTAAAGGAACTATTAGAGGGTACCGCACATGACGCTGAAGCCAAAATAAAGGGACGGGCTCAGGTTCTTAAGACTTTCAAGCTTCCCTCAGGAGATATTATTGCGGGATGTAAGGTATTAGCCGGCGCATTGAAAGAAGGAAGCAGAATTGCAATATACGACAAAGATCCCGCTGATGTTACAAAAGAGGACGAACCCTTATATGTAGGACAAGTCAAAAAGCTCAAAAAAGGTAAAAATGAGGTTCCTTTGGTTGGAAAAGACAACGAATGCGGAATTTTGTTAAAGCCTCAATTCGAAGGTATAGCAGGTGATCTTTGGGTCGAAGTACGCTAATATTTGACATCCACCATTTTATCTGATATATTGCCCAGTCATTCCAAAAAAGCAGTAATTAAATAATTATCCGCCCGGTAAAAATATGAACGGGAACGAAAAAAATAACTCGGAGAAAATAATGGAGTTAATAGAAAATGCCCGCACAATAGCAGTAATACCTTCCAAAGTCGCTGGCGCTGATGCGTTTAGCGCGGCTGTTGGTCTTTATAATATGCTTCTGGCCACCGGGAAAGATGTTTCTCTTGTCTATACAGGTAAAGTTCCCGAGGTTGCGGAACATCTTGTAAAGAAAGAGGAAATAACAGCGAACATCTTTACGCGTGAACTCCTTGTCTCTATAGACTATTCAAATACGCCGGCCGCTAAAGTTCATTATTCTACCGATAATGACATTTTAACTTTAAAGTTAAGTCCGGTGCCTAAAGATTTTGACAGGAGCAGAGTCAAGACTTTTATCAAAGGTATGGAATTTGACGTCATATTTACGGTAGGCGTACAGGAGTTGGCAGATCTTGGCCAAACATACCGTGAACTTGAAGAGGAATTCCGTGCCGCAAAGATCATTAATGTAGATAACACTGATAGGAACAGAAGGTACGGTGCTGTTAATATTATTGATACTTCAGCAGAGAATTTGAGTATGGTGGTCTTTAGGAATTGCCCGACATGGGGTCTTCAACCCGACACCAAGTCAGCCAAAGCGCTACTGACAGGTATGACCTATAGGGAAGTGAAGGTTGATTCCCGGTAAGAAGTCTGGTAATATTACGTTCGTTTATGGCTCTAATAAGGGATAAAAAGAATAAGATCATAAAAGGAAGCAGGTTGCACGAGTCCGATACAGGTTCTCCCGAGGTTCAGGTAGCGTTGCTTTCAGAACAGATCATCAAACTGACTTCTCATCTAAAGAACCACAAGAAGGATAACCACTCAAGAAGAGGGTTACTTCAGATGGTTAATAAGAGAAGACGCCTTTTGAACTATCTTAAGAACAAAGACGAGGACAGATACACGGCTTTGCTTGAAAAGATGGAATTAAGTAAATAATTAATTGTTAGGGGTGAAGGGTATTAGGATTAAGGAATGGAATATTGCGCATTATGTGCATAGTATTACATCTCTTAATCCCCCGGACTCCCAGAAAATATATAAATGAATAAAATTGTTAAAAAGGAAATAAATTTTGCCGGCAAGACGCTCGCTTTGGAAACCGGTAGTTTGGCTATTCAAGCAAATATGGCTGTAAAAGCCACTTACGGTGACACCGTTGTATTGGTAACGGTCGTTTCTGCTGACGCGAACCCCGATATTGATTACTTTCCTTTAAACGTAAGCTACGAAGAAAAACTTTACGCAAGCGGTTCTATTAAGACGTCCCGTTTTGTGAAAAGGGACGGAAGACCTACAGATGATGCCATAGTTACACGAAGACTGATCGACCACGCAGTCAGGCCTCTTTTCCCCAGTGACTACATGGATGAAGTGCAGGTTATTGCTACAGTGCTCTCGTTGGATTCGAACTCGGACCCCGAGTTCCTTACAATGATCGCCGCTTCAGCTGCTTTGCACGCTTCCGATATACCGTGGAAAGGCCCGATGGCATCACTAAAGGTTGGGTTCTTTGATAATGACTACAAGATAAATCCCACAACCTCAGAGTTGGAAGAAAAATCCGAATTGGAGATGATGATATCTTTCGTTGGTGAGGATCATAGATTTCTGGCGGTCGAAGCTGAGGCTCATATTATTCCTGAGGAGAAGATCCTTGGCGCAATGGAGTTTGCCAGGAACAACGTTTCTCCGTTGTTGGATATAATCAATGACTTTGCAAAAGAAGTAAATCCTGAGAACAAGAGATACGCATATGTATCGAAAAAACTGGACGAAACCCTTTTAAAGGACATCACAGAGTTTGCTAAGAAGCGGGTTGTGGAAATGATGTCCCAGGGGTTCGACAAGACCAAGCTCAAAGACGCTCAGGATGAGTTATTGAGCGAGATATTCCTGAAATTTGAGGGTAAGTACAAAAAGGCGGATATGGCAAGAGCCTTGTCCGAGGTGCAGAAACACTCTCTACAGCATTTAATCTTAGACGAACATAAAAGACCTGATGGTAGAGGGGTCAAGGATATAAGGGAGATCAAGTCAGAGGTTGGTATCTTGCCAAGAACACACGGAAGTGCATTGTTCTCAAGAGGTGTGACGCAGGTTTTAACCGTAGCGACGCTGGGATCCCCTTCACTGGAAATGTTGATTCAGAACATGTATGGTGAGCGTTCTAAGAGATACATGCATTTCTACAATTTTCCTCCTTACTCTGTAGGCGAAACGGGACGTGTCGGTGCTCCGGGCGGGCGTGAGGTAGGTCATGGAATGTTAGCGGAAAGAGGATTGCAGGCTGTAATTCCTTCACAGCAGGATTTTCCTTACACAATAGTTTTAATGTCCGAAACATTGTCTTCGAGCGGTTCAAGTTCGATGGCAGCTGCGTGTGCCTCAACATTAGCGTTGATGGATGCCGGTGTTCCTATCAAAGAAATGGTCGCCGGTGTCGGCGTCGGACTTATTATGGACGATGAAATGACGAAACATTTGATAATGTCCGACCTTGCTTACATGGAAGACGCGTACGGATTTCTTGACTTTAAAATGACGGGTACAAGGAATGGTGTGACGGCTATGCAGGCTGATATGAAGTCATACGGAATACCTTTTGAATGGATGCCTTTGATCGTTGAACAATCCAGGGAAGGCAGGATGCACGTTCTTGACGATATGGAGAAAACTCTAAATCAACCAAGAACTGACGTATCAAAATACGCTCCGAAAATGTTCACCATGAAGATAGAACCGGAAAAGATTGGTATGGTGATAGGTTCCGGGGGACGTACCATTAGGGAGATCCAGGAAAAGACCGGTACTGAGATCGGAATAGAAGAGGACGGAACGGTAGTAGTTTCCTCAACAGATGAAGATATGGCGAAGAAAGCACTGGAGATCATTGAAGGGTTAACCCACGACACTAAAGTTGGTGAAGTTTATGACGGTGTGGTTCGGGAAATCGTAGATTTCGGCGCATTTGTAGACATTCTTCCCGGAAAGTCAGGTCTGCTTCATATTAGTGAACTGTCCAATGAATATGTGAACTCAGTGAACGATATATTAAGTGTCGGTGATAACGTAAAAGTTAAAGTAATTGAAGTTGGACGTGACGGAAAAGTGAGTTTGTCAAAGAAAGCTTTGGAACCCGGTTATGTAGATGAGCCAAGAGCTCCAAGAGGACCCAGGGGCGGCGGTAGAGGCGACCGAGGTGGGAGCGACCGCGGAGGACGGGGGTTTGGCGACAGAAACAGGGACCGAAGGCGCTAGGCTGTACCAAAAAGTGTTAAAACCATAGTTTACTTAATGTTACAATTATTGTAATGCCCAAGAGAATCTGTCCTAAATGCAACAATCCGCTTGGTAGTTTTGACCACTACTTTTGCTCCTTCTGCGCTAATACGCTTGATGGGGCGCAGGTGCTTCCGGTAAATGTCACCAGAGTTGTTCAATACACCGCCCCCACAAACGCCCGTACAGTTCTGCTTAAAAAGGCTGTAGAACAGGTACACGAAAAGATAACTCCCTTATTAACAAAGAGAAATATATTCTTATCGGTGAGCGCTGTGGTTTTGGTAGTGCTGGCGGGGGCAGGAGCTTTCTATCTATCGAGACTGGAAAAGAAGAATGTAAGTGTTCCGAAGGAACCCGCCACGCAAGTTGCCGCACCCGTTCAGCTGGATCAGCGTGCCAAAAAAGGCATGTTTGGGGTCGATACTATCATGGAAAATGTTCCCAAAGATGCCGTGGTATTAATTGAAGGATTTGATTATGAGTGGTTGTCAAAGCTTTATTTAGAGGATGGTGCATACAAGGAAGAATACCTTTCTATATTTAATGAACTGTTCGGCGACCATTTTGTTTTGTTCGCTACACAAAAAGAGGAGGAGTGGCATTGGACGGCTGTTTTTATACCAAAGGATCTTGGTTTATTGACCGGGCGGCTTGAAAGTCTGAACGTTCCGCAGGCGAAGTTCAAACTTGTAGGTGACAGGTTTATTGTAAGCACTGATGAAGATATCTTTCAAAGAGTGGAGGAGTCAAGGAATAAAACTGAGCTTAATTTGGCATTGACACCTCAGTTTGTTACTGCCAAGACAAAACTGGCGCGCGAGGGGAACTTGATGGTAATCTTTTTCAGCGACGACGCAAAAACCGCGCTAAAAGAAAAATCTGAGGAACTATCAAGCGTCAAACTGTCTGAATTGGTAGAACAAGTACTAAATTCAGGTTACAATGAGTTGGTAATTTCGGATAAATAATTAAGTAAATTAATATGCAAAAAGAAGATACTATCATAGACCTAAGAAATACAAAAGATAATTCTGATACGGAAACTTACGTTTTTGAAGAGCTTGAAACCCTTTCACAAAAAGTAAAAAGCACGGCCGGCATGCCCCAAGATTTAACAGAGCGTCTGACCCAGATGCTGGATCGTTTGAACAGGATGGCAAAACTCGGCCATTATGCGCAGGAGTTCGATACACTTGCGCGTTACATTGAAGTTGCCGCTTCCATCCCCTGGGAAGGCAGGACTGATGACCGTTTGGAACTTGGGGAAGTTAAAGGAATACTGGATAAGAACCACTACGGAATGGAAACGGTCAAGGACAGAATGCTTGAATACCTTGCGACGATGAAGCTTATCCAGGACCGCGGTGGCGATGCCATCGCGCGTTCGCCGGTCTTGCTGTTGGTAGGACTCCAGGGTATTGGTAAGACAACGTTAGCTATTTCTGTTGCGGAGGCTTTAGGCCGTAAATTCCACAGAATAGCGTTGGGTGCGATCGGTTCGGTTTTGGAACTAAGAGGTCGTTCTAAGGTATATCCTGAAGCGGAGCCCGGACAGATCATTAAAGCTTTGATAAAAACAGGTGTGCGTAACCCGGTCATACTTCTTGATGAAATAGAAAAAGCAAGCGGTGAGGCAGGGTTGCGTTCGGATGTTATGGCTACGCTTTTGGAAATTTTAGACCCCAACCAAAATCCTGAGTTCAGGGACCACTACGTTGACTATCCTGTGGACTTATCCGACGTGCTGTTCATCTGCTCGGCTAACAATACCGGAACAATATCAACAGCTCTGATGGACAGAATGGAGGTTATTAAAATGCCTTCCTATACTGACGCGGAAAAGATTGCAATCGCAAGAGATTACTTAATGCCAAAAATATTTGCGAACACGGGATTGCGTGAAGGCGAGCTTATCATTGATGATAAGCTTTGGCCGGGGATCGTACGTCCGTTCGGTTTTGACTCAGGTATCAGAAGTCTTGGTAGAACTTTGGAATCTATTTGCAGAAAAGTGGCGAAAGAGGTTGTTGAAGGTAAATCAACTTCTGTGAATCTCACGGAAGATAATTTGAAGTATTACCTTCCCAAGTAAGGTATGGATAAAAAGGCGATTCTGGAACAAATAGAAAAGAACGTAAAGATGTGCCAGAAGTGCAGGCTTTACAAGACCGCAAAACATGGCGTACCGGGTGAAGGGAATATAGAGTCCGAGATCGTTTTTATAGGTGAAGCTCCGGGTCAGATGGAAGATGAAACAGGCAGACCGTTCGTAGGCAGGGCGGGCAAGCTATTAGAAGCTCTTCTTAAGGAAATTGGCTATACAAGGGAAGATGTATGGATCGGGAACATTATCAAACACCGTCCTCCGGAAAACAGAGATCCGCTGCCTGATGAAATTGCCGCGTGTGAACCGTACTTGGCTATGCAGCTTAAAGCGATGGAGCCTTTGATGGTGATAACGCTTGGGAGGTTCGCCATGAACTATTTTTACAGCGATGGCAGGATTACAAGGGACCGTGGCAGACTTATTAAGATCGCAGGATTTAATGTCTATCCTGTTTACCACCCAGCCGCAGCGTTGAGAAATCCGCAAATGGCTTTAGGGTTGAAAGAGGATTTTTTGAAGATACCGACGGTATTAAAATATATCAAAGAAGATTTGCAGAAACCGGACGGATCCACAGACCTCTTACAGGAAAACAAAGACCAGATAGGTTTGGGGTTATAAAATTATGAAATTTAAGAATATTGAAAGAAAAAATATAAATAACATGAATACGAACAATAATATTCAAAGCGGCGGAAAGCCGAAACTAAAAATTATCACGCTTAGCGGTACGGAAGCTGTTACTAAGAACATGACCATCTACGAATATGGCGACGATTTGATCGCGGTGGATTGCGGGATCGGGTTTCCCGATAGTGAGATGTACGGGGTGGATGTGGTGATACCTGACATGACATACCTGATTGAGAACTCTCATCGATTCAAGGCGTTGATTATTACTCATGCACATGAGGATCACATAGGTGCTATACCTTATCTGCTACAGCAGGTGAACGTTCCGATATATGCAAATAAACTGGTTCAGGGTTTGCTTTTGGAGAAGATGAAGGAGAAGAAATATAAGGGGTTAAGCGAGAGTGTGAAATTCCACCTTATTTCCAACGAAACGGAAGAGGCGCAGATCGGTCCGTTCAGGATCAAAGCTTTCAGGGTGAACCACTCGGTGCCGGAAGCGCTGGGTTTCGCAATAAAGACGCCTGAAGGAACCGTACTGCACATGGCAGATTACAAGATCGACTGGACACCAATACTTGACCCCCCTATTGATCTGGGTACTATTGCCCAGTATGGAAAAGAAGGCGTGCTCTGCCTGTTATCGGATTGTCTTGGCTCTACAACGGAAGGCTACTCGCGTTCGGAGAGTACATTAAATCAAACATTTCACGATCTGTTTGAGTCGGCAGCAGGTCGTCAGATACTTGTTACGACTATCTCATCGAACATTTCAAGGATGTATCAGATCATTGACGCGGCGCAAAAGTATGGGAGAAAAATCGTTCTAAGCGGTCGTTCTATAGATCAAAGCGTACGCGTGGCACGCGGGTTGGGGTATCTCCCATTTGATGAGAATATTTTTGTTGGAGATAAAGAGGCGTCATCACACGCGCAGAAGGATCTTGTTTACATTATTGCTGGGTGTTACGGCCAGCAAGGTTCTGCGTTGGACAGGTTAAGCCGCGATGAGAACGATGACATACAATTGCAAAATAACTCTATGGTTGTCTTTTCAGCCGATCCGAATCCCCCCGGAGTTGCCGAAGATGTAGAAAGAGTAATGGACAACCTTACCTTAAAAGGTGCGGAAGTAATATACAGCAAAATCCAGGAAAATCTGCACGTTTCAGGGCATGGTACGAGAGGAGATCTTGTAACCATTGCAGCTGTAGTAAGACCTAAGTACTTTATACCTATCGGCGGAACCGTCACTAAAGCACGTGCTTATACGCACATGGTAGAGGAACTGGGATTTCCCAACGAATCGGTATTTGAACTGCTGGAGGGTGAAAGCGTGGAATTCTCCGGCGGAGAGGCAAGAAAAGGCCCAAGACTTTCATTAAAACCTGTGTTCGTTGACGGGACAACTGTCGGTGAAGTTACCCAGATCGTTGTTAAAGACCGTGAGCAATTATCAAGTGATGGAGTTTTTGTGGTTGTTGTTCCTATCCAGGACGGAAAAATAGTACGTGGTAAGGTTGAGGTCATAACAAGAGGTTTCATTTATGTCAAGGAATCGAAAGCTTTGATGGGCAAATCAAAGGATGTTGTGAACAAAGTTCTGGACAAAAACAGCGAACAGTCTGATGACTGGGGTAATCTTAAGCACCGGATTGAGAATGATGTTGAACGTTTCCTGTGGAAAGAGACGGGAAGAAGGCCGTTGATCATTGTACATTCGTTGAATATTTAGTTATGCTTTTATTATGAGTAACCAACCACGAATTTTCGAACCAGACTATGTAACGGATATAGTACCGGATGAGTCTCGTGAGCTTCCGGCACACGATATCGA
>LCBS01000026.1 GCA_000997355.1 candidate division WWE3 bacterium GW2011_GWB1_41_6
GTTAATATCCGTTTATTTTTACTTGAAGTATTTTATGGCTGATAGAAGTATGAGGTATGCTGTCCTCGGGTCCCTTTTTGTTGTGTTTGCAGCACTTACACGTCAGATCGGAATATTAATCGGAATATCTTTTATCTCTGCTATATTGCCGGAGTCCGTTAGAAATGTGAAAAAAAGATCAGCCGGCAAGAACCTTATTCCGGTTGTAATCACACTGTCTGCGGTGATACTTACACTCGCCGTAACTGTGCTTTGGCCAAGATTCGGCTCAAACCGTATGTTCATACTAACCGAACAATTTACACAACGCTTAACCCAGATGTTGTTATCCGTTCACTACGTTCCCGTATTTTTGTCTCCCCTACTCTTGGGACTAATGTCCCCGCAAGTTAAAGCACTAATCAGAAGTAAGTTTAAATTAATATTGATAACCGTGTTAACGGGTGCGCTGTTTTACTATTTATACTTTTTCGATATTTTCCCCGTCGGCAATGTTCTATACATAGAGATGCTTTATACAAAATCGAACTTTAGGTCGAGTTTCAGTTTGTTCGATAATACTTTCTTTAAAGTATTTTTATCGGTTGTTTTGGCGTTAGCGTTGTCAAAGATGTTAATGAATGTGAAAATCAAATTCGATCGGAAAACCATAAAATCACATATCGGAAAAATATCCGCTCCTGACGTTTTTCTAATATCTTTGAATACATTGAACATCTTAATCCTTCTATTTTCCTCAGACTATTACGACCGGTACCTAATTCCTATTTTTGCCATATTTTCCATTATTTACGTAAAGAATAATGTTGAAAAAATAAAATTAACTAAATTAGCCATTGCTGCAACGGTACTGATTATGTTCATAAGCGTTACATTGCAATGGGAATATTACGCTCGATATACAATAATGTGGAAACAAGCACAGGCAGTTTCACGGGATACCGGATTGGTAAGCCAGGTGAACTTTAACGACACATACATTCACTACACCGTTTCCAAGACCGAAGGCGATTACACGGGTTTGGTTGAACGGCGTCTCTCGTTTGAAGAGAAATGTTTTGTTCAGGAATATAATGTTGACTCGGATTCCAAAATTCTTAAGAATGCGCTTAAGCTGGAGAAATTCGTAGGTAACAAGGTTTTGGAAAAGAAGAAACCTTATGGGGCTAAAAAGAAGAATTATGTGTCGCGGGTTTCTAACAATTTAGACAATCTTATGTATAACGAACAATACCCCTCCATTTTGTACGATCTTGTTGGCAAGGATGCGTATGTGGGGAGTTGGTGCATAGAAAATTAAAAAGTAATCCCCTCAATTCAGTAGAACTAAATCAAGGGGGTTGTTTCAAGCAATCTTTGTTAAGTGAATCACTAAAGCTTTTACACGGTAATATGCCTCAAGACGGGCATTCCTAGAGGCTTTACCTTCAACAAATACAACTCCCATATACTTGGAAAGTTCCCTCCTAGCAAGAAGTGACAAATCGTCATTAAAGGTGTTGTAAGTGCTAAATAATTTTTCAGCTTTTCGTATGGTATCGTTAATACCCCTAAGCTGGTCTATACCGAGGCTAGATTCCTCCACAAAGCTACCTAATAAATACTGTGCTTTCTCAAGCGATGCTAACACTGCGGTAAGATCCGACTGTTTTGTGTCCCTATCCCCTGTCTTTGTTCGTTTGCGTGCAAGTTTGCGCATCTTTTGTTCCCTTCTCCGTTTTTCTATTTGAGCAGTTTCTTACAGGATAATACTATAAGCTTAGTATATAAGCAATTATAATTGACATACGTCCTATAGTAATGTAAAATACAAATAACTCAGTAACAAATCCAATTTTTTTATCACATAATTTTAGGAGGCACTCAATGCTAGGTTTTACTTTTGAGTTGAATGGGCAGGACGTAAAGATAGTAATTGATTTCGTTCTGTACCTCACAGCCGCTCTCTTCGCTCTTGGTGCTGCAGGTTGGGAAGGGAACGAAGCCAACGGGTGGCAAAGTAAGATCCTGTGGGCCTCGGCAGTAGTTGCCCAAGTGGTATTTTATGCAAAAGTTTTTGTTCCACTGGGTTATATACTTTACATCACGGTTTTTTTGAAGTAGATAATCTATCTATGTGGCGAAGCTCTCTTGTCTGTTTTGGGTAACAAACCTATGACGGATTAGAGAGCTTCTTTTATTTATATCAGGAAATTAGCTTCACTACTGATATAATTTAGCAATGATCGACGGTTACGAACTATTTAGGCCTACTGAAGAAGAAATGCTAAGCACATACAGCGCTGCTGTTGAAAGTATTACTTCAGGTGAGAATTTGCAACCACTCGACCTTGGCCCGGTTAAAAGTTCAGTATTGGAAGCACTGCAGGGAAAATACGCGGACCTTTCTTATGATTATTCACAGCCTCCCTATGAAATTGAGCTCGAGGGTGGGAAAAAGGGATATATATTGATGGACCGGGGCGGTGTAATTACGGATAGAGACAATGAGGTTTTAGTACCTGCACTGAATAATTGCACGTGTTTTATCGCAGAACTGGAAGATAGCAATTCAAGGATGGTGTTTCATTCAAATTATTTGTACTACGCTCAGGTCTTTGCTCAGGCATTACAAAACAAAAGGAGCATAAGATGTATTTTTTTTGGCGAACGTAGGTATTGATGGAAAAAGCATTGAAAAGATGCAGGCTGAGGTTGTGGAACGTACGGGAATTCCGACAAGTGGGTTTGAGATATCAAGTTTTTTCGGTTTGGAAGATCCGTTGGAGTCTGCAACTTTATTGATTTCCGGGGATAGAGTGGGACTTGTGCGGTTCTCCGGAAGACAGTTAAACAGTGACCAGGCCAATGTCATATACGAGGTGCAGGAATCTCCTGAGGATGTTACATTCCGTTCTTTTGTAGATGTGAATTGAAGGTAATCCGTTGGAATTTCTGAATAATCACTTGTCACCATCCAAAGTCAAAGTTGTTTTTATTACTGTATAAGGCTTTCTGATATTCTTCTCTATAACGATTTAAAAAATTAATTAAAGTTTTTTGGTCTAATTGTAATAGCTCGTCTTTCGAATACTTAGCCGCTATATGTTCTAATTCGGTACACGGAATTTCAGCGTTCTTCAGGATTCTGTATCTTTTTAAATAAGAAAAGAGAATATTTTTGTGACTTTCATTATATTGGTCAAAGCGAGCTAATACTTCCAACCGCTGCGTTAACATGAAATAGTCATTCATGGCTTTAATAAAATTTGCTTCCTTAATACACTGTTCGTTTTCTATGGGTAAGGATATATTTGATGCCGATGGGAAGATTAGTGCAAGTTGTTTATATTTTATAGAATATGACATTGTATAGTTAATAATAGAAATCGTTCTAATGTTTTGTAATTTAATATCTACTTTAAAAGGGGCTTTTCTTGATTCGGACTCTAATACCCTAGTTTTATCTATAACAATGGGGCTAATATCATCCAATATCAATGTGAGGTCTATATCACTTGTACCGTGGGGACTAACTGAGTATGTTCCATCCCACAAAATATTTACTGCTGACCCATCAATCAAAATTGCATGCAAGTTACTATTATATATATACTTTATCTTACTAATAAGTTCGTATAAGAAATTTAGTCTTTCTGTAATCTTTGCGATTTGAATATTATATGTTCCTGGTTTTTCCTTAATAAGATAAAGCTCCAGCTGATCAAAGTTGTATATGATATTTTCAATTGTTTTCTGATTTGGTAAGGGCGGTAATTCGTAATTTAAATACTCTTTGACTAATTTTGTGATTACTTGGTATTCCGTAATTTTTTCCAGAATATAGCTATTTGGAATAATATCAAGCTGAACCTCTATTGTCTTTCTTATTTTTCCAAACACACATGTATAAAGAAAATACTTAAATATCTTTTCAGTTGGTTTTTTACCGATATTGGCGTTACCTATTTGTTCATATTTTTCGTAAGCTATTGGGTCGTAGCTAGAAAGTTCAACATCTTTTAATATTTCTATGTCACTCATTTATATATCATACCAATCAGACTAATTTATTGATTTCGGTATTTTCCTGGTCGGGGTGGTGCGACTCGAACGCACGACCTCACGGTCCCAAACCGCGCACTCTACCAACTGAGCTACACCCCGTTAATGCAAAATGCATTATTACGTCCTGATTCTATCAAATTTCTTTAAAGGTCGCGTAATTTATCGTTCAAAACAAGTGTGAACGGATCCGACTCGTAAATCAGCCTTGAGTTATTAACTAGGTCAATAACGTGCACTTTAAAGGTATACTCGCAATTTTCCGTTAATAAACATACAAGAGTCGTCTCGTCTTTCTTATCGATGTTCCTTGATATTTCCGAAATCACGAACACATCGTTATCCAAAAAATATGCTCTGTCAAAGTAGCAGTTTGCTTTAGCCGAACAATCCAGTATCCGCGCGTCCAGGATTTTGTCCTCTTTTAATCCGTACAGCCGGACTTCGTTGGAGAGGTAGCCATCGCGGGCAATGTTCCTGTAATCTATGAATTCCCGCTTGCTGGGAGAGTATTCCACTTTATCTACGTCTGAATGTTTTTTCAGCATTAGCTCAAGCTCTTCCTTCTTTCCGGGCTCGTCTATGGAATTCACTTTCATCCACTTTGTGTTATAGATCTCATTTTCCTCCACCAGCCGGAACTCGTCTGCTCCGATAATAAAATCCTTATTTTTAAGGTTCGTGATCCATTTTTGGAACCCCTTGCTCAGCTCTACTTTTTCTGGGATCTTTGAGCGGTCCACAGCCCGCTGTTCTGCGATGTTAAAATATACCGTGGATGCAACTAAAACAAAGATTGCGATTGTAGACAAAATGACTGCTTTTTTTCTCATACTCATATTCTAACACTATTAAATCACTACAGAATTCATCATAATATGTATTGACCAATCATACAGACCTATAGTATAATACATGAATTGTAATAAAGATATCAATTCTAATCCAAATCAGAAAGAGGAGCTTACATGAAGAACAACAAATGGATTTTTATTCTCGTGATTCTGGCAATACTGGTCACGTCGTGTGCGCCGGAACCCGCATCATCGGACAAGCCAAAATCGGGTAACAATATCCCTGACGGCGTGAACGAAGTTGTACTTCCGGCGGATGATCCAAATACGATAGCTAATAACGGTGAGCCGGTTTACGTTGAGGTTCCGGGCAATGGTAGCGCGTTGCAAGGCGCTGTAGCAGCAATCTATGAAAAGGCTTCAGTTTGCCCGTTAAGTTCTGACGAAGTTAGAAACGCGATTAACGGTTGGCTGGTCATCGACCCTACTGCTGAAGTGCGTTTATGTGACCAGTGGAAGGAATTGAATTATACTTCCATCTACGTTGGTGCCATTGGTACCAGTGTTATGGCTCTCGAGCCTGGTCCCGCTGGTGAAGCTACAGTAGGTGCCGTTATTCTAAGCGGTCATGTAGTCGCTTGGATCTATGTAGTTACAGCTGCAGTTGCTGTCACTGTAGGTGCCAAGATGCTTTCCGACGTCATTGGCAATAATGCAATGATTGCAGAGGCAAATAGACCGGCCGAAGCCGTACAGGTTAATTCTGTAGCTGTAGAGTCGGCTGGTGGTGACCCTGCGTCTGATACTGGTGCTTTGTTAGCAGAGTACGCGGTAACAACGTATGATAGCTTAGAAGCATTACCGCTTCCAGGCGAACTAGCTGGATGGGATAAGGTTCCGGATTACGTTGTAGAACAGCTGAAGGCCAGTGAGCATGCTAAAGCACATGCAGTTGCAGAGTGTATCGCGTACCTGGCTGAGCAAATGGCACCCAATAGTGTCTACGCCAGCTTCTATGAATGGAACGACAACAACGGAAAAGTACCGGGCATTTCACTACTGCTGGATTTCTATGGTAAGAAAGCCATTGATGATCTAGGTCCGGATAAGCCTTCGTGGGGGGTATGTAGCACAATCGGATCTATGATCGAAAAAGAGATTCCGGGGCTGAAGCGTGCACAGGCACACCTCGTTCTAATCGTTGGATTTAATCCGTTGGATGCTACGAAGGTGCATGTGCGGAGTGCATATGTAATAGCGGATGATGCCTTTAACGCACATCTTTGTCAGCACGGGTTTATGTATTTGATATTCCGCAATGGCACACCGACCTTCAAATACAACCCCGGTAACTGTCCACCAGGCTACTGAAAAGGAGAGTAATGAAGACATTTTTTTATGTAGTCGTTCCTTTGCAGCAGCCGAAAGATACAACGAATTTCTTTCGATTTGCTGTGAGAGGGATAAAACCTCGGAAGTTGCTTGAAAAGGAGCTTAAGCAGCTTCAGGAGAAAGATGCACGGTTTGTGGGAGATCTCCATATCTCAAGAACCGTGAAGGATCGAGCTCCGTACCCGCCTCCCGATGACTTCCAAGAGGTTTTTATGTACCCTGAGGTGGAGTATGGGCTGCTTGCTAGGGTAGATTTCGTATAGCTCTATCGACGGTATTCGTAGTCCACGACCACGGATGCCGTCTTTTTTTTACGTCCGTGCCTGTGCCTTGATTCTCTTTGAGACTTCTTTCAACTCTTTCTTATGTTTCTTGTAATCCGGTAATATCCTTCTGACGTGTTCCCAGTATTTTTCTGAGTGATTAAGTTCTTTCAAGTGGCATAGTTCATGAACTACCAAGTAATCGGCCAAATGATCCGGAAGAAATACTATTCTGTAGTTAAAGTTCAAATTTCCTCTTGACGAGCAACTACCCCACTTCGATTTTTGATTTCGTATACTGATCCTTTTATATTCGACTTCACAAATATTACTAAACCTTTCGGCCTTTCCTTTTACCAGTTTTCTGGCAATTTCCTTGTATTGAAGGTATTCGGAAGACTTGGTTTGGGTAAGTGTGGTTCTTAACGGTTTTTTCCTAACAAAGATTTTTAAACCCATGGTCTAAATAATTTACCATAAAATCATAAAAAAAGAGCCGGAGGTTGGAAAATTCCGGCTCGGCTGATTTTAATCAGAAACGCAACTGACGTGAATAGCATTTCGGCGACGATGTTTGTAAAAGGCACATCAATAAATCGTATCGGTATATACGCTAATCCTGTGAACAAAGTAATCACGGCAAGAATGGTCAATGCATTTTCTGATAGAGCTGAGTTGTGGTGTTCCAACAAAATACAAAGTGCTATTCCCAGAATAATAAAAATCAGTTCCATGTTCCCTCCATTTATATTTACCAAGTGTATTTGTTATTCGATAGGCGGATTCTAATCAATAAAACGGAATAATTCAAGCAAGTTAAGGCATCTTATCTTTATCGACACGTTGTTCCATGACAGCGATCTTATTTTTTAAAGGGTTCATAATTGAATCAGAGATAGATTTAACCGAATGTATTGTTGATTTTGTGCCGATGGACCCAATTAAAAATACCAAAAGCCAGAACATCGTCATTTCCCCATAATCGGATATAGCAAAAACAAGTGAATTTACCAAAATAGATAAGAACAGGACAACAGTTGAAGTTACGGATAGTCTATATTCCTTGAAACCAAAACCCACAAGAAACCATATCCCAAGGAACAGTCCTATAGAAGAAAGAAACCATATCAGACTGGACATATAGCTATACTCACTTTTATTAACCGCAGCGTATATAAGGTTAAAAACGAAAGCTGCGGATGATGTAGCTCCTAAAATAAGAACTATTTTTGCCCGGATATTCATTAAATAAATTATATACCTTTTTCCTCACTGCCATGCTTGATGTTTTTGGGTTAATGTTTTAAAATCCTGTTATCTTAAAGAAGGAAGGAGCACGGAGATGTTTTTCAAGCTTTTGGTTCTAGCTCTAACCGCAATGGTGATGTATTCCAATGGTAATACTCTTTACTGGAAACGGTTGAACTATTATAAGAGTTCCCCGAAGGATGTTCTGTCCAGAGCGACGATGGGACGGATGTCTATCACCTCGTTCATGAAAAACTTACTGTTTTTAGTGGTGGTAAACATGTTGGTTTGGGTTATATGGGAAAGCGGATGGGGAAATGTTTTTGGAACTTTTGTTGTGGGGCTCAGCATATACAACTTTGGTTACTGGATTGCACGCATGCAACATGTAACAAAGATCGTTGCCGAGTTGATAGCGGTAGAGAAAGTTCCGGATAAAAATATCCAGCCTAAAAGTTGTGTATTGAGGCCATATTTTATCAAGTACGAAATACTTGCGGTAAGATCAAAGCAGGTTTTTGTGCTGACATTCTTCCTTTTTTCCCAAAGAGGGTTCTTTCGCAGTCAATACAAAACGGAGAGCTTTATTTGGGATAGGAATGGGAAGTGGGAGTTCATATAAATAGTAATACCTATACAAGCCTGATGGGAATATTCTTATCAGGCTTTTTAATTAGTAACCGTCCGTTGCTTATTGTAATAATAAGCTGCAATAAAAGTAGAAAGCGGAACAGCCAGTATCAGTGACATGCTGCCGACCACCGTTCTAACAACCTCTTCCACTATGAACTCACTGTTAAATATGACCCATGCGGGTTGAAAGTTGTTGATCTTAAAGAGCAGGAACAATGGAAGGGACACACCTGCATACGCAAGAAACAAAGTGTTGATAAGTGAGGTAATATGCTCTTTCCCAACATTCGCCGCCCGTGAGTAGATTTCTCCTAACGGGAGACGGGGGTTTGCATTCTTTATTTCATGAACCACGCTTGTTTGGGCGGTTGTTATATCATCCAAAACACCAAGTACGCCTAAAATAATTCCGCCTAACAGCAATCCTTTTAAGCTAATGTTTATATTTTGGTTAAGCTGTAGGAACATGGATTCCTCCGAACCAGCCCCAGTTAACCCGGTCATTCTAACGGCGATATTGGAGAGGATTATGGAAATAAATAGTGTTATCAAAGTACTGATCAGAGATAAGGATGTGTTCTTATTAAAACCATGAGCTAGGTAAAGTGAGACTACTGCAATAAGTAACGTTGCTATATACGAGATCAACGTTGGATTATCCCCCGCAAGTATACGTGGAATTAGGAAGTTGCTGATTATTAGAACACTAAAAAACAGCCCGATAATAGATGTAATTCCCCTTCTTCCGGCAGCTATGACCGCCAGGATGGAAAACGCCACGATTAGGAGTATTACCTGCCCAGTCCGGTATTTATCCGAAATGATAAAGACACTATTACCGTCAATATCATTGGTTTCACTAATGACTATTTTATCCCCTCTTTTCACCCGTTGTTCCTCCGCGATTGAAAATTCCCCGCCGTTTTCTACTTCCATTTCCTTGCCTTTAAGGTCACCGTTCAAAATAACGATTTTTAGTCTTTGGTATGGTTGTTTAGATCCTGTGATGTCTTTGTATCCATCCTCTAGTACTTCCCTGACTTTTGCCTGGTAGTAATTTATTTGGTTTTCCGTTTGCTGTTGAGCGAACGCTATATGTACGATACTGGATATTGTTAGCACCGATGCGATGGTTATGAGTATTATTACTGCTTTCAATCTTAATTTCATTTTTAAGATAATATCACTTTACGGTTACCGGTACATTTTGTACTATCTGTTCGGGTTTAAATTTATTCTTTGTCAAAAGGATTATCTGAGGAATTGTTAGAACTAGCATTAATCCAAAAAATAAAGCATCGAAATTTCTTATACCAATCCGTTCTGAAACCGTTCCTATATAACCGGCAAGGAGGACGAACGGAATAGTTCTCATCATCGAGTATGTTGATAGTGTTGTTGCTCTTATCCTGGAATCAGTTGAGCTATTCAAAATCTCGGATAATGCGTTATTACGCAAAGGACTGTAAAGGACACGCATTAAGAACAGAAATGTCCACATAGTTACCCCTATCCAGGGAGTAAATATATAATGAAGCCCGAGCACGATAATACCCAGATAGAATATTTTTACAGGCTCGACCTTACGCGATATTCTCTCATATAGAAGACTGGATGGTATCGCAATCACAACAGCTGCAGCATAAAGTACACCTATTGCTTTTGCCGTATAGCCGTAATCAATAACCGTGATGTCATCGATTATTTCATATGTGGCAACGTGAAATATTCCAAAAGTCAGTAGTAGTATGGTAAAACCGATCATTTTCTTATCAAAAAGATGCTGGAACCCCCTACCGCTTTGCTCAATAAAGTTCTTAATAGAGAGTTTTTCTGTATCGACTCTTGGTTCGTCAATAAAGAAGGACACAATCAGACCGATAAATTTTGTTATTCCCGTAGCAAGAAATGGGAGACCTATCCAGATTGTATATAAGAAACCACCTGCAATACTGCTAATAGCAGTACCAGCGTTGGAATAAGCTTCTGTTCTTGAGACTACTTTATTGTATTTAGCCTGCTCGTTATTGGCAACCAACGTATCATATGTAAACGCTTCCATAGTTCCGGAGTAAAAACTATAACCTATGTTTAGGATAATGTAACTTATAATAAATTGAGGGTATGAGTTTGAGAAAGCCATGATTATCTCACCCGTTCCAGTTAGCAAAAAAGCCAGATGTAATGTTTTCTTTTTTCCGATCAGATCGGCTAGCGCCCCTGTAGGAACCTCCGATATTACAGTAGTTAACAATCCGATCGACTGCAGTACCGCCGCCTGAGGAAACGTGATGTAATTTAGAAGAAATAGCAACCAGGGTGCGAACCAAAAGAATGAGTTGTTGATAAATGTCAGAATATAACTTAGCCTGATATTTTTTTGTGTGATGGAGTGGGATAATTGCACAATTCTTATTATACTAGTTTTGAGGGGTGTTTATTATGGAATATTATAGTTGTCGTGGGATGAGGTTAGCGTTTTTAGTAGTACAATAATGATATGAACTTCTCAAAACTAATGAAACAGACCGCTGCCATTCTAACCGTGGCTATAACCGTATCAGCAATCGTAGCAAAACATTATCTATATTCGGATAATGGTGATCAGGCAGCCGATTTTCTTGGAGATAATATTTATATAGTATTGGCCGTGTTTTTGCTATTTACTTTTGCTACTGTTTACGGTGTCTTAAGGGTAGAGTTTAGTAAAACTAAAATATCTTTTGTTCGTAAACTGATCGAAGAAGAAAAGAAGCCATTGCAGGATGAGATGAATAAATACAGGGGGTCAGCAGCAAAAAGTTTATTGTCCTTATTCTTATTGATCGCTTTAGTTATTTATATTTACTTTTACAACACGCTCTATTTACCTGAATTTATAGCCGGAATAGTATTACTAATACTATTTCTATACCACGTTGTTAAAGTTGATAAAGTAATTGCTCTACATAAGGCGCTAAAGGGGCTTTACAGATTGGAAGGGAAATTCCATACATCCAATTTTATTCCAGGCAGTATATCCGAACCTTCCGAAAAAGGCATGTACTTTAAGTCAGGCAGTAATATTTTTTATCTGATGGAGAATGAGTTTGGCGATATTTATAAAACAATTCCGGATGAGAGTGATATCTTTGTAGTTTTCAGTAAGGGTACTAATAAGGTTTGGGATTTCGGAGGACTAAACTAATTATTATGAAACCCGAGGAGTTTGTAGATACAGTAGTTAAACAGTATCAAGCCGGTAAAGGAATATTTAAAAGCAAGGTTAATGCTGAGGAGCTTGTTCCGGAAGATTTAGATAGTATCGGACGCTCGCAGTATATTTTTTACGTGCTACAACTTGATTACGCAATGAAATCACAGATACTGTATAAAGGTGCAATGCTTCTATACAAAGATAACAATACGTTTTTTACTCCGGTTAATATCTCACAATTAACAGATGTCTCCTTGTCTGAATATTTAAAGCAATATCTACGCCCAAGATACATTAATGAGGCGGTTAAAAGGTTTAAGTTAAACACACAAGTTCTAAACGATAAGTATAAGGGGGATCCTAGGAAAATATTTGATGATACAACAACTTGTCAGCAAGTAGTTAGAAGACTAAAAGATTTTCGTGGGTTTGGTCCAAAAATCGGTAACTTTTTTATCCGAACAATGGTCAATACCTTTAGTTATGATTATACTGACATTAATTCGATCCTACCTCCTGTGGATGTTCATGATGTCAGAATCGCTTACATACTTGGGTATACCGACAGCGATCAAATGACTGAGAAGAATATTAACCATGTAAAAAAACTGTGGAATGAAGCTTGCTTGAAATCGGGACAAAGTTGGTTAGTTTTTGACAAAGCACTTTGGTTGTTAGGATCGGAAGGGAGGCCTAGGTCCAATGAGGATGTTATAAAACTTATTGATAACTAGGGGTACCTACTGGGGGGGGTGAATTTTAAGAAATGAGGTTAGCTGTTTTTAACCTAGGAATTACTTCATGTTCAAAAATTGATCCTACTTTTATATCCGGCGGAATATTAGAATCGGTCCATAAAATTTGCTCTACTTCATGATCTGGCGTTGGTTCCCCTACCCAATTTTTAACTATAAATACATTCATTTGTACTATTTTCCCAGTTTGCCCTGCAGCCTCAGCAGTAAAGGTTCCAAATTCTTCAAAATCCTCTATTTTTGTTTCAACTTGAAATTCTTCCTGTAATTCTCTAACTAAAGATTGTTTTGGAGTTTCGTCTACCTCTATTGAACCACCGGGTGCAATAAAGAACTCTTTACCAACTGACTTTTCAACCAATAGTTTTTTATCTTTTATCAAAATTCCAGCAGCTTTGTATATGTTTATAACTTGCATAGTGTGTTAGAAACAGATTAAAACAGTTAAAGGTTTTCGTCTAAAAACCTTTTTAAGGCATTGAGGTCTTTTTTTTCTGCATCATAATGATATGAGGTTATTCCTATAGATTTGGCACTTTTTACTGCATCTGAATTGTGTTCAAAATAAATCACATCGTCAACATTTAAATTGTAGTTATTCAGCATTTGTCGGAAATAACTAGGATCGACCTTATCCGGATTATGTTTAAGTGTGAACATTTCGTAAGGAAGATTGGTTAACGAAAACGGTACTAGTTGCTCGTCATTCGCATTAGTTAGGATAATTTTCCTGTTTGGGTATTTTTCTAACAACTCATACATCGGTTTATATACACCTTCCCCTTCAATTACGAATGTATCTACAGCGTCTACTAAAATTATTTTCATGAGATAATTTTAACACACGGGTAATACGTTGATACACTAATAATTTGATACCTCTCTTTCTGTTTGGTGGGCGAGGAGGGAGTCGAACCCTCATATCCGTAGGACACGACATTTTAAGTGTCGCGCGTATACCATTCCGCCACTCGCCCTTATTTAATTGTTAATCTTATCTGCAATTTTCTTTAACACATCCTCCGTTGCCATATTAGCACCTGTTTGCTCCGGAACCGCTCCCCTGTACTTCGGATAGAGCTTCGCGTGTAAATGATCAATTTCCAAACCTTCAAAAACAACTTTCGTTCTAAGAACATTATCCAGTTTTGTATCTAAAATACGAGCAACTTCCTTAGCAGCAATCATTAGCTCGCAGACAACCTCGTCGTCTACCTCCAAGAAATAACTTGGAATATGTTCCTTAGGTATAACGATCGTCATGCCCTCAGTTTCCGGGTATAACGATAAAAATGCCACAAAATCGTCATTCTCCCAAATCTTATAGGAATGCAGCTCCCCTCTTGCGATTTTACAGAAAATACAATCGTTCATATCCACGCCCATTTTACTATATTGGCGTGTTATCTCCAATCGTTTTTATTGTAAAAGTGGTATTATATTTCAGGATAAATAACCTAGAGAGAGAAGAAAAGAGAGGAGGAGTGTGATGTCCGCCAGGATGTTTGATATTACAGAAAGAGTGAGGGTTGCACCAGCTTATATCGAACCTAACGTGAATGGTGATTTACACAAGGAATTTCCAAATAGATTCATCGATGAGCCGATTCCGTTCAGAGGTCCGTTTATCAGGGGGACGGGGGGCAGACGTGCGTTGCTTTCCGCATCAGTGTTGGTTTGGTACATGTTCTCCAGCAACATACACCAGGGGTGGAAAGTTGTGGATTGGAACGATTTCGCCAAAGCCTGTGTTAACTACCAGACTGACTTTGGTAGTATGCAGATGAACATTAACCAAGCCTTGTACGGGATGGCTAATTTGCATCGAACGGGATACGTCAGAATCGTACATTGGCGGGGGCGAATATACATCATCCCCACCTTGAAACTTGCCCATTTGGTGAGAAAGTCGGTTGAAAAAGATCAGTTTGGGTAAAAGTTATGTAGAAACCATCAGCGCTTTCGTTAAAAACGACGGCGCTTTTTTACTAGTAAAAACTTGGAGCGGTGGACCGGATTCGAACCGGCGACCTTCTCCTTGGAAGGGAGACATTCTACCAACTGAACTACCACCGCCTAGCTGCCATTATTATACAACATTAGTGTTTTTACAAACGCCCTATTTTGCCTATACTTAAGTTAACATGTTTAAAATCATAGAAAAATTTGAACCTAAACTCCTCCTTGCCGCTTTAGTAGTATTTATGGGATGGCTTTGGTTCGTTTTACAAGTTACTTTCATGCAGAATGACGACTGGGTTTATTACCAAACCGTTCGTACTTTTATGGGAGGGAACATTGTTCTCCACCCGTATATCGGACCGACCTTTTACTTACAAGGTTTGATCGCAGCAGCGTTTTCGAAAGTTTTTTCTATCGAACGGTTGCCCGTTCTGACTCTGTTCATGACAACAATCTCTTTCTACTTTTTCACATTAATTCTTGTCAGGTTCTTAAAACTGCGGCGTAGACAGGCAGTTTTGTTGGGGTTTTTATACTTTTTTAATCCGTTAAACCTATATTTAACGCTTGGATTTATGACCGGAAATTATTTCATGCCCTTCTTGTTGATGTGTATCTTTCTGCTTCTATTGTTCGAAGAGACGAAGAAACTTAAATTTTTAGCCTTGACGTTTATCGTGTCTTTTCTGGCGCTATTAGTAAGGCAGGTAGCACTTTCCATTCCTCTATCAATCGCCCTCTACTATCTGTATAGGAGAGAGCGCCTCTTAAGTATTGTAGGCTTCGTTGTTTTTGGATCATTTTACTTTTTTTATTCCAATATCCTCACTCTTACCGCGCGTATATTAGAAGTCCCGTTGCAATTCCATCATTTAGCCGATTTTAATTACACTTATGCTTTGGTTTACGGTGTTTTGATAATGCTCACCGCTTTTTTATTACCCCTCGTTTTTTCTGTTGTGGATTGGAGGGTTGTTATCTCGTCTAAGAAGAGAATACTTTTATTTGTTGTTATCTCACTCGGTATCTTTATCGTTGGAAATAATATCTTTAAGCCCGACGTTATCTCTTGGGGAGAGTTTCCCTACTTTGAAAATACGTTCGAACGGACCGGTTTCTATCCACGCGGTGTAGATGGGACAAAATACCAATTCCGTGGTATTTATGATCTTTACCGGTACTGGGATCTGGGTGCAAAATTGATGTTTGCGTTGTTTGTTGGGTATTTGGTAGTAAGCCGCAAATGGATACTAAACTATTTTTCTGTTTTTGCAGTGACTTACATCGGTTTATTGGTTGTTACGGAAACATTCTACGATCGCTACATACTCATTTTAGTTCCGGTTGCGATATTTTATCTTGTTAGCATAGGTATTAAGTTCAATTACTTAAAAATTACTACAGTCACTTTGTTCGTGGCTTTTCTGGCTTTCTACGGCTACCAGTTTTCCATGGATTTTATTTTGGTTAACAGTTATGTTTGGAAACGGGCTGAAGAATTGGCTATCTCCGAAGACATACCATACAAAACTATACAAGCCACGAATGCCTGGAAACTCAGTTTCAGGAACCTTGACCGCAATTATCTTTATAACTTTTCATATGACAGCCAGGACGTGAATGAGATTTACAAGTGTTGTTACAAACTCATCGAAGAAAAAACTATTGAGTACCCGTTAAATTTTTTCATAAATCCAAAAATATATTTATATAAGAGGATTTAAATGCTAAAGAAAGAACAAGTACTAAAGATTCTTAAGCCAATTTCAGTTTCACTAATCCCTTACGTACTCTTTTATTTACCTATCTTATCAAAAAATACATACCTGGGAGGAAGCGATCCGACTAAGTATTTCTATCCCTCACGCTACTATTTGTGGGAATCACTGGTAAACGGCCGTTTTCCATTTTGGACCGAGCGTATTTATTCCGGTTTTCCTATATATGCCGACTCGGAACGGGTTTTCCTCCATCCCCTGAACATTTTGGTTACGGTGCTTATGGGTCCGTTCGACTCGTATAAGTTCCTGCATTTAATGTTTTACACTCTGGGTTCCACGGCTTTATACATTTTTCTAAGGAGAAGAGGATTTTCTTACTTAGGGATCTTTGCCGCGAATCTTATTTACTATTTCTCGTTTTACCATTTATTTCATCAGCAGCACTTTAACTTTACGCTAACTACCTTCTCTATCCCATTAGGCATTCTCCTTGCAGATAATTTCGCTAGAACAAAGAAAATTAAATGGTTTTACCTTATAAACTTTTTAGTAGTATTGTTCTTGTACTTTGGCTCTTTTCAGTCGGTTCTTATACTGGTCATAGCAATACTTTTTTACCTTGTAACCAATATTCCAGAAATTATTAACAGAATTATTGGACTTAAGCTTATGTTTCTGTCCGGGCTGTTGATACTAACTTTCTCACTTCCTCTGCTTGTTCCTACATTTCAGCTGTATCTTAAAGCTAACCGGAGTACCTTTGGTTTGGATTTTACACAAGGCTCGTACCACCCTTTAATGATTGTGAATGTTATTTATCCGTATTTTTTCGGGAATGGTTCTAATTACAAATGGAACATGGTGTCGAGCGAATATGGTATACACGAAACATACGTTTATGTTGGTGTCGTTGCCCTTGTTTGCGGCGTTTTAGGAATTTCTTATTACTCAACATCTCTGCTTTTCTAATCCTTGGGATAATTAAATTCATTCCCTTTTACAACAACATTCCTATACCACTGATTAGTATGTTCAGATATTGGGGGCGTTCTATTGTGTTATTTGATTTCGCGTTAGCATGTTTAGCCGGTTACTTTGTAAGCTACCCAAGTAAGAGTATAGAGATGCTTAAGTTTAAACAATTTGAACTGATAAAGATAAAACATCCGCTCGTATTACCGGTAGGATTATTAATAATATTAACACTCTTAAACTCACGGACCCTCCTGATAATGAAACTTTTTGTAATGCGTGCATTCGTTCCTGATCGGTCGTTTTTTGTCTGGCTCACTTTACTTGCGCTTACGTTGGTAACAATAACATCCTGCAAGACTAGTCTTAAAAAAGATCTGCTTAGCTATTCACTTGTGATACTGATATTTGTTGATCTATTTTACTTTGGCAACGGTATAATACGTTCATATACACGGACTTTGAACGAAATAATGCCAAATCCTCCTAATATATCAACAGAAAACTTTACCGGACGGACCGTGGTGGTAAATGATAATTTCTTCTGGAACGGCAATCTTTACTACCCTATGTGGGGTGTATATGGGTACAGCCAGTACGTAACCACTAACTATATAAAAACACTTAACCGTGAGGAAATCCATAACGATGAGATGTTTTTACAAAGCGATGACCCCCTAAGTTATCAAAATTTGGGTGTCCACCAGTTCATTGGGAATGATATGGAGTTTGTGTACAAAGCCGCGCCAAAGCCTTTACTTAATGAGTTTGACGGGGAGGTTTTGTATCGGGAGGAAAAAGAAGGTCACATGAACTACTATATTTCATCCAATAAAGTTCAGGATCTTAACACATATATTACGAACTATCCGGGCTGGCGGTTGAGAGTAAATGGTCAGCGCAGTGACATTGAAAGCAAAGACACGGGTCAGTTTATAAAGTTTGAGGTACCTAAAGGGCAAGTTGTGATTGAGCTGAAATTTATTCCAACTATATTTTATTACTCGATAGCTACATCATTAATATTGGCTTACCTTACTAACTTCTTTATTAAAAAGTACCATCTGGGTTATAATGAAAACCTATTATGAACGACTCCGAGATCCTGCGTATGGCGCAGTTCGAAAAAGAATACTGGTGGCACAAAGGCAAAGTTTATCTAATAAAAACATTTCTGGATCAATATTTCCCCGGACGCAGGGATCTAAATATCATGGAGATCGGATGCGGTACCGGAGGTGTGACGGGGTTTTTGACTGATTATGGGGCTGTAACAGGTGTAGATACGTCACACGAAGCAATGTATCACGTTTCCCAAGTCGGACTAAAAGAGGCAGTTGTTGCCGATGTTAACGAGATGGATATCGATCCTTACGAAAAGCAATTTGATCTAGTCCTTGCACTGGATGTTCTGGAACACATACAGGATGACCTGGAGACGATGAGAAGAGTGGGAATGATGTTAAAACCCGGTGGCTTGTTCTTTATCAATGTTCCCGCCTATAAATTCTTATGGAGTGAGCACGACGAAGCTTTATTGCATAAAAGACGTTACCACTCATATGAACTGACCAAAAAACTGGAAAATTGCGGATACAGGATATTAAAAAGCTCCTATTTTGTGACGTTCTCGTTTCCCGGCATTGTTTTGTATAGATTATGGGGGAATTTGTTCGGAAAGACCGCTTACCCAAAGACCACGTACGTTCCCCTTCCAAAGTATCTGAACGATTTTATGACCAATATATTAAAGTTTGAAGCGAACATTGTTAAACGGGGGCGGCTGCCTTTTGGTGCTACATTGACTGTTATTGCTCAGCCGGTTACCGGTTAGGTTGCAATAAAAAAGGGATCTTTCGTGGGTGAAAGATCCCTTTTAGGGTATTTATGGCAGAATTACTAGTTCAATTGCTCTGTAGTATATTCCGTCAGGTTGATTATTATCACAAAAGAAAGACTTAACGTCGTACACGATACTTATACTATATACCTCCCCTTCTACAAGGTTGTATCGAACGAAGTCAGTTTCATCAATATAGACAACCAATAATCTTGGATCGGCGCCGAATCTGCCCTCATCTTGATATTTATAAAGATACTCTGCGACAAGTTCAGGTTTTTTGATTGCTACATCTCGCCACCCATCTTTAAAATGTC
>LCBS01000027.1 GCA_000997355.1 candidate division WWE3 bacterium GW2011_GWB1_41_6
ATAATGCTCTCCATGGAGCAAAACCTTCCGAAAAAATATCATATAAGAACATACGGTTGTCAGGCAAATCATGCTGATTCCAACACTATTGCAGGTGTTCTGGAAGCTTTGGATTTTGAAGAAATGACCGATCCTATTGCGGAGAATGACGATGATGCTTTATACAAGCTTCTTTCAGAAACAGACCTATTTATTGTAAACACTTGTTCTGTTCGTCAAAAAAGTGAGGATAAAGTGTATGGCATGGGGAAGATGATCAAGAAAGTGAAAACTGAGAAGGGGAGGAAGCCTTATATGGTTATGGCGGGGTGCATGGTTGGTTCCGTGACGGGAAAAAGACAAAGGTATGCGTTTGAAGAATTAAAAAAGAAAACACCTTGGGTGGATTACTATATTAATCCCACCCAAATATTAAATATTCCTGAAATTTTGCATAAGAACGGTGTACTTAGCGAATGGGCGATGAAGAAGTTCGATCCTAGCACAGCAACAGCCAAACAAAGCAACCCGGAACACGCGTTCATAAATATTTCTTATGGTTGTGATAATTTTTGTACATTTTGCGTAGTGCCGTACGCTAGGGGAGAGGAGGTTTCGCGTTCAGAAGAAGATATTATTCTTGAAATAAGGCATCTGGTATTAAGAGGATTTAAGGAATTTACTTTGTGCGGACAAAATGTGAATTCCTGGGGATTAAAAACATCTGAAAAATTTGATGTCAGAACAGGCAGTGACCAAGCTCACGAAATTGAAAGTGTAGAAAAAATAAATTTTATATCGTCAAACCCCTTTGATTTTACAATGGACCTAATTGAAGCAATAAAACTTCCTAAAATATCAAACTACCTGCACATTGCAGTACAGTCAGGAAATAACGACGTCTTGAAGAAAATGAACCGCAGACACACTATTGAGGAATTTATTGACCTAACTAAAAAAATAAAAAAGGCAAGACCTAATGTTGAATTTGGAACTGATATTATTGTAGGTTTTCCGGGTGAGACCGAAGATCAGTTTAATGATACGGTTGAGCTTTTCCGGACCGTTCCATTTAACGTAGCTTTTATAAGTATCTACTCACCCCGCAAAGGTACTCCGGCTGAGCGTTTTTACCCCGACGATATTCCCCTACCTGAGAAAAAGCGACGTCATGCTGATACCTGAGAAAAAGCGACGTCATGCTGAATTGACGAAAGTGTGGAGGGAGACATTAACAGATAGGGAATAAAAAAGAGCACATATATTTTTCATATGTGCTCGAAGTAATTTGAACTGTCACTCTTTACCGCGGAGCCACAGGAAGAAATCCGCTATTTTCCTGAGAGTCCATCTGATGAGGGTGAAAGCTACCTTTGTTATCAGCCAATAGGCTACACAAACAGTAAATCCGATTACCCCCGTTAATCCTACGCTAAAGGGCACGAAGCGCGTTATTTCACGATCAGTCTTTTTAAACACCCACACAGCAGATTGGTGTCCGGCGTTCCACCAAAGAAAACCTGCCAGGAAGGATGCCAAGATCAAAGTCAACAGATCGTCGGCAAGTTCGTTTCCTGTTCTGGGTAGAAAAATTAGCGTAAGGATGAAAACCAGAACTCCTCCAAAAGCCCCACCTAGTGACCCTGTACCAATTCGCCTATTTTGTTGGCTTATACGCTGTTGGTCCTCAGCTAATTTTGCCAGATATTCGCTCCCTGATGTCATGTTGTCCTCTCTCTCTTTTATAGCTCGCGGCAAGCCCAATTCTTTACTTTATAGATTACAGGTTTTAACCCGGGTCCCAGCATTACTGCCAGCACCAGTATCATCATGACCCATGTTCCTGGTGCCAATATTCCTGCTAGGACATAAGCGATCCGGGGCATTCCCATCGCCAGTCTTAGGGATAGCCATGCCAATATCAATGCCAACAATGTGCCCAGAACGATCCAGCCCATAACCACCCACGCAGTTAGTTCGGCTGAGTGTTGCAGAGCAATAATCCCCACTGCAGAAGCGCCGAGAAAAGTACCAAGTTCCGTAGTTAAGAACCTTTCGCCCACTTTGTGTCTTGTTTCCATTTTCTAAAACCTCCGTGAGAATATATAACCACCGCCTTGTATAACCTTGACCAGCAGTGGATAGATCAAGATATAGGCAATCAAGGTGCTACAACTCCAATATGTGAAGAGTAGCGGATATTTGTTAAAATGTATTATACACTATAGGGCTAAAACAATGCATACTAAAAACACTAAAACATTCGTAATACTTGGACCCACTTCCTCGGGGAAAACGTCTTTGTCGGTTGAGTTGTGCTGGAAGTTTAATGGAGAAATTATCTCAGCTGATTCACGCCAGGTTTATAAATACATGGATATTGGGACGGGGAAAATTTCGGTAAATACAGGCCATGAAGTTAAACGTTTGGAGGATCATTGGAAACTGAACTGCGTAAAAGTGTGGGGCTATGATCTTATTGAACCAGGTAATTATTTTTCTGCGTATGATTTTGCGGGTTATGGTTTAGGGAAGATCCGCGAGATAGAGAGGGCAGAAAAAACGACGTTTATTGCGGGCGGTACGGGATTTTACATAGATGCCTTAACGGGAAATGCTCAAATAAAAGCTTCAAAACCGGATTTTGAATTGAGAAAAAT
The DNA here is from genome assembly GCA_000997355.1 of candidate division WWE3 bacterium GW2011_GWB1_41_6. GTDB lineage: Bacteria > Patescibacteriota > WWE3 > UBA101185 > UBA10185 > GWB1-41-6. The sequence goes on from LCBS01000027.1 coordinate 2,640, forward strand.
GCTTGAAAACTTGACACTCGAAGAATTACAGAAAAAGCTGACGTCGTTAAACCTAGGTACTTATAAAAAGCTAGACCATAAAAATCCGATGCGGTTGATAAGAGCAATAGAAAAAGAACTAACTGAAAACACCACAACCACTCCCCTGCCCTCTTTTGACAATAAAAAGTTTGTTTATATCGGCCTTACCGCTGAACGTTCGTACTTGTATAACAAGGCGGATTTATGGCTTGAAAGTGTTTGGATGAATGGTTTGATTGGCGAGGTTCAAAAACTAATTGAAATTGGCTACGAACACACTCCCCAGCTTCGGGGCTTGGTCTACAAGACGGTTTTGGCATTTATAAAAGGCGAGCTGTCTGAAACGGAAGCTATTCAACGCACAAAATATGACTTACACTCATATATTCGCCGTCAGCAAACATGGTTCAAAAAAATGTCCGGTATAGCATGGTTCGATATCGCCGAAAAAACCTTTAGCCAAAATGTTTTCAATCATGTAGAATCGTATTTAAGGAGATAATTATGGAAAAACAATACGTTATATCCGTCAAAACTATCGTTACCACACTTTTGATTTTATTGGCCGCATATATTGTTTACCGCCTTGGACCAGTATTTGCCATTCTACTTATATCAACGTTAATAATGCTGGCTCTGGAACCACTCGTCGGTTACTTTATGAAGTTTCATATTTGGAACAAGCCTGTTAGTAGAAGCTTAGCGGTGATATTAACTTATGCGATCTTTATTGTGGTTATTGCCGTTGTTATCACGATCGGATTACCGCCGGTGATCACTCAGGTTCAAAGACTTGTAGCCAGTTTGGTTGCATTGATCGCAAGTTTTTCAGGTAATCCCGATAGCATCCGGTTGAGTGATTTCATTCCCCAACTTGGACAAATATCCGGTAATGTGTTCAGAACGGTTACTTCGGGTTTTGTGACATTAACGAGCATTTTTTCTATTATTATGATCTCTTTGTATATGTCGCTTGATTGGATAAATATCAAGGAAAGGTTGCTCTCGTTATTTAAAGAACCACTAAAGGAAGAAATGACGAACGTTGTGGAGGAAGTGGAAACGAACGTTGGCCACTGGGTAAAAGGGCAACTTGTATTAATGCTTGTAATTGGTGTTCTTAGCTTCTTTGGGTTGTGGGCTTTAGGTGTGGACTATCCTCTTGCCTTGGCACTAATTGCGGGATTACTGGAAGCCGTGCCTATTCTTGGGCCGGTTATATCAGCAGTTTTAGCTTCAGTAATTGGTTTCTCCCAGGATCCCATAATAGGGTTGGCGGTTCTTGGTTTCTTTACTATCTTGCAACAACTTGAAAATAATATTCTTGTGCCTAAGATCATGCAAAGGGTCTCAGGTTTCAGCCCGCTTGTGATATTGATCGCCCTTATTGTAGGGAGTAATTTTTTTGGGGTGATGGGTGCGATCGTAGCTATTCCTATAACAATGATCCTTGTGATAGTAGTAAAGAGTGTGTTGCGCCACACGAGTTAAAAACTCAATGCATTTGAGCAGGAAGCTCACTTCCGAATGAAATAAGGAAGGAGACCCTCGCAAAGCGTAGCTTTGCAGGAAGCTCATAAGCCGGATTCTGTTTTCTCGGTCATCTATCTACGCTCAACTTTGAACCTCGCCGAGCAAGCTCAAACGGTTCGATCGTGATTGCTGCAGGTGGGATTGCCCTTTTCACTCTTCTTCCATGCCTTGCGGTTTAGGTAGAAGCTAGTCACTGTTGCTCTCAAGATATGTCAATTCACATCTTGTTTCTTTCCACTTTCGTAGAAAAAACACCAGCACTTGGCCCTTGCGGGTTACGCGTCGGAGGTTGCCCTCCGTCCCTTGCTCTGCGCAGTCCGGACTTTCCTCCCCAGTTAGTTTAAAGTAACCGAAGCGACCGATCGGCTTCCTGCAACAGCATTATATCACTTATTTGTTGTTATGAAAAGAAGAACGGTATATTAAACTCACACGGGTTTCCATTAGTGGAAGTAGTGTATAATTGCTTGCGTAATACTGCTATTATTTTTGTATGGTTGAGGAACTTGATCCAACTAAATATCACGTGCTAACACCTAAGATGAAAAAACTGTTAATAATAGCCGGAGCAGTTTTATTGCTGGTGGTGGTTCCTATCCTCTCCTACTTTTACTATCAGGCAGCGATAAACAGACCTTCTCAAAATCCAAACGAAATCAGGGTCAGTATTCCAAGCGGGTCCGGTTTGAGCGGTATCGCAGGACTATTGTATGAAAGAGATCTATTGAACTCGGAATTTTTATTCAAGTTATACGTAATGCTAAATAAATTAGATAAGAACATTCAGGCGGGGGTTTATGTGATACCTGCCGGTACCTCGATAGTACAGTTAGCCGATATTTTGCAGTATGGAACAGATGACACTTCCGTCACTTTTATTGAGGGGTGGAGGGTCGAGGAGTACGCCCGGCTTGCTAACGAAAAACTTACTGAATTAAACTATGAAGATTTTGTTGTGATGGCCAAGCAGTATGAGGGTTATTTATTTCCCGATACCTATTTTGTGAACAATGAGATCAAAACTAAAGAGTTAATCGAGCTTTTACGATCAACTTTTGATAGGAAGACTGTAGATGTTCTAACACCTGAAGTTCTTTCCGGGCTCAATATGACGAAAGAAGAGGTGGTTATTTTTGCGTCGATAGTTGAAAGGGAGGTTTCCAAGGAAGAGGACCGGCCTATCGTTGCAGGAGTTTTAATAAAACGATGGAGGAATGGGGAAATCCTCGGCGCTGACGCTACTACTCAATATTCGCTTGCTGCGGTAAAGTTTGGGTGTGACACTGAGGATAATAGTATATGTCCTTCCGATGACCAGGCACGTGATATAAATTGGTGGCCCAACCCCGTATCTTTTACTAACGAAGATATCGCTTTTGCGAATCCGTATAATACCAGAGCAGTAGCAGGGTTACCTCCGGCACCTATTTCGAACCCCAGCTTGTCGTCAATAAGCGCAGTGGTCGATTTCAAGGATACAGAATACCTATACTATCTTACCGATTCTGAAGGTACTACATACTACGCAACGACCCTTCCCGAACATGAGCTGAATGTCGCAAGGTATTTACGCTGATATAAGCGACCTTTCGATCAACTCTTTAGTGATCTTGAATCCGTTCTTTGAAATTATCCGTTCGTCAATATAAATAGGTCTATTCAAATGCAGGCATAGAATTAAACCGTCCTCAAAGGAACAGTTTATTTCTAAGATACGGTCCCCTGCTTTAATGTGAAGGTAGGTATAGTAAGTAGTATCTCTGTAGAGATATATACTTATTGATGTAATATCGGCGTTCAGCAGTCTGATTATCCTAAAGACAGTGTTTTGGAGAGTTGGTGATCTGCCGTTATTATCGCGCAGGATCATTTGAATGGAATGTTCCGGAACTACAATAGGAAGGACCATACAAGTTCTTTTATGGAAAAAGTATGCAGTATATGTATTAATGGACGGGACAATGGTGAGCAATTTAACATTTACGAACATATTTTTTGCCATAGGTAGCAATAAAACTGTATAATACTCTTGCTTATGTTTAGACTGCTCAAGAACATTTATCTTCAAACAGAAGAGATAAAAGGTAAGAAACTGCTTTATCTCATCGCCGGTGTCTTTTTTGGCTTCTTACTGTTAGGAGTTTTTCTCGGCTATCTTACAAACATTGTGTTAAATATCAATGAACGTAACCAGGAAAATAATCTCACAGGTCAAGAAAATAGTTCAACAAACGAAACAAGTATAGAAGGTAAAATAAAATATATCGACCCGAAACTATATCCTGCTGATGATATTTCATTTACTCTGGTCGATAATAAAGGCAAGGAACTAATACTACTGAAAGCACGTGATCAGATCCTTTCAGTGGCAGAGAATCAATATGTTACAGTATACGGTACAAAGGAAAAAACATCTGAGAACAAAGATGTGCTGATGGTTGACAGAGTTAGTATAAAAAATGTCGCAAATTGATTTTTTAAATATAACAAAACAATATGGCTCTGATACCGAGGTGCTAAAGGATGTATCGTTCTCCGTGGATAACGGTGAATTCGTTTTCCTGGTCGGACCTTCCGGTGCAGGAAAATCGACTTTGATCAAGGTTCTGATTCGTGAGGAGGTACCTACGTCAGGTGATATCCTATTTAACGGAGAAAGCGTTCTTCAGATACCTCAGACCAACATCTCGGATTTGCGTAGAAGAATAGGTGTGGTTTTTCAGGACTTTAAGCTATTAGAATCCAAGAACATTTTTGATAATGTGGCAGTAGCGTTGGACGTGGTGGATTCCGATCCTGGGGTTATTAGGAATGTTGTTCCGAACGTGCTTGCTATGGTTGGTCTTTCAAACAAAATGTACAATTATCCAAAACAATTATCCGGAGGGGAAAAACAAAGAGTTGCGATCGCCCGTGCACTTGCCCACGAACCTGATGTTCTAGTTGCTGACGAGCCTACCGGTATGATCGATCCCGTTGCCTCGGAGGAAGTAGTCGACATTTTGGAAAAGATCCATTCATTAGGCACAACAGTGCTTATGGCCACACACAGCCAGGCGATAGTGGATAGGCTTAAAAAGCGGGTGATCAGGATCCAGGATGGTATAGTCAAGTCAGATAAAATGGGAGGCAAATACAATGACTAAAATTTTTGAAAATATTATTTCTACAATAAAGAAAGAAAAACTGTTAAGCATTTCCAATCTACTTGCAATGACCGTAACATTTATAGTTCTTGGCTTGTTCATTGAGGTTATTATTTATTCTCAGACTGCACTTAAGATGCTGGAACAACAAGCTCAAATCACTGTGTTTTTTAAAGACGATGTTCCTGAAGAACGCATTATGGAACTTAGAGCCCAGTTCCAAGGAGATGGGAGAATTCTGGATGTTACCTATGTATCAAAAGAAGACGCATTTGAGATTTTCAAGGAAATCAATAAAGACGAGCCGGTCCTGCTTGAATCTATCTCCGCGAACATTCTTCCGGCGAGTTTAGAGGTGAAATCAAAAAACCTTTCTAGTTTGGATGAATTGGCTGAGGAATATCAGGTCATCGATGGTGTGGAGGAAGTTAAATATTTTGAGGATGTTATTGAACGGTTCAGGTATTGGAGCAGTGTGATCTATGTTGTTGGTATAGTGACGCTCTTTACACTGTTCGTAATTTCTTACTCTGTGATAATCGTCACTTTGCGGACTACAATAAACAATAAAGGCATCGAACTGGAAATCCTTAAGCTTGTTGGAGCTACCGACCGTTATGTTAAAAAACCCTTGATGTACCAGGGAATATTTTTTGGGGGACTATCTGCGCTTATTGCTTCTTTGTTCCTGATACTTGGTTCTGTTTTTACGAGACTTCTTGGAGTTTTCGGTGCCGATCCGGATATTTATCTCGCATCCCTTAAAATGGACTCACTTGTTTTTTCGGTACTGCTTAGTGTTGTCCTGTTACTGTCCGGTATTCTGCTTGGTTATCTGGGAAGTCTTACAGCAGTTAAGAAGTATTTAAAGTATTAACCAAAGCATGAGAACTAGAAAGAGTACCTCTCTCCTCATAATAATATTACTTATCGCCGCCGCAACTTTCGTTTCAGGTCTTAACGTTATAGCCCAGGAAACGCAGGAAACAGCAGAAGAAAACAACGACCAGGAAAAGATCTCCGATCTTCAGGAAGAGATCGATAAGTATGTAGACAAACTAAAGAACTTACAGTCCCGGGAAGAGTCACTTTCAAAAGAGATTGAAACCGCCGACGGGCAGATTTACCTCACTCAGTTAAGAATACAAAACTCCATTGCAACTTTGCGGGCTAAGGAGAATGAGATTCAGAAATTGTCGGGGGATATCGAGGAGCTGGGGGTCCGTATAAACAAGCTTGAAAAATCCATTGATTATCAGGAAATGCTTTTGGGACAGCGTATGAGGTCTCGTTATAAGAACTATGAGACATCACCGGTGATGGTTATTTTTGGTTCGTCGACCTTTAATACACTTGTTCAAAAAACCGAATACTTAAAAGTTCTTGGCATACAGGATCGTCGTCTCATGGACCAGATGAGCAAAACAAAAACGGCGTACGGTCAGCAGAAAAATTTGTTTGAGGATAAAAAGGAAAAAGAAGAAAGTCTCAAAAGACAGGTCGAAGTGGAAAAGGCCAATTTGGAAGGTTACCGTGGACAGCTGGAGGATCAGAAGTTTGAAAAGGAGAAACTTCTGGAGCTAACACAAAACGACGAAACAAAGTACAAAAAACTATTGGAAGAAGCTCAGCGTGAGCTAAATCAGATCCTGGGAGCGGCTACTTTCCTTAAAGGGCAAAAGTCAAAGGAAGTTGATAAAGGGGAAGTGATCGGAATACAGGGGAACACGGGTTTCTCAAGCGGAGAACACTTACACTTTGGGGTTTACAAGTATTCTTCGTTTGACGATATAGACGGGTGGAATTGGTACTACTCGAACTACATAAATCCAAAAGACAAACTTAAGAGTAAGAACGTTTATTGGAACACAGGTTGCGAAGCTCCCGGTTATAAATCCGTTGGGAATGGTGATTGGAGCTGGCCTTTGTCCGCACCTACGATTTCCCAGGGCTTTGGAACAACTTGTTGGTCGAGCCGTTTGTATGGCGGAAAGCCGCATCCTGCTTATGATATGTATGGACCTTACAGTTCACCGGTTTTTGCTGTCGAAAAAGGGGATGCGTATTTCTGCAGGAACTGTTTGGGCGACGGGGGAAATGGTGTGTTCATCTTCCATCCGGGCGGATACATGACCTTATACTGGCACTTAAAGTGAGATTAATGATTCTTTGATCCATTCAACCATATCTAAAGCTATTAGATCTCTTTTTCCAACCCATTTGTACTCCGTATGCTCATGTGACGTACTAACGCTCCCGCTAACATATGAACAATTGTAAATTATTCCTATCACATAAATACTTTTCCACATAAAGCTATTTGTTAACAAAGGTTTATCTATTTTTACTTCTAACGAGGTCTCTTCTTTAACCTCCCTTTCAAGAGCATTTGACAGGTTCTCGCCAAATGCTATCTGACCTCCGGGTAAATCCCATTTGAAAGGATCGTGGGACGTGTAGTCAGAGCGTTTAATCACCAAATACATGCCCTCCTTTTTTACTAGTGCTTTTTGAATAAGTCTGAAATTATCAAACATACGTATATTAGATGATTTTACTAGAATTTATAATCTTGATCTACCCGTCTGTTTGGGTATCTTAAGAAAATGGATATGTATAAAGTTATGAATAAAGTTCTGTTTCATTTATTGTTTTTATCCTGTTTGATCCTGCTCTTCATTATTATCCCGGGTGATATATCAGCCCGGCAGGTATACTTTGATGCCATGTCTAAGAATAAGATACCTACGGTAAAAGGAGAGATCGGTGTGACTGTACTTTATGAACTGGACGGTGTTCCGGAAGATAGGCTCCGGCTGAGGCCCGTATTAAAGGGAGGGACGGTTTGGATGCTCGATCCGGAAAAAGAAGTATGGATTGGAACTAACGAAGCATGGGAAAGTATGCCCTCACTTCACTCGAACGTAAAAATAAAAATCTTTCTTGGGAGCGACATTGGTTTGTTATCATTATTGGTTCAGGATAAAAAGTTAGGGAAGGTATACGAAACATCGGGAATACTGGTCAGGAGCAGAAGAAACTTTGAACGTTATTTGCGGATTTTGAATGGTAATATCCTCCAAAGGAGGTTAGATGGTAAAATACCGTAGTGAACGTTTCTACCACGTTTCTATTTATAAAAAGATGGTTGCCTGCAGCTGCGATAACGTCGCTTATTTTTGCTCTGTCCTCTATTAAAGGCCAAACGATTAACGAAGCCGGATTAGGTGATAACACTTTGCACGTCATTGGGCATTATGTCATGTATTTTTTATTGTGTCTTTCCTTATACCGCGGAACGAAAAGTATTCCGTCGGCTGTTCTTTTTACGATACTGTTTGGAATAACCGACGAGTACCACCAAACTTATACATTGGAAAGGTCTGCTAGTGTAGAAGACGTATTAACTGATTGGGCTGCTGCTTTAGCAGCCGGGGTATTGTTATGGAAGTCATATCAAGATCTACCGAAGATACTAAAAGACTGGCTGAAAGCTTAGCAGCCGG
>LCBS01000028.1 GCA_000997355.1 candidate division WWE3 bacterium GW2011_GWB1_41_6
AAAGGGAAAAATATGTTACTAAATTATTTTATAAAAATTCTTCATTTTTCAATAATAATTTCACTAACCTCATGTTCTTTTTTACCTTATGGTAATAATGAGGAAAAACTGGATTATTATTTTACTTATTATGCAAATATGAATCTTTTTAGTGGTTCTGTTCTTGTTCCTTCATCCAACGTGTCGTTTGTTCCCAGGCAATATCAAGTGAGGTTCTTTCACTCTCACGAACACCACTAGTTTCTTGGATTTGAAGCGTATCTAAAAAGTGGGAGGCAACTACTTCAGGAGTAATTTCGCTAGACTCATTTGATGGTATGCTTTCTAGAGACATAAAGAGATTCCTTTCAATTAATTAGTTGTTCTAATAATATCAAAATAGAAAACTATATGTATACTCTTTTATTGTTGAATTCCAAAAACCAACCATATAGATTAACGGAGTAATATTTTTGTCTATCCATAAAGGAAAATATAAAATATACTTAAAATAATGACAGAAGAAGTCTCAAGTATTGTTACAGAAAAAGAAAACTCATCACTAAACCCGGAGCTTGACGTCGGTATTAAAAAGTACGAAGGCGTATATGTAATAGAGAGTATGCCTTCTGAGGTTATAACAGCATGTGAAAAGATAAAGGAATTAGGTGGTTTAGGTTTATTGGTGGGCGGAAGTGTTAGAGATACTGTAATTAGTAAAGAACATCCTGATTATGACTTAAGACCTAAGGATTTTGATATTGAAGTGTACGGTATGGAGGCCGTGGATCTATTAAATCTGCTGGAAACTACCTTTGGTGAAGAAAATGTAGGTACGCACGGTGAAGCGTTCAGTGTAATAAAGGTGTCTATTGATGGCTGGGACGAACCTCTTGATTTTAGTATCTCTAGAGTGGATAACAAAGTTGCAGAGGGGCACCGGGGGTTTAAAGTAACAGGTATTCCAAATTTAACTATTAGTGAAGCGGCAAAGAGAAGGGATTTTACGTGTAATTCCTTAGCGTACGACCCGCTAACAAAAATTACATATGATGCCTATAACGGTGTTCAGGATATTATGGATAAAATAATAAGGGTGACAGATGAGGATACCTTCATTGAAGATGCTGTGAGAGTGTTACGAGGTTTTCAGTTTGCAGCAAGATTTGACTTTAATATTGAACAGAGCACGCTTGAACTTTTTAAAGAAATGGTAAGAAGTGATGAGATGGCACACATGCCTGTTGAGAGGGTACGTGAAGAGATGGAGAAGTTAATGCTCAAATGCATGAAGCCTTCAAGGGCGTTTCAATATGCTTTAGAAACAGGGTTTATTGAGCAATTTTGGCCTGAAATTTATGATATGGCAGTATTTCCTCAGAGTCAAAGGGAATATTTTGAACGTTGTATCAAATTTATGGGATTAACACCTGACGACATTAAGTGGAACGGTGTTGAAGTTCCTCAGGAAAATGATTGGCATCCTGAAGGAAACGTTTGGAAACATACAATGCAGGTGATAGATGCAGCAGCTTCGATAGCAAGAGAGCAACTTACATTAGGTAATATGTTCTTTTCAGGAGACCAGGAACTTGTGGAGCAGTCCTATGGTGCGCATTTAAAAGAACAATTAAAGACCCGAACCGCCCGGAATCAAATCAAATTACTTTCCGAGATATCTCCGGAAAGACAGAGCGAAGTTTTAACTTATCTTGAAAAACGGAAACAAGAGATGATCGATGAAACAAGAAGGATTGTTACGGAACGAAAACTTAAAGGAGGGAAAAATAAGCTCAATGAAAACGTATTGAAAAATATTGATACAGAGGTACGTCAACAATCAAGGGTGTCGTACATAGCTTTTTTTGTGCAGACAGCGCAAGAATACATAAACGATGCTCTGAACGACGGGTTGATAACGAAATCGGATATCGAGAAATTAAGTGAGATATCTCGGAAAGAAGCAGAAAAAAATGCTACCAAAAAGGCAGAACATAAAAAGAACGAGGTTACAAAAGATAATATGCTTGTTTTAATGTATTCGGCTTTACTGCATGACGCCGGAAAACCGGCTACAACAGAATACGACATGGATAAGGGAAGGATCCGTTCAATAGCACACGAAGAAAGAGGTGTTGAACCGGCTAGAAACTTTCTTAAAAGAATATACCCTCAACACAAAGAAGAACCGGATCAAGATAAACCGACCGAAATTCCAAAAAGTGTTATCCCTTTAGTAGCAGAACATCTCAAACCCTTATATTATTGGAAAAACTTGTCAGAGGAAGAGATGTTCGAAAAAGCAATAAGAAATTTCAAGAAATTAGCAGTTCGTCTTGACCAAGGATCTGGACGTAAGGGTTACGGTGATTGCGGAGGTGCTAATATGAGTCAGCTAGCGTGGCTTGCTGAAGCTGATCAAAGAGGTAGAAATGAAAGGTCCGGAGAACCTTCAACAAGAGAGGAGGTTGATGATCTGGATGAGTGGCAGGCATGGTATTTCACAATATTAGAAACTTTAAAGATTAGTGACAAAGCTCCTGCCAAATTACTATCCGGACAAGATATTTTAGATTACTTTAAATCGAACAGAAGTGATGCAGGACCTTGGATAGGTGTACTAATAAATGCAGTTCAAAAAGACTTTTTAGATAATTTAGTCGAAGGGAGAGAAGGCGGGTTGGCGCTTGTTCGAGGTTATAAACAAGGATTTGAAGAAAGGATGTATGAAGATCTAGGTGAGAATCCAACACCCGGTCAAGTTTATGGGTGGTGGGCTGCAGCAGCGAAATTGGACGACCCACGTATTCTTTTTACTACTGTTAATAGTATTCAGCCATAATTTTACAAGGTTGCCAATTAATCCTAAATATCCGGATGTTTAGAATCGAACATTTCGACAAATATAAGAAATAGATATAAAAAAGCCGCAACATGTGTGTTTAATGTTGCGGCAAGTATTTTTATCGACCGTTAAGGACTAAGTTCGACGATTGATCCGAAGGTGTTGACCTTAGAATTGGGAAAATTCTGACCCACATAGAAACTTCCCCAAATCTTATCCTCGTCAAAAGATTGACGACGGATCTCACCTTTTTCGCTCCTAAAAACTACGCTGTACTCACCGCCTCGTTTTCCTGTGAGTTTTTCGTTACTTAAACGAGGTTCGGGCCAATATGGATTCCCGGACTCTATCCAACCAGTTTGGATGTTCTTTGTTAGCGTTGTATCCAACTCGTATCGGATCTTATCTCGTTTATATGGTGTGGCTGTTGCGTAGATCGTGACTGGCACTTCCGTATCATAGTGCTCTGTTTCATACATCTCGTCCTGGCAATATACATCTTCTTCCACACCATCAACGAAATTAGTATCGCATAGGTATTCCGGGCCCAAACCAACGTAAACCTGCCTGGAGCCGCAATCCTCACATACCTCCGTCCTGCTGCCCACAGGAACATCCTCGCCGGAATAATAGTTCTCACTTGTTCTGGAGAGTTCCTGATAGCCTGAAGGACAGCTTCCTTCCCAGCAAGTACCGGTTGATGTTTCCACATACGAAACCTCAACCCATCTATTCCAGGCAAGCTTTTCTACCGTCAGATTTTCTTCGTGGGTTTTAGATCCAAGAAACAACAAAAAGAACATGACGGCGCAGAATCCGATAACTCCCAATACACCCAGGATTGTTCCCAAAGTAATATTCCCAAACATACCTCCTGTTTCTCTCAATTTTGCAACAGGCGGGAACCCTCTTTCTATTTTAGGAACACTGACCGGTAATACACTCGAAGCAGTGCTTGTACGGGAAGCTCGTTTTTTTAGGAACTCGCTTGCCGGTATGATAGTTCCGGACGGTTTGTTCACTACCATTGCTTCACTATCATCAGTATCCAACGGATTACCGCATTTAGGGCAATCAGATAGCGTCGCACTAAACGGGACCTGGCAGTGAGCGCATAAACGTGTGTTGAGCGACTCAGAAAATTCTTTCGAACTACCTGATTTAGGACTCGTCCAAATGCTATCATCATTCATTGGGCGTTGGGAACCGCAGTAAATACAGTTTCCAGACTTGAACTCTTTTCCTTTTTTATCAGTTATGAAAAGTTCTTGTTGCTGTCCGCAACTTGGGCAGATCCAGTCATAAACCTTATACGTACGCCTTGTAACTTTTGGCATGTCGGTCTCCTTCGCTATTTATTAATGGCTGAATGTGCTATAGGATACCACAACACAGAAGTATTTTCAATTTTGTTATAATATTCATCATGAGATTTTTGTCATATTTTCACGATCCGGATGACCTTTTTTACAAAATACTAACAGAAACACCAATTCCCGCGGAGTTAAAAGGCTCGATTGTTGCAGTTACACCTGAAACAACAATTAAAATATACGAACTGGTCAGAAATCTGGGATTTAGGATTGTGGAAGGTGGTCCGTATGGGTATGGAAGAATAGTGTCTCTAAAAGAATCTATAAAAGATAGTAATTCTGAATATTTCTTTGTTTGTGATTTTGACAAAATGCTTCATTGGCTTAGAACTGACCCGGAAGAGTTCAAACGTATATTAGAGTCTAAACCTCGATCTGACCTAACCGTTATCTCCCGAAGCCCAAAGGCTTTAGAAACATATCCAAAAGCTTGGACAGAGACTGAGCACATTGCATCGAAAATCTTGGAAAAAATTATAGGTAAGTACGTAGATTTAATGAACGGACCGTATATCCTGAACAGGAAAGCCGCTGAAATTATTACAGCAAATTCCGTGGAAACTGGAGTTGGGTCCTGTGCAGAATGGTGTATATTAGCAAGCCAGGCGAGGTTAAATATCGGTGTTATTAATGTTGACGGTTTAACTTGGGAAGATCCCGATAGGTATACCTCATCTATAAGTAAGTACCACAACTTTGAGGAGTGGAAAGACATCACATTCGATTCACTTTATGAATGGCGGAAGAGGGTGGAATTTTTACACAAGCAAGTGGAAGTTATGATAAGACTAAACGAAGAGCCTGTAAATCCAAAGTATCCTGATGTGAAAAACAAAATTTTAGAGGATGTGTGATCTTTATTTTAACGCGTTTGTGCAGGCCGGTTAAAACCAAGAAATGTTTTTTCTTTGTCAGCTATTGTAGGTAATTGAGGGTTGATATCAGAAACGTCCATTGTAGAAAGCATATGATTTAAGAGCATAAGATTAGCCCCACTGTCATAAGCATCACGGACACTTTGAAGAATTTTTAAACATTTTTTGTGAACGGGACTATCTTCAGGTCCTGTAGCTACCTGAAGGTATTTATTATATGCACTATAATTATCCTGCTGATTTTCTGTGTATTTTCTTTCAGGGTGTCTGTCGTAATCCTCAACATATATCATCGCTTCTACTGTTCTTCTGAACAATTGCTCGGAAGTACTTTGGGGTAATTGATTAGCCCAATCAAATCCGTGTTCAAGGTTAGATTTTTTCAGTTCTAAAGTGTAATTAGGATACTCTTTTTCTAATATTTTCTGGAAAACGTCGGCAGCTTGTTCAGGGTTTTTTGCAACTCTCACCTCCTGAAGAAATTTCGTTTCTACCCCACCTACTTCAGTTGCCGATATGTCGTCTTCGGCAACTTCAGTATTTTCATGTAAGTTTAAAACCATTAAGTAATATTAAAGATATTCAATTAGTGTGTCAATAATAAATATTGTTGATATAATCAGAAAAAGCACTATTAATGACTCCTATCAAAAGAAAAAGAAATCACATACTGGATTTATTAAGAGGTCACTATCTTTTAGCAATTCTCATCGACCATTTTAGCTACTATGCCGGTGTTCTTGGATGGCTTCTTATCAAATTTGGTAAAAACTCGCTTTCAACTTATATAATACAATCGGTAGTCCTGTTTGCTGCCTATTATATACCTCTGAACTACGGATATTGGAAGAGTTCCTTTTACACAAATGTAATCATTATCATTACGTGGGTAGTACTAACAGAATATAAGGCGGTAGAATCTAAACTTACACGTCTGTCAAAAATAGGTTTTGTAATAAAATAACCTTTCGCTTATCCGGTGGTCTATAGACAACTTCGGTAGTAAAAACCGGTACCATGAATTATTACTTCTCTGTACTTTGAGTTGGCAATCTGGTAGTCCAGGTTTAAGGGACTTGTGGTAGGAGGGTTCAAGTCTTTCCAAACAGAAGAAAATGTTGTACGAGTAAAGCAGGAAGGTATAGAATTTGCATCGGCGGATGAACCTGTACGAATATATAAATATTCTCCCTGGCCGACTATTTCATTAAATTTACCATTTAATATTCTTGTGGTATAAACATCCACTTTATCGTATGTAGGATGCGGATTACATGAACTGCTCCAAACGTTACTTAGATTATAAGAACTCCAGGTAGTTGGGAAATCATAACCGCCTTTTGTTTTTGCACTTCTTAACCACACTTTGCTTCCGGCAAAAACAAGTTCCTGGAAGTAACCATTGGCAACACGATAATTGACGTCATAAATTCCGGTCGTAGGCGGGGGATTAGTATGACCTGACCATACGGTTGAAAGGGCATGTTTACTCCAGGTTTTTCCGGGTAATGTATTGGCATCATTACCCACACCCTCACGTACCCATACATATCCTCCTACGAACACTAGTTCCTGGACGTTACCTTTCCATAGCCTTGTTGTATAAGCGTTGAATGAGGTTGGGGGTACTGTTCCGCTTCCCCACCAGCTACTAAGCGATGTATATTTAAAACTTTTCTCCCAGGTACTGCATGTTCCTGTAGGATACGTTTGAGGCGCGTAATTAAGTGCAGGCACGTAAGAAGCGATCACCTTTTTTACATGAGCGATACTTACAGGACATAACTTAAACCCGTTGGGGGGAGAAAGAGTTCGCATTAAGCTTTCGTTATCTGTAGGTCTAAAAATGTTGTTATACCCGCACACTTTGTAACACCCCGTACCTGAAGTACCGGACCATTTACTGCAACTGGAATACTTATCGCAGTTTGGCCAGGGTACGCTGTCGCTCCAAGATATACCATAATCATATTCATCAAAAAGTCCCGCAAAAGAATGGTTAAATTCATGAACAAATACTTGCCTTGCAGATTGATTAATATCCCTGTACGTAAAGGCCATATTTTGACCCAAATACGCTCCTCCTCCAAAATTGTTATTATTTTCGATAACAACGATACTATCATATTTAACAGCAGATGCTGCCTGTTTTACTTTTACAGAATCACAAAATATTCCTTTTCCATCATAGTATTTACAGTCGAGTTCGGACTTATTTTCAACTGATGTAGATCTGATCCTACTTGAGTTGGATTTATAGGGTTCTACAGTCAAGAGAAGTTGCATCATAGCTTTAGCATCGTCTTTAAATCTTGTAAAATCAGTATAATGACTGGAAACTATGGCAATATCAACATAACCATCATCACCTGGTGTCGACAAACCTAGTACCGGTTCTTCTGTTGTGGACTCGGGTGTTGGTTCAATGTTCAGATCGTTAATAATATTATTTTCAACGTCATCTGAAAAAGGTGTTTCCTCCACCTCAATATCAGGTAAAATTGTTTCCACTTTATCTTTAACCTTTACTATTACTATATTAGAAAGAGCTTTTTGAGCCTTATCTTTTTTTAATGATTTTTCTTTCTTTGTTTTAACACTTTTGATTACCAGATCGTAATCTTTATCAAACGGTATCGAAATGGTTGTTTCAGGTTTTTCTAATTTTATCCTTGGGTCTATAGGAGGTGAATTTTTAGGGTAATCCGGGTCAAGAGGTGCGTCACCCATGATGTAATCACTAAAAATAAGGGGTATCGAATAAAATTCCTCCCCTTTATATAATAGTTTAAGGTCTTCTTTATATAAATTTTCGAACACCGGTTGGGGTACTCTTTTTGGCAATGGCCCGTCAGTTGCGACAGCTTTGTCAATTTCGATTTCTCCACTACTATTTACTATTAGCCTAAGTATTAAGTGTTTTGGATCCCCAACCAATTTTGCTTCTGATAAATGAGTAGATTTTGAAAAACGATATGAGTTGTTAATAAATATCTTGTAAGCAAAAAGAATAATTAAGACTGCAAATGTTATTTGAAGTATTTTAGTGACTACAAAACCGTCATGAGATCTTAAATATCTTTGTTTAGCCATTTATCTGAGTATCAAATACTAGGCTTATGGAAATTAGTTTGTCAATAACATATCTTCAAATAAAGCGGGGGAGTCGGACGATACTGGATTCTTAAAGTAAACTTTAGTTAGAACTTCATCGTCTTTTTCGTATTGATATATAAGATTGTTTTTTCCGGTTCCCGGATAAATAATCCCATCGCGCGTACTAATAAAAGGCCGTTTTACACTTATAATGTAGTGACACTTCGTAGTGTTCCCGAACTTAATATCCGTATATATCTGGCTAACTTCCTTCCCTTCATTCGTAATATAACTGCATTTATCATTATAGTTCAGTATGAACTCGTTCACGCCTTTCCAGTTTCTGTTATGAGGAAATCCAAACGTTAAAACCTCTTTTTCTACATAGGGAATGGTTGTGTAGTTAAAAATGGTTTTTTCATCCCAAGGATATTCTGCTTTATGGTCAACAAAAATCATGTAGGACTGATATGCGAAAACCGCGTATATGAAAAACACTCCAAAACCTAAAACGGTTCTTATGATCTTTGATCCGTTCTCTAATACACTAGCCGTTAGAAAGGAGATCAGAAATATCATCGGAATAACGTAATTGTATATATGAGTACCCGGTTTTGCCATGAAGTATCTTATTAAAATGAAGTTAATAAAAAACCACACAAAATAGATTAAATTCTTTTTAACAAACAATACGGAAAGAGCACACAGTGATAAATAAAACGGTAATGTCACGAATGGATTGTACAGCTCAAATATAAACCTATGCTTAATAAAACTATAGGCACTCAAACCAATCCGTCTGCCGAAGTAATCGGTACTCTGTTTATTTGATGTGTGGTAGTTTACATACGGTATCATGAACGGCAATAAAACCA
>LCBS01000029.1 GCA_000997355.1 candidate division WWE3 bacterium GW2011_GWB1_41_6
CCACTACCTCCCAAGAAAACCGGAATGCTTCACCCAACCACACAAGTAATAAGAGAAATGAACGAGTTTTTTAGATACTATGGTTACTCAGTTGTGGAAGGTCCGGAGATAGAGCATGTTGAATATAATTTTAGGAAACTGAACTTACCTGAGGACCATCCTGCCACCGATCTACAGGACACGTTGTTCGTGAGCCAGCCCGATATATTGCTACGAACGCATACATCCTCCGTAGAAGCACGTTTACTTGCCGAATACGAGCCTCCCATCCGCGCTGTTGTACCGGGCAAAGTTTACAGGAACGAAACAGCCAACAAGACGAACAACTCGTTTTTCTTTCAGTATCAGGGGGTAGTTGTAGATAAAGGAATTACCATACAACATTTAAAATCAACCTTAGAACTTTTTCATAAGTATTTGTTTGGGAATGACGTGGTGTTGAGGTTTAGATATAAATATTACCCGGAAGTTTCACCAGGCATGGGAACTGACATAAGATGTACGTTCTGTGGGGGAAAGGGTTGTGAAGTGTGTAAATTCCGCGGGTGGTTAGAAGTTTTGGGATCGGGGATGATCCACTACAATACTTTAAAGATGTGTGGAATAGACCCCGAAGTATATACGGGATTTGCCTTTGGAATGGGACTGGACAGGCTCGTTATGGCAAAGTACGGCATCACTGACATAAGAAAATTATATGGCGGTGGAATTGTATACGTTTAGAAGACAGATATGAAAATACCTATTGATTGGTTAAAAGAATACGTCGAGACAAACAAGACTCCGGAAGAGATAGCCGAGTCATTTACCTCACTGGGCTTATTGCTCGATAAACCTATTTCCGGTAATGTGATGGATCTGGAGCACCGTATGGACCGCTCCGACTGGCTCTCTATAATAGGGTGTGCCAGGGATTTTGCTGCCTTTGAGAACCTGGAACTTAAGCTTCCACCGAATAATACAAAAAAAGGAAAGGATGGCGGAAGTGTAGAAATAAGAGTAGAAGCGCCCGATATTTGCAGAAGGTTTAACACACGGGTGTTTAGGGGCGTCAGAGTGCAGGAATCTCCTGATTGGTTGAAAAAAAGACTAAGCGATTATGGTATGACACCTGTAAATAATATTGTTGATGTAACCAATTACGTCATGATCGAGTACGGAAACCCCATGCACGCCCAAGACCTGGATAAGTTCGAGAAACAGGAAATTGTAATACGAAAGGCTGGAAAAGGTGAGCAAATTGTGACTTTAGACGGAACGAACGTTATTCTCGATGATTCAATGTTCGTTTTGTCGCAAAATAACGAGGCTATTGTGATAGGAGGGGTAGTCGGCGGGGCTAAAACAGCGGTAGATTTTATCACAAGCAATATAGTCCTTGATGCAGGCAATTACGATCAAGCGAATGTAAGACGCACCGCACGTAAACTTAAGATCCAAAACGAATCGGTATCAAGGTACGATAAGTTCTTACATCCCGAAAATACACAAATCGCAGTAGAAAGAGCAACTTATTTGATACTTGAGCTTGCCGGCGGTGAATATTATGAAAACGACGATTATTATCCCAAACCTGTACCCGCTAAAAAAATGGAGTTGCGTTTGGAGAGGATACTTTCTATTGGAGGTATCGAGTTCGAACCGGAACCGGTTAAAAGAATTCTAGTATCACTAGGATACACCGTAATCGAAGAGAGAAAAGGTTCATTTTTCCTTGAGGTACCTTATTTCCGAACCGACGTCGTTGTAGAAGATGATATTGTTTCCGATATTCTACGGATAAGTAACTACAATTACATCCCTTCGGACATGGCAGATTCGGCACCACCAAAAGAAATTACACCCGGTGTGTATACGTTCGAAGAAACTTTGAGAGACGCGCTCGTTAATCTAGGACTACACGAACATATTACGGACCCGCTTGTTCCTCACGATAAAAGTATAAAAACACAAGTCTGGCTAGACAACTCAAAAAGTGCTGATAAAAACGCGTTAAGAACTACAATTTACGAAACACTCCTCCCCGTCACTCAAGTTTATTATAAACACGGGTTAAAAGAAGCAGAAGTGTTTGAAATTGGCAAAGTATACAAACATAGTGGGGAAGCCGGTGACATCAACGCCTACTCGGAACCACGTCTGGCAACTGTGATCTACAGAAATAGAGCACTGAGTACTTACGAGATTTCCCGTAAAACAAGAGAACTTCTATCGGGGTTGTTTCTGATACTAGGGGTGGGGGACTATAAGGTGGAAAAACAGGGTGATGTTCACATAATTACAATAGGAGGCACAAGTACGGGATACATAAGTTACGACTCTTTTACACTTGATGTTGAGGTGATAATGAATACTTCTAAAACAAATACCAGGGTACTGCATGAACTAATCAACACCATAACAGAAGACGTTTCACTAAACATAGAAGCGGGACGTGAGGTAGGGGATATCATCAATAAGATCAGGCAAAGCGACCCTAAGATTAACAAAGTTGAGGTGGTTGAAGAATACTTCGACATTACCGAAGACAGAAAATCAATTCTTGTCAGAATGTACTTTAACGCGAAACATACTAACCAGGAGGAAATAAATTCTATTAAAAATAGAGTTCTTGAAAAACTGGAGCTATAATCCGCACGTATTCTTCAGAAATATAAAAAAAGGTCGTAATATAAACAATACTACGACCTCAGCGAAACCTTATCGAAACTAGATTTCAACACCGATCACGACGCCACCCGCTCTGTTAGAAATTCGCAAGCGATTCTTCGGGGCAACATCAGTATATTGGTCACTAGGACGGCTTTCACCGAATTTTCTGACAGTAGTGTGGCCTAGCGGCAGGATCTCGACATGCCCAGGGTGTTTCTGCGACCTTCTGATATGAGCGATTTTTTGCGGATCGCTGTTACCCTGAATCAATAGATTCAACGAGTTGCCCCTGTCATCACCGGCAAATACCTTAAACCCTTCATCCAAATACACTTTTAACACAATACCGCCATAAGGATTACCCGTAGGAAACTCAAGCGACAGGTTATATTGTTTCATATCATCTCCTCCATTATCTATTCTATTTGCATTTTTGGGCAGTAGATTACTTAATAGCCGATCTTTAGCTTGATGTCCTTCTTTCCTTCATTTCCTTTTTTATCTTCGGCGACAATGGAAAACTCATGTTCACCGGCATCGGCTGACGTGTAAGTGAAATTATAACCGTAAGGATATGTTTTGTCAGCTGTTACCTGATTTCCATTATCATAAATCCTTACCTCACTTATATCGTTGGCGGCCGAGACCTCTACCGAAAGTCTAAAGCTGTATCCAACCTTGTCACCGTCTTTATATCCCACAACCTCAACATATACTTTATCGTCATCCTCCACATCACCGTCATCGTTGAACTTTAGGTGTGATACTGTGGTAGGAGGGAAGTACTTATCATCTTCCCGGTAGTTCTCATAGATCCATTTATCTACATCCGATTGCCACTCCGGAAGTTCAGCTTGAATACGAACAAATGTCTTGACTTCAGTTTCACCTGCACTTTTACAGCTGTCATTTGCGATTTTTCCGTCTTTCTTGCATATCTCGATCTGCTCATACCACGTGGAGCGGGCTGTAGGCTGTGTACCTTTTACGAACCATTCCGCCCGGCGGGAGAATTCATCGAAAGGTTGCATTCCGGTTAACGCATCCACTTCCCATTTCTGTAAATTAGCTGTCGGCGTAAACCTGTCGTCGGGTTTATCTTGTAAATACGATCTCATGAATCGGTTCCAGATCGGTGTCGCACCGGTGATACCCGATGCAACATTGGGGTTCATTTTATCGTTGTTGTTATTGCCAACCCATGTTCCAACCGCAATATTTTTTGTATATCCAATCGCATAGTTGTCGCGCTTATCATCCGTCGTTCCTGTTTTTACCGCGACCTGATGACCGGGGATGTTTAATAAACTTCCAAACCCAAAAACTTCACTTCTTGCTCCATCATCAGAAAGAATATCCGATATCAAGTACGCGACTTCTTCGCTTACAGCTCTTGCGCCGCCGTTGTCACGCCATTTGTATAACACACGGCCGTTGGAATCTTTTACTTCAAGGATAGCTACCGGCTCTTTGTACATCCCGCCATTGGCAAAAGTTGCAAATGCATCTGTTAGTTCAAGCAGTTTTGTCTCACCGCCGCCTAAAGTCAATGCTAAACCATAACGGTCCCTATCCTTTAGTGTAGTGATACCCATCTTTTCCGCCTGATCGATCATACTGTCTACACCTACGATCTTCAAAGCTTTTACGGCCGGAATGTTTAGTGAGTTCCCTAAGGATTTCCTGACAGACATAGGTCCGCGGAACCTACCGTCATAGTTTTCAGGTATATACGGTTTATCAGGAGCAGAACCTTGGAAAGACGAGGGAACGTCAAGCAGTGGAAATGCTGCTGTGTAGCCTTTAGACAACATGGTTGCGTAGGTAATGGGTTTTATTGCGGAACCCGGCTGGCGGCTCGCAATAATCACATTTAGATTAGGTTCAAAAAGACAACTTCCTTCACCTGTTATACCGGAGGTACAACCTTCCGGTGCCGATTTGAGGAAATAACCTTTGGAACCGACCATCGCCAATATCTGACCTGTCTTTGGATCTAGTGCAACCATACCTCCGTTCCAAACGTTCATTCCCGCAGCTTTATCTACTTCTTCCTGCACAATTTTCTGAGCACTATCCTGCAGTTCAAGATCTAGTGATGTTGTAACCTGCAACCCTCCTTGCTCAACAGCCTCATCCCCAAACTTTTCGGCCAACTGCTGTTTTACATAAAAAACATAATGAGGTGCTTTGAAAGGAACAGCTACGGACTGAAAAGCAAGTTCCTCGGCCTTGGCCATTTCGTATTCTTCGTCATTTAAAAAGTGCCTTTTGCCATCCGAACTGATCCAGCCGCGTTCGTTCATTAAATAAAGAACATAATTTTTACGCTCTATACCTGCCTCGGGATTGGAACCATAATGAGAGTAATAACTTGGGCGCTGAGGAAGTCCTGCCAAATACGCAGCTTCCCCTACGGTTAGGTCTTTAGGATCTTTGTTAAAATAAGCTTTAGAAGCAGTCATAATCCCATAGTTCTGACCACCGTAGGGCGTCTCGTTAAGATACATCTGCAGAATATCATCCTTGGAATACTTATTTTCCAGCTGGAGTGATAGGATAAGTTCCTTTACTTTTCTTGACAGTGTACGGTCCTGGGTCAGCAAGGCGTTCTTTACCACTTGTTGCGTTAACGTAGAACCTCCCTGCAAACCTTCACCGGTTGTGGTATTCCTGAATGCCCTTAGCATGCCTTTTATGTCAAACCCCTGGTGTTGATAGAAGTTAGAATCTTCTGTTGATAAAGTGGCGTGTAAGATGTTGGGGGAGACGTTATCTAATGTCACCAACTGCCTGTTTTTCTCCCCATATACTTCAAAAATAGGAGTACCATTGCGATCATATAACTTGGTTGATAATTCGGTGCTTCGTTCAAGTAGGGCGTAGGGGTTTGGAAGGTCTGCCGAAAAGACAATAAATAGCAGAAACAAACCTAACGTTCCCGCAACCATTCCAACGAACA
Source organism: candidate division WWE3 bacterium GW2011_GWB1_41_6 (assembly GCA_000997355.1). GTDB lineage: Bacteria > Patescibacteriota > WWE3 > UBA101185 > UBA10185 > GWB1-41-6. The sequence goes on from LCBS01000029.1 coordinate 5,615, forward strand.
TGAACGTTGCCAGGTATGTCAGGATAAGCAGTTTTTTCGACCTACCGGTACCAGGCCTGCCTCCGGAGGTTTTCTTTGAATTCCCGTAACGGGGTTTCTTGTAATTTTGGCCTAATTTTGCTTTATACCCCTTAAAGCGGGTGAAATCGTAAGGGAGGTTAAAACGCATAGTTTGATTATATCAATAATGAAACTTACTAACAAAATATAAATTGTACCTGCGGTTTGTTGCTATAAGCTTAGTTTTTTGATATAAAAAGTAAACTATTACTGATTCACATAAAAGAGGAAGGGAGAGACTATGTCTGAAAGAACGACGCATATTACAAGCGCTGTTAAAACCACAGGAACACGGACATATGATATCTTGCTGGTTTTATCAGGAGGGAAGTGGAACGGAAAATCGGAACTATTCGATGATATTACTTTCCTTATATATTTTGGAGCGGGTCGGGGAATCTCCGCCAAGTTAATTCAACTTCAGGGAACTTCAGAACGACCGGAATCAGATGTTATAGATATTGGAAGAGACATTATTAATCACAGGAATGTTCCACGTTTTGTGATTAAATCCGATTTGCAGGATTTGATAACACGGCTACTTCCAGATCTTTGGCAAAGACACACTCAGTTCATCAAGGACAGACAAAATACATAACTTTGAGCTGTCCGAAAACCTTATTCCGCCGGTATTACAATTTTACCGGCGGTTTTTATTCATTTTTACCCAAAAAAACTATATAATCACTCTATGACCCGCATTATCACCGACGAAAAAAAGATCAACGAAGTTCTGACAAGAGGAGTTCATGAGGTGTTCACCAAAGAGGATCTCAGGAAAAGGTTGATGAGCGGCAAACAGCTCCATCTAAAGCTGGGAACTGATGTGACGGGACCACTTCTGCATTTAGGGCACGCAGTGGTTCACAGAAAGATACGGGATTTTCAGGAACTCGGGCATAAGGTGACACTGATAATAGGCGATTTTACAACCTTAGTGGGGGACCATTCCGACAAAGTGGATATGAGATCCGAAGCAGCACCGGCAGAAATAAAAAAGAACGAGGAAACATACAAACAGCAATTTTTTAAGACAGTGTTAAAAGAACAAACTCAAATCCGTCATAATTCGGAATGGCTGAAAAAGCTTAATTTTAATGATGTCATCCATCTCTCCAAACAATTCACGCTTCAGCAGATGATGGACCGGGAAACCTTCCTACTACGTTATAAATCAAATAACCCGATCGGCATGGATGAATTTTTATATCCTTTGATGCAAGGTTATGACTCTGTCGCATTAAAATGCGACGTGGAGTTTGGAGGAACTGACCAAACCTTTAATTTACTAGCGGGAAGAAAACTTACAGAAGTTTACGGGATCGAACCTCAAAGTGCAGTTGTAATGAGACTTTTAACGGGAGGCGACGGACGTCCGATGGGAAAGAGTCTCAAGAACTTCATACCAATAACTGATAACCCGTTTGATATGTACGGAAAAATTATGTCCATAGTTGACGGGGTTATTTGGGAATATTATGAACTTGTTACGCGCGTACCGATGGAAGAAATAGACGCGATGAGGAGGGGAGTAGAAAGTGGTGAAAACCCGATGCAGTATAAGAAAAGGCTTGCCCGTGAGATCGTAAGGTTCTATCATACGGCAGACGACGCGGAAAAAGCAGAAAATGTCTTTGAAGAAACCGTTCAAAAAGGCGGTATCTCCGATGAACTTGTAACTGAAACACATGTTACCGGAACAATGACCGTACTGGAATTTTTGAAACAGGCGAAGAGCGGCGCGGTCTCTTCGGCAGAAATAAAGAGAGTAATAGAACAAGGCGGTGTGGAGGTTAACGGAGAAAAACTTACGGAGATGAACCGGGAAACTGAGTTCAAGAGTGGTACAATGGTCAAGTTCGGGAAAAGGGATTTTATCAAGGTTATTTGAGGTTATGGATTTAAGCAATTTTAGAAAACTAACGGAAAATGTAATACCCGGGAAAAAACAAACCCTGCGTGCAAAATTGTCTGCTTTTTTTAGAAAGATCAGAAAGCAGATCAGGGTAATGAGGAAGAACGGGGTACTTGCCAAGATTATTGTAATACTGTCTACGCTTGCCTTGCTTGCCACAAGCGTTCTGCCCTTTATAATCTAAAGTTATAAAAGATTAACACATAAGCGAGGGAGAGATGAATAACATACGTATGATGTTACGTTGTGACAGATGTAAAAAACCTTTTCCTTCATGCGGTTCGATTTTGTCACAAAATAAACCTTCGGGTTTTTCAAGGTTTTTAAGAAAATTGGGATGGAACCATCGTGTAGATAGAGAGGAATACGGAATCTGTACAGGGGGAAAATGTAGTTACTGCGGAAAAGTCTACCCACACGGCAAAAAATGCCGCTTTAAAAAATAAATAACATATCCGTAACACCACCGCAATTTTTTATAAATTGCGGCTTTTTTTATAATATTCCTGGTAAAATCAGTTTATGTTAAGTCTGGAAAGACCCGTCACAGCGATCCCGAAAATAGGCCCTAAATTTAAAATACTGCTCGAAAGGCTGGGTATTTATACCGTTGAGGATCTTGTTTATCATTTTCCATTCAGATACGAGGATTATTCAAAGAGCAAACCTATCGCAGACCTTGAGGAAGGGGATACGGTGACGGTGGACGTAATTCTTGACGAAGTGAACAACTTTTTTACACGCAATGGCAAGAGACTTACCAAAGCTAAGATATCCGATGAAACGGGAGCAATGACGGTCATCTGGTTCAACCAGCATTATATAAGAGACTCGTTAAAACCGGGCAGAAAATATAAAGTAAGTGGAAAAGTAAATATCTTTGACAGAAAACCCGCTTTTTTCGGACCGGAGTTCGAACCTGCAACCAGTAATACGATCAATACGGGCAGACTTGTTCCTGTTTATCCTGAAACTTCTGGTATTTCATCTAAATGGATCCGTTCTAGAATTAACGACGTCACAAACGGAAATTCGCCATACGGTGAGTTCCTGCCTGATAATATAATAAAAAACCATCATTTACTGGATTTCCACAAAGCTTTATCGGACATTCATTTCCCTGAATCCGAAAATGATGTGAGAATAGCCAGAGAAAGGTTCGAGTTTGAGGAAATGTTCATGGAACTGCTAAAGGTTGAAAAACGGAAACAGGAATGGAACAGGAAACTAAGAGGACCGGACATGAGCTACGAGAAACATTCAGTTGAAGTTAATAATTTTGTCAGTGGGCTTCCTTTTATGCTTACAGCATCTCAGGAATCCGCGGTTGCGGAGATACTAAAGGATATGGAACACGAACATCCCTCAAACCGGCTTCTGGAAGGGGATGTAGGAACCGGCAAAACTATTGTGGCGGTCATTTCGGCTT
>LCBS01000030.1 GCA_000997355.1 candidate division WWE3 bacterium GW2011_GWB1_41_6
ATTCCTGCGGTCAAAGTCCAATGACGCTACAATGTAATCGGTAGTTTCGCTCAGATCACGTTGTATGTTCCCCTTATAGTAGTACGAAAAGGATTCAAAGTTATTAGGTATATAAACGTACTTGTCACGCCCCAAACCGTTCAAATAAAAAGCTGCATCGGAGAAATACTCCCCGCTATTCTCATAAATTCCAAGATCCATAGCTTTTTTCGTACCACCGAGAGCAGGGGAGTAGAACGCGGAGAAAACCGGATAGTAAGTCAAATACGCATAAAGAAAAACAAGTAAGTGAGCGAGAAAAACACCTGTAATTAATTTTCTATTTAAACTAGAGAAGAACAGACTACAGATTAACAAGATTGAGGGAAACATAATAATTATGTACCTGTCTATTTTTTTATCTGAAACAGTTAGTACTATTAAAAGGTTGGCAAGCAATACTACAGAAAATAACCGTGGGACTGAAGAAAATGTTCTTTTAAAGAATACTAAAGAAAGAGTAAATATGATAAGTGTAACCGGGGATAGTTTGAAGGCTAGGATAATAAAGTAGTAGAACATACTAAAAACTCCGTAGTAATAATCACCTCTGATGTCATCACTCACGGCACCCACAACAGCATCGTAAAGTTTTGTTATCACGTTTACCGGACCGACCCAAAAAGCGGGGAAGACAATAAATAAAGTAACCAGAAATACGACTGTAAAAATAGACACGTTTTTCGCTGCAATAATGATACATTCCTTTTTAAATATAGATTTATCCGGCCTGTCTGTACCTGTATTTCGGAAAAGGATAATCAGAAGGAGGGTAGGCAGTGCAGATAGTGATGTCAGTTTCGACAGTACAGCTAGTGCGAACAATACTGCAGCTAAAAAGAGGTATTTTTTACCTGAGTTCCCTGTAAATTTCTTGTACCAGTAGACAAGACATAAGAACGAAGTGAACAGAAAATATGTTTCAAGGGATGTCAGGTGGAACCAACGGTCTATACCAATCAGATATGGTTCCAATACCAACAGTAAACCGTAGATTAACGACGTCTTATGTGAAAATATCCGGTTGATCAAAATAAGCTGAATAAAAAATAAAATACCAAGAACTACCACGATCGCAGCTTTTGATATTCCGTGAATCACCGGGAAATAATCCGCATTCTCCAGCGTCTTAGGTTCGTTCGTATAACGTAGTTGTGCGGTAAATGCGGATTGTTTCACTAAAGCATTTAGCCACATCAATGTTACTCCCGGCTGATAGTGCTGGTAAGTATCCTTAAGTTCACCTGACTTTACAGCAGTTAAAAACCGCTCTGAACGCCTGTGCCACCTGGCCGCATCGGAATTTGACATATCAGTACCTAATCCTGAAAACCGGATTATAAAGAAAACCAAGAGCAACAACAGGTATAATAATAAGAATGAAGGCACAGATCTTCTCATATAAATATCATATATTAATAACGCTGGTCTTCATATTGGCTATTGTATTGAGATTTTGGCACATAGAGTTCGGACTGCCTCACAGTTTTTACGCAGACGAACCGGAGATAGCCGAACCTGCAATTAAATACACATACGAACTCAGGGATATCATCGCGAACGGAAATTATTACAAACTTATACCTATATCGTATGTCTATGGAACTTTTCCTTCCTACTTATTAACAGCTGCAGTTATGTTTTTTAGTAAATCTCTTAATATTGCAGGTATAGTCTTTGACAAAACAACACTTTATATTCTTATGAGAAGTATTAACGCTGTAATGTCACTTGCTGTCATTCCACTTATGGCTACTCTTTACCTAAAACTTTATCCTGATGAGAAAAGAATTAATAATAGAATTTTCTCCGGCGCTTTGATCGCATTTTTCTTAGCGGCACTAAACTGGAAAATGATTGTGCACGCTCATTACGTTAACCCGGACATAATACTCACGTTTCTGTTAACTGTGACTTATATCACGATGATCTCTTATCACGCGACACCTAACCGCTCTGCATACATTTGGCTTGCGGGAATATTTATGGGGCTGGCGATAGGAACAAAAATTACGGCCGCAATTTCCTTACCGTTATTTTTGTATCTTTTTCTACACAAGAAAGACTACAAGAGTATGGCCGGTTTTTTGCTTCTTACCGGTGCAACATTTATTCTGACAAACCCGTTCTCATTTATATTCTTTAATGATTTTATTTTCCGTATTTACCAGATGCTTTTTAAGGAAGGAGGATTGGTATTTGATTCGGTGGATTACAGCCCATTAAAATATCTATTCTCGCTAGGAACTATCCTGACTCCATTCGTATTTATATTCTCTGCCCTAGGTGTCCGAAAAGCGGTTATGCATATAAAATCTGCGTCAGACGAAAAACCGATTCATATCTTTTTGCTAGGAAATATTTTGATATACCTAATCTTTTACTCTTTACAGTCAAGAAGAGTGGATAGATGGATGCTCCCTGTTATACCGATATTGCTGGTATATGCCGCACACTCGGTATACACACTCCCGCAATTGATAAAACAAAAAACGCTCAGGTATATGGTCATAACCTTAAGCATCTTACTGTACTTATATCCTTCAGTAGTGCTTTTAAAACAATTCCAAAGGTATACGCCAAAAAGCGAAGCCTACATTTGGGCAAGAGATAATTTACCGGCAAATTCAAATAGGTTTGTAATTACTGAGGAAGGTCTTGATCCAATGAACAAGCTTCGAACCGAACCGGAAACCCTTCTTGACGTGAGACAGTTTAATGTTTATGAATCGAAAAATGCCCAATACGATTATCCTCCCGATCCAAATCTTTACGACTATGTGATCTTATCTTCACGCCCAATCGATGACTACAAGAGGAGTGAGGTAATCACAAAATATCCTGAATACACAAAGGCATGGCAGGAATTCGAAAGAATGGTCACATCATCAGAAAAGTTTTCACTTATTAAAACGTTCTCAACAACAAACCCAAACCTGATTCCGGTTTCGGAAGTTTATATATACGCTAAGAATAAGCAATAAAGTCTATTTTGTGGGGAACTGTGTTCTCTTATATATGACCGCCATAGTTTCACCATCAATAAGAATCTCGTTTTCCTTTGTATAGTAGTCCGCAAGGTAAGGTTCCATACTTGACGGAACATTCCTGAATTCCTGATTATTGTATATGTGAACGTAATACTGGGGAATAAAATTCGAACCGGGCGGCGTGTAATCCAATTCCCTTAAGTAATATTGAGCAATGGTGTCGTTGTCGTTCGTATAAATTCCTCTCGCGCCTTCCGTCTTCAAAAAGTACCTTCGTACCTGATCCCACCCGCGGTTATATGGAAAACCATACATGAACAAATTATAATCTTTTTTTATAACACTGTTTTTCCAGGGGTAGCCATTATTCAATACCGGTAAATATACGTTTGCAGAAATAGTAAAGGTTAAGGTAAAAAATAGTGCAATTAATGCTAGATAAATATAACGGAGCCAAAAATACTTAATACCGGTAAATATTTCGTAAACCAATGCCCCCGTCATGATAAAAAGAGGGAGTAAGTAATTCTGGATGTGCGTACCCGGATTTAGAATAATAAACTGAAAAGCGATAAAAGGAACCAAAAACCATAATATGAGCATTTCTCTGCGGTAATTCATCTGCTTAAAGAACACAAGTATCGGCATTACCAAAGGTATAAAGTACAGGAACGATGGGTTGTAAACAAAAAGTGTATACAAAGAATTATTAACAAGGTATTCCTTACCGGAAAGCCTTTTAGCTATATAGCCAACGGTGTTCGACTGAAAATACCCATATATAACGTAAGGACCATAAAACAATGCTAAGGAAACTGCCAATGGTATACCAAAAAATATAAGAAATTCCTTGATCCTAGTTATATTCTCTTTACGGTAAACCCAAAATAAATAGAGTAGAGGCACCAGGAAAAATACTGCATCGTAATGGAAGTAAAATGCCAATGCCATACAAACCGAAGATAAAACCGAGAACGATCTTCTGTTCTTCTCGACAGCTAAAATATACAAGTATAAACCCGCAAACCCGAATAATATAAGAAAGCTTTGGTACTGGGCAGTTCTGGAAAACGCAACAAACAACCCATTAAAAGAAAGAAGAAGTGAGGACACCAACGCCGTCTGCCAATTAAAAAGTTTCTTTATCAATATGTAAAATATTGCTACTGATAACACACCCGCCAAAGCAAACGGAAGTCGTATCCACTGTTCATCATATGAACCGGAGACTTTTTCCACGCCCCACGCAACGAAAAACTGCAAGGGACCTTTTCTCTGGTCTAAAAAGAATTTTGTCGCAGGAACTGTTTTATCAAGATATAAGGTCTTTGTCTCGTCTCCATAGAAATGTGAGTACCCAAGCTGAGGAACTCTCAGTAAGAGGGTTGTGGACATCAGCAGAAGAAAAAAGGTTGTTTCGGGATTTTTAAGCTTTAGCATATCACCTTAATTATAGACGGATAGCGCCCACTTTCACATACCTGACAGCGGCAATTATTACAATATCTTAACTTGAAAGCAAAATATTTCTATTGTAGTTTATAGATTAATAATAAATAGATGTGCATAGATGAATTTAATGTATACGGTTTTCTATGCCGAAAGGAAAATTATGTCTTTCATAACACCAGAACTGCCATACAGCCACGATGCACTGGAACCTTATATAGATAAGGAAACTATGGAAATTCATCATGAAAAGCACCATAAGACCTATGTAAATAAGTTAAACGAAGCCCTGGACAAATACCCGGACTTTTTTCAATACGATATAGAGATACTTCTTGCAAAACTTAACGAGATACCGGAGGAGATTAGAACGGCAGTCAGGAACAACGGCGGGGGACACTTTAATCACTCATTGTTATGGGGATGGATGAGTCCAACACCTGACGTTACACCTACCGGCAAGCTATCGGATGCTATTGATAAAACTTTTGGAAGTTTGGATATGTTCAAAGAAGAATTCACTAAGGCGGCATTAAACAGATTCGGGAGCGGCTGGGCATGGCTAGTCATGGACAAAAACGGAAACCTTTCAGTAACATCAACTCCAAATCAGGATTCTCCTGTCATGGATGGGGATACACCCGTATTAGGCTTGGATGTCTGGGAACACGCATATTATCTTAAGTACCGTAACATGCGAGCGTCGTACATAGAGAACTGGTGGAATGTGGTTAACTGGAAAAAACTGTCCCTTGACTTCGAAAATCTGTAAGTACTACAATTTACTTAGTGATAAACAGGCTGCTTCAATGGATCAAGAACAATAAACTTACTGCCTTATTGTTAGTTATTGTCTTTTTCATGCTTTTTGGAAACCCCGTGCGGTACTTAGGCACTTACTCCAAACGTTCATCTATAAATTCCCCTAACGGGATTACAGGTTTTATGGAATCAGACTCTTACTCAGGAACCTCTAAAGGAATTTCCCTGCCTTCTGCAGGTTTTAGCGGTAATTATAACAGTGCTCCTGTAACTCCCCGGTTGGATGTCCAGGATAGAAAAGTGGTAACAAACTCCGATTTATCCTTGCTTGTACAAGATGTACGGTCAAGTATAGACCAGGTCGAAGAGCAAGTCCGCAGTAAGAACGGTTACATTGTCCGCAGTTACATGGCAAGCCCCGAGGGAGGGGAGTCCGGAACTGTGGAACTGCGTGTTCCTAAAGAAGAGCTTGACAGTATACTGGTTTTCCTACGTGGCATGTCAGTTAAGGTTGTATACGAAAACATCTATGGCAAGGACATCACCGATCAGTATCTGGACATCGAAGCACGTTTATCTACTTTAAACGAAGTTAAAACACGCTACGAAGAAATAATGGACCGTGCAACCGACGTTGATCAAATCCTTAACGTCCAGCAAAGGATTTTCTCGGTTCAGGACCAAATTGATGCGTTAAAAGGGCAGCTTAATTACATGAACGCCACATCATCTTCAACTTTCATCACCGTTCACATGTCCACTGACGAACTCGCGCTGCCTTACACACCTGAAGAATTCTGGAGACCTCAAGTCGTATTCAAACAAGCTGTGAGGTCGCTTATTAGTACTATGAGAGGCATTGGCTCACTTGTGATATGGGTGGGAGTGTACGCAGTAGTTTGGGTACCCTTTATCGTGCTTGTTGTCCTGATCAAAAAGATCAATCAGAGACGGCAAAATCAAATCAGAAGCTAGGAAAGGAGTACTTTCTGATGGCTCTATCTGACGAGCAGGAGAGGTTTTTGTTAGAACGGATTTTGAAGGTGCGGGATCTGGGAATTTCTTCAGTTACTCTTTACAGTTTATTAATCAGAGGAGATGTTGAAAGTAACGGAGTGACTCCTAAAGACATTGATGCGTTTTTGACACAGAGTATACGCAGGTGCCTTGTTGAAAGAAAGGAAACCCGTAACGGTGTGTGCTGGATGCCGGGACGGATATTGGCAAACTACATAAACCGTGCACCGAATTGTGCAATGCCGGCTGTCTAGGAAAAAAGTATATGCTTTTCTAAGTTCATAGGTACTTTCCTGTGAACTTTTTTTCCCCGTAATTTTACGTTCTTTTCATAAATAAATTTTTTGGTATAATACCCTATAGCGACAAATTTGAAGGAGGTAACGATGACAAGAAGGAACAATCCTTGCCAGTGTGCTGTTTGTGAGGGAAAGTGCCCGAACCAAGCAAGCGACGACCCCGATAGGGAAGGTAGCTGCATTCCGTGTGATGAGAATACTTATCATGCAGGCCTGAAGGCAAGGTTCCCAAAAAAAGTTGCGCGCAGGAAAGTAAAAGTCAGATAATAACCTGATCGACTTGGACCGGTAAGCTAAATATCGGTCCTTTTTTTATTCTTTAGTTTATCCCTGTTTTTCGGAAAGGTACTTTGCCACATCCAATGCCGCCATACACCCAAAGCCCGCAGCACTAACCGCCTGTCTATACTTCGAGTCACCGACATCCCCGGCTACAAAAACGCCTTCCTTTGACGTCCGGGTGCAATCAAGAACACGAATATACCCTTGTGACCTGAGTTCTATTACGCCTTCAAGGAATTTTGTATTAGGCCTATGTCCAATGGCAACAAACAAACCTGAAACATCATTCATTGCCTTCTCTTCGCCTGATGTTTTTTCAATTACTTTTATTCCTTCGACCTTTTGCTCGCCAAAAACTTCCACAACTTCGGTACTAAAAATAAACTCTATCTTATGGTTGCTGAATGCACGGTGCTGCATGATCTTACTACACCTTAGATCTTCTTTTCTCCCGCGAACTAGAACATAAACTTTTGATGCAAACTTTGTCAAATATGTCGCTTCTTCCATTGCCGCGTCGCCCCCGCCTACAACTGCGATTACTTTATCTTTAAAAAAGTACCCATCGCAAGTCGCACACGAAGAAACACCTCTGCCGATTAGCTTCTGCTCACTATCCAGACCAAGCCATTTTGCGGACGCATCCATCGCAAGGATTATCGTTTTTCCCTCATAAACCGCTCCCGAATAAGTAGTAGCTTTAAACCCCGTCTCAAAAGATCCTTCAAGTTTGATAACGTTTTGCTCAACACTCTTTGTTCCAAATCTCTCAGCCTGTTTTCTCAGATTTTCGATCAGTATCGGACCTAAAATACCCTCAGGAAAACCCGGGAAGTTCTCTACATCCGTAGTTAGCATCAACTGCCCGCCACTTGGTTGTCCGGAAAGAACTAATGTAGAAAGTTCAGCTCTTGATGCATATATTGCGGCCGTCAAGCCTGCCGCCCCGCCGCCAATTATCAGCACATCGTATACATTATTTTCTATAGTATTTTGCATTATTTAATTATAACAGGTAAATTTTCTTACAGGTCTAGACATTTAAAATCAGTTATGCATAATAATGAACATGAACAAAAATGATCAAAAATCTAATAAAGGTAATGTTAGAAAAACAGATAATCACGAGAATTTGATAGTCGATGTTGAAAGTGACGTAGCCGCCGTAGATCCGGAAGAAGCTGAGATCGCCGATCTTTTAACTAAACCAAAGGTAAAAAAACCTAAACCTTTGGATATTGATGACGAGCTAATTGAAAGGGAACTGCAGAGACAAGATTGGCCAGATGACATAGATTAAGCTAATATTCACTTAACATGTCCACCCTACTTTTAGAACTTGCAGGAAACAGGGAACTTAACCGTACTATGTGGCCTCCACGTTTACTTGTATACGACGATCTTCTTGTATACCGTAAAAGAAGATTCTTCCGAATTAACGAGATCACAATTGCATACGCTCATATTGCACAGGTATTTCTTGTAAGAGGGATATTCTTCGCAAGCCTTGAAATTGATACAAGCGCAGGACAGAATGTAAAAATCAAGTACATTCCAAAAAAGATAGCCATTAAGGCTAAAACAATTATTGACCGTAAAATATATAATTCACTTGCTAAACATAAATCCGACCCCGTAACCACCATCAGTCACCCGGAAGCATTTGAAAAATCTCTAAACAGATTAAGGGAATTATTAAGTAAAGGAAAAATCACAAAACGTGAATTCGAACAACGTAAATCACACCTCCTAAAAGGGTTGGAATAACAGCATATTTGCTGTAAAATCCACATGATATGCACCTGTAGCTCAGTGGATAGAGCAACACCCTTCTAAGGTGGAGGTCGCAGGTTCGAATCCCGCCAGGTGCGCCA
>LCBS01000031.1 GCA_000997355.1 candidate division WWE3 bacterium GW2011_GWB1_41_6
TGTAAAGTGTTTATCACAGGACCATAAATTTTTTTATCATCCGCTGAAAATTGAGGAATTTCTTTTATAAGTTTTGTTATAACACCGTGGGCTTTGGAGAAATATTTTAAATATAATTCATCAAGAGTTCCCGCACCCTTTGCCTCTGTCAGGTCCGTTAAAAAGTTATCCTTTACGTTTTTAATAACTGTTTCGAATTCAATCACTTTGGTTATTATACAAGCTTGCTCGGACTATGTCCTGTAGTTGCAATGCAACCCTTGTATAATTTTAGTAAATTAGATTATTACAGCAAGCTTTTTACTAGCAATAAAAAAGCACCGGTTTGTGGGATAATCCGGTGCATGATTTTGTTCTTTACCTTATCCGGAGCCGACTACTTCCAATTCAGGAGTAAAGCAGTATAGTCCAAGTTCATTTACCCCTTCGTATCTTATCAAATCTACATGGAGGGCAAATAATTTGACACCATCATTGTTATAAAACATTTGCGATAGTACAATCGGTTCATCCGGCAGAGCGCTCAGATTTGCCATTTCTCTAATGCTGTAAACAATCATGACTTTCTCGATCACATCAGTAAGTTTTACAGTCACGGTGTGGTTCTGTGTAGAATCCACTGACTCGGTCTGACCTTCTATAAATGAAGTTAGCTCGTATTTAGCATTAAAAACGAACTCCTTACCTAAAGGATAACAACCTTCAACCGAATCCGTTTCGATCTTGTATCTGATCAACCAGGATTGGCCAAAGTCAAAATGTGTATAAACGCCTTGGGATTTGGAGGTGGTACTTTCCTTAACGGCACCTCCACACGCCTGGATGTTTACGGTGAACATAATTAATACAGCTAAAAACCTTAAAAAGGTGTACATTATCTCACTCCTATTCTCTAGATATTTTGATGAACGTTAGTATAACACCGGTACTATAGGGCGTAAAGTTGAAAATTTAAGTTCTTGTAGAAAGCGGAAATTGATGATTATCCCAAAGCCTCTTTTACGGTTTTTACCACTTTAATAAACGCTGGATTATCGTTTACGGCCATTTCTGATAGAGTTTTTCTATCAAGTTCGATGTTTGCTTTTTTCAAGCCGTCTATAAACAAACTGTACCTTATTTCATGGGGAGTTAATGCCCCGTTTATTCTGGAGATCCAAAGTCTTCGCATATCTCTCCTGCGCTGTCTTCTACCTGCGAACGCGTGTTCGCCTGCCCTTATAACAGCTTCATGAGCTCTTTTGAATAGCTTGCTTCTGGTTCCTCTATAACCTTTTGCGAGTTTTAGTATTTTTACATGTCGTCTGTGGCCTCGTGGGCCGCCTTTTACTCTAGACATAGCGATTTGAAAAGAAACCTAAATATTCCTCCCGTGTTTTCCTAACAATCTCTTAAAAACTTTTCTGTGTCCGGCATTTTCCTGTTCGTTAAGACCTCTTTTTCTGGATTTCTTGCTGGAATCCCATTTCACTTTTAAATGTCCGGTACTTACCTGTTTCTTTAGGATCTTGCCGTTTTTGGTAATTCTTACTCTTTTTAATAATGTTTTTTTAGTTTTCATAATAGTATTTTCTAAATTACAATTTCACGAAAGTTACCGTGAGCATGCTACCTGCCCTTCTCGGCTCGGATTCTACCCGCGCAACATCTTTAAGTTCTTCTTTAAACTTATTTATCTTATCAAATCCCACTTCGGGATGTTCGTTTTCCCTGCCCTTGAATTTAACCGTGATCTTAACCCGGTTCCCTTCTTCAAGGAACTCTTTTGCCCGTTGTACTCTAAAATCTATATCACCGGATCCGATAGTGGGCCCGAACACGAACTCTTTAAGCTCGCTCTTCTTAGATTTTGCTTTAATTGCCGAAGCCTTTTTGCGTTCGTCGTACAAGAACTTATTGAAATCTAAGATCTTTGCTACGGGAGGTTGTGCTTTTTCGGCAATTACGACAAGGTCCATGTTCATTTCATTGGCCTTGCGTAACGCTTCATCTTTTCTCATTACACCAAGATTTTCACCCTCACTAGTTATAACTCTTAACTCCGGGGCTCTGATCCTGTGATTTATTTGATAAAGATTCTTTATATAAGTATTCCTCCGTGTTTGCTACGCAAAGTAAATTACCACAGTTCCTGGGCTTTGGTCAAATATTTACTTGATATTATTTTCAGAACTTCGCTGACCGGTTTTGCACCAAGATCCTCACCCGTTCTCAAACGAACACTTGCGGTACCGTTCTCCATTTCTCTATCCCCTACTATTAGCATATAGGGTATCTTTTGGTTTTGTGCATCCCTGATCTTTGACTGCATTGTTTCGCCGCGTGCGTCTACCTCAACCCTAATTCCCGCATCCCTCATTTTTTGAACTATCTCACCTGCATAATCGTTATGTTTTTCTGCGATTGGAACAATCATAACCTGTGTAGGAGCAAGCCAGACAGGAAATGCTCCGCCCGTTTTTTCTATCAAAAATCCAATCGTTCTTTCCAGACATCCTATTGATGAACGATGTATCACCACAGGTTCTTCCTCCTCACCCTGGTCATTTATAAACTTCAGTTCAAACCTTTTCGGTAGGACAAAATCATACTGTACAGTAAAAGCCGTATCTTCCTTGCCCAGAACATTTTTTACCTGAACATCGATTTTTGGTCCGTAGAATGCCGCCTCAGCTTCAGCTTCGTAATGAGGGGCTTTCCTATCCTGTAGCACTTTTCTAAGTACAGTTTCTGCTTCGTTCCATTCTTTGGGAGAATCGTAGTACTTTTCTGTGTCTTTTCTATCCCCAAGAGACAACCGATACACATAATCAACACCTTTTTCAAACCCCAGCACACCCGTAGTTCTTTCGATAAGGTCAAGCACAAGGTGAATTTCCTGCTCCGCATCGTCTTTTACTACAAAGTTATGGGAATCCGCAAGACAAAACTCACGTACGCGGATCAACCCGGTTAGTTCGCCGGATTTCTCGTAACGGTAGAGTTGCGCAAGTTCAGCATACCTTAAAGGTAAATCCCGGTAGCTTCTGGGTTTGCTCATATACAGAGCAAAGTGATGGGGGCACGTCATTGGTCTTAATATGATCTCTTCGTCGTCCACAACCATTGGGGGGTACATCGTATCCTTATAATATGGGAAATGCCCGGATTTTTTATAAAGATCCGTTTTGGCAAGATCAGGCGTACGGACGTGTTTATAACCGCTTCTGATCTCTTCATCAACGATGTATCGGGATATTTCACGCCAGATCGTAGCTCCTTTTTCCGTGAACAACGGTAAGCCTTTACCTACCAGATCTGAGAAAACGAACAGGTCTAGTTCCTTGCCTATTTTGCGGTGATCCCTTTGCTTTGCTTCTTCAAGCTTATTAAAGTACTCATCAAGCTCATTTTGTGAGTTGAAAGCTGTTCCGTAGATCCGTTGCAGCATTTTATTTTTCTCGTCACCACGCCAATACGCACCCGCTACACTTAGCAATTTAAAAGCCTTGACCTCACCGGTATGTGTAACATGAGGGCCACTGCAAAGATCAAGATCGTAAAATTCATGCCCCTCATCGGCTATTGAATATAAAGTAACCTTTTCTCCACGGTTTTCAATTTCGTCCAGCCACTCCTGCTTGTATGGGTTGTCTTTGAAAATGTCTTTAGCTTCATCAATGCTGACCTCTCTGCCTTTAATTGGAAGGTTTGCATCGATTATTTCCTGCATTTTAGCTTCTATGTTTGGAAAATCTTCAGGCGATATCTTTTGCTCCAGGTCAAAATCAAAGTAATAACCATCTTCAGTTGCCGGTCCCATTGCTTTTTTTAACTCCGGATATAATATCTGCATTGCCATGTGCAATACGTGTTCTGCTGAATGTCTGACTTCGACTAGCGGATCGTTCTTTAGTTTTTCTGATACTTTTGACATAAATAACTCCTTATACTAACAATTATAATCTTTTTACGGAAATACGGGAATATTGAGATGAATATGCTGTTACCCCCTTTTGGGGGTTGTGGTTGTTGTATAAAGGAGATGTGTAAATAAATTGATGATCACTTTAGTATTTATACTTGTAACTGTGGTTTTAGTCAAGGAATAAAATAGCAGCTGAAAATGAAAGCCCCGTTCAGTAAAGACCGGAGCTTTGTTTGTTACGATTTGTAAATAAGTTAGAAACCTGTTGTTAAAAATTCCCGCATTCCGTGGATTAGAAATCCGAAGAATACCAAATAACACCAGCCCAATACGGTAACCGCTTTATTATTTGACCTGACCATAAGTACACCCGCTATCAGCCCTACACCCAAAACCGTATAGGTTAAGAATTGTGCAATATGCTCTAAATGTTGAGCGATCGGTAATGCTGGGAATAAGAAACTGATAGATAACCCTAATAATAATACTGCTACTGCCGAATAAGCTAGCTTGTTTTGACGTATCATCTCTCTCTCCTTTGCAGAATAAAGGTTGTAGGGATTTGATGAATTATACATAAAATGAGGAAATTGTGAAGATAGAAAAAAATCGCCTCGCGGGTGTTACTATAACTCGCAAGGCGATAAAGAGACAAGTGAGATGTTACTGTACTAACATATTAAAAATCATGTCAGTAAGTAACTTTGCTTCTGCCCCATTCATTTCGGATGGGTTAATGCCGTGAAAATTGTATTCCTCTGCAACCGCAACCGTTATTTGCTGGGCGAGTAACCAGATTGGGTTAATTGGGGTTCCCCCGTCACGGTACTCGTAGTCAGGCCAAAGACCGTTGTGTTCTGTGATCTTGGCTTCAGCCCTTGTTCGGCAAATATTTTTCATATTATCTTTGTCCGAACGGGACGAGTTTTGACCGTACGCCGTTTCGCGGTGACCAGCCACTGTGTTTGCTACGCTGCCACAGACCCAATCTAGGTCTGGAGCGGGTTTGCCCTGAGGTTCTGGCTCGGATTCCCAGTCAACTTCTGAGTATTCAGGAAGCATATCTTCTTCAGCCGGAGTTGTAGGAACTTCGGTTACGATCGGGGTTATTTTCTCCTGATCAGTATCCACACTGCCTGCGCAGGCTGAAAGAAGAAGACCGAAAACGATAGCCAGGAAAAGAGGTGTTGTGGTTTTCACGATGTATCTCCTGTTTTTGTTGGAATGACCTCCTAATCTGGGAGGTTTGATTGCTATAACTGTAATTATACCACTAACTATAGGCTATGTAAAGTCAACTTAGTATATAATAATCACGTGATAATCAACATATACAAAGAGAAAAACTGGACCAGTTTTGATGTTGTTGCAAAGGTCCGTTCAATATTTAAAATAAAAAAAGTAGGCCATGCAGGAACTCTGGATCCCTTAGCAGAGGGTGTTCTGATAGTACTAACCGGTCCGGATACAAAGAAGCAAAACGAGTTCATGTTAAAAGAAAAAGAATATGTAGCAATGATTGGATTTGGTATCCAATCCCCTACTTACGACATGGAAGGTCCTGTGAGTATAAAAGACATAAGTTTTTCTGTGGAAGAATTAGAAATCTGCCTGCAAAAACATATAGGCAAGTATATCGGGACATTCGAACAAACCGTTCCTCCCTACTCCGCCGTGAAAGTACAAGGACAGCGTTTGTATAATAAAGCCCGTAAAGGAGATGTTCAGCGGGAAACCTTACCTAAAAAGAAAATAACTATCCACTCAATCGAAAATATTAGTTTTGAACTGGAAACGCTCAATATTGAAGAAAAAGACGTTACAATACCGGTGATGTCGTGCACTATCACATGTTCATCCGGAACCTATATCAGATCATTAGCACACGACCTTGGAGAAGACATTGGTGTAGGAGGAGTTTTAGTAAAATTAGTTCGGACACGGATTGGTGAGTATACAAGTGAGGGTTCTATAAAAGTTGGTGAATTGGAAACACCTTAATCGTCGTAGAATACTTCGAGTTCGGGCGCATACGGACTATCGTCTGAGTAAAGTACAAGCTGGTCGTTCATTGTTGTACTAGCGGCATTAATGACAAAAGATATCATGTTATTTTGGCTGTATGGCATAGCATTTGTTACATCTATTTTTACGACCTCGTTCTTTGCAAAACCCACCTTCTCCGTAATGTAAGTGCTTGATGTAGGTTGGGTTTTGAACGTTAATGTATTTTCGTTCCAACTACTTGGATTAACCGCACGGATTACCTGTAAATCTTGTGAGTCTGCGATTACACCTCCCGTTACGTTAACATTTAAAGTTGCATGTTTGATATTTTTATTAGCTACACTGCTAAGATCAAACTTGATATAAGCCTTACGACCCGTATTTCCCTCTACCGTCATATATTTCTTACTGCCGTAATTAGTTGTTGGTTTCTTAGCATCAACTTGAGTAGCTTCAGTGGACTTTATTTTGGATGATCCTGTTGTTACAGGATCGGTAGGTATGGTGCTGCCATCTGCCATTTCAATCAATAATTTTGGTCCATCAGTTGAACTATACTCAGACGATAATAAGGTTTGCTGGTCGTCTGCGGTGCCTTCAATTACAAAGGACATATATGAATCTAATGTTCCAGGTACTATAGGTGTTACATTAACTGTAACAGTTTGGCCATGCGATGCTCCGGGTTGTGTGATACTGTTTGTGGAAACAACTGCCGGTACATTGGTTCCGTTGATAGTCCCTTCAGTCCAATTATTATTTACTAATTTAATAATTTGGTTATCACTCGAATCTGCGTTTATGTTCAACGAACCTGCTATTTTATACACTAAACTCACTTTGCTGATGACCTTACCCGACACTTGTTGAGTATTGAATTTAATATACGTTCGCCAGTCAGGTATTTTAGATGTTACGAGAGTTTTAGCAGTTCCGTAATTATCTATGCGGTTCATTTTCACATAAGAATCCTCATAAGCATTTAATTCAATCACAGGTCCGCCCGTGACCGGATTGGGATCAGGTTGTTCCGGCTGTGTGTTTACTGTGACCGTGTAAGTTGCAGTGTTTGATAGTGCGTTTCCGTCATTGACGTTCCATGTGATGGTGTCTGTTCCGGAGAATCCGCTATTCGGGGTGTATGTTCTGCTATTGCCGGTGCCGGATAAAGTTCCGTTTGAAGGGTTTTTTACTACAGTGAAAGTATACGGTCCGGGGCCGTCGGAATCTGAGTATTGTAAACTCAAAGTTACAGCCATGTTAAATTCAGTTGTAATGTTTTGGTTTTGCGCCACTGGGGGATTGTTAAGTATTACCGGATTGCTGACGTTAACTGTTAATGATTTAGTTGATGTGGCGTTACTATTATCTTTTACCGTTACCACGGCAGTATACGATCCTGCACTGTTATAAGTATGTGACGATGTTACACCGGATCCGTTTATACCGTCACCATAATTCCAGGTGTACGAAATTATAGAACCGTCAGGATCGGATGAACCACTGGCATTGAAAGAAACTGTTAGAGGAACCACGCCACTGCTGGGAGTAGCGGTTGCAGAAGCAATAGGAGGTGTATTGATTACAGGACCTCCGCTTCCTCCGTCAGGGTCACCGGTAACCGATGTAGCGATATATTCAAAGAATGGCGCAATTCTCGAATATAAACTTCCGCTATTGCCACAGTTATTATTAAAACAGGATCCTGCCCGTGCAGCGACAATATCCAAACTAGGTATGACTATGATAAAACTATCGTATAACCCCCAGGTAAAGTACGTATCTTTAGGGACGTTTACCATAGCTCCATCAGCGTTATTCCACCAAAGAAGACCGTAGTGTTTTGGAGCATTGCCGTCAACCGTAATATTGGTCACCGTTTGTAATGCGGGTTGTTGAATGCGAAGTTGATCGATAAAAGAGGTAGGTATTATTTGCTGTCCTTTCCAATCCCCTTTTCTGAGATACATAAGACCTATTCGCGACATAGCATCGACGCTTGCTTTTATACCCGACCCGAACTCTCTGTTGGGTATACCGTTTATTGTTGTACCTCTATAAATATTCGTTCTCCAGGTAAGTTGTGTGGAGGGTATACCAAGTGGTGTGAAAACGCGTTCGAACATCAAGACTTTTAGATCTTTGCCATAGGTTAGGGTAATTGCCTCAGCAAGCCAGTTAGGACCACCGTCGCTATAAAACCATTTTGTTCCGGGAGCTGATAATAAGGCAGTGTAGCCGCCGTCTTTATCAAAACCGGCAGTTTGAGTGGCTAAGTGGTATAAGGTGATACTGCCGAGCCATCCTGTAGTGCTGTTAGATGTTGGAGGTATGCCAAATGAACTATGATATTTTTCCGCCTTTTCGTTCAACAACATTTTTCCGTCTTTGATCGCAAGACCAAGAGCTGTTACGCCAATTCCTTTAGTAGACGATTTCAGGTCATATGTCCCCGTAGTATTTCCCCATGACGTTACAAGCTTGCCGCCACGCGTAACAAACCCGGACCCTCCTCCTGTTAAAGCGAAGTTTTTTGCCTGGTCTAATTTTGTCTGACTCATGCCGGCTTCAGCTGGGGTAGTAGTAACCCAGTTTGTTCCAGGCCATGTCCCAATAGGAGTAATGTCAGGATCAGTGGGTTCGACGGGATC
>LCBS01000032.1 GCA_000997355.1 candidate division WWE3 bacterium GW2011_GWB1_41_6
CGGTCATGCCACTCTCTTGATAGCTCCTCATCTGCGGGAAGTAAAACTACTTGTTCGACTTTTGAGAACTGATGAATCCTGAATATTCCTTTTGTGTCTTTCCCATGGCTTCCTACTTCTCTTCTAAAACAAGGACTAATACCAACCATTTTTGCAGGAAGGTCTTTTTCTTCAAGGATCTCATCCGCATAGTAGGCGGTAAGTGACACTTCTGCAGTTCCTATAAGAGCCAACCCGTCCTGCGTCTTATAGTGATCCTCTTCCCCCCACGGGAAATAAGCTGTACCTGTAAAATACTCCGGCTTGACCATCCACGGAACGGTCATGAGCGTAAAACCTCGCTCAAGCATGAAATCAACGGCATATCTTAAAACAGCCTGTTCCATCAACGCGGCTTCGTTTTTCAAAAAGAAGCCACGGAATCCGGCCAATTTGGCACCACGCTCCGTGTCGATAAGGTCAAGAGCCTGTCCAAGTTCCAGATGGTCTTTTGGCTTGAAATCAAAATGCGGTAAGTCGCCAACCGTCCGTACTACTTCATTCTCTTCCTCACCTTCTCCGTAAGGAACATCCACGGCGGGAGGGTTTGGAACCCAAAGCAGCATCGAGTCAAGTTCGGATTTTATGACTTTAAGTTCATCCTCCATTTCTGAGAGTTCGTTTTTTAATGCGGTCGCCTCTTCGATCAGCTTTTTCCGGGCATCGTCGTCTTTTACTTTTGAGATATCCTCGGATAGTTGATTACGGAGACTTCGGTGAGTCTCTACTTTACGGAGAAGATTTAGGTAGCGTTCATCAACTTCCAATAACTTGTCTATATCGATAGTATCGGTAAGCTGTTTATCGGTCACAGCTTTTCTTACTATATCGGGATTTTCCCTGATGAACTTAATATCAAGCATAGTGACATATTAACCACTTTTGCATTGTGTTGGCAATGGTTTTCGGTTAAAAAAGTATATATTTACCAAAAACTATGCTTTACTAACCTATAGTTGACATTTTATTAGAAAAATGCTATTATCAGCAACATATGAGGCAGAGCGCCGGTGCTTTCGGACGATGGTTTTAGAGAAAAACAACCGGAATCTGACTGCGAGACCTATGCGTGGAGCAGGAAAACCTGCAGGGAAGCGTGTAGTGAGCTCGTCAGGAGACGCATTCCGTTGCGAGATCAACGGTACAAGCACATCGGCCGCGCTTGTCTGGCCGCGTACTCCACATCACCTGAGAAAGCGCTCTGTCTTAATACTAAAAATGGGCTTTTTCCTGATTGATGTATAGGGGAAAAGTTTTCATACAAGCCGTGGTTCTTCCTGCCTTCGAGATCCACGGCTTCTTCTTTTTCACAAATCACTTCTCAATTTAGTTTTATTTCAATTTTATACAAAAAAATACACAGTAACCTATAGTTGACTTATTTGACATTTTATGTTATTATATAAACGTTTAGATGTGGAACCAGCCTCCCGACCCGAGTGGATCCCTCGGGAAACGAACGCGCGCAGCAAATAGACTTCGCGCCTGCTGTCGGTCTCCACAAATGATGGGTTGGGTGTCACCACCCGCAGGGTCGATGTACGTAGGATAAAAAAACCATCGGAATGAGCGAGAGCTTGCCATGGATGCCTACTTCACGTCGACCGCGGAACCAAAACGGCCGCTTCAACAACGCGCCCGTACCTTCGGTGGCCTAAATAGTTCGGCTGGTAGTTCCCGGTCAATGCGGACCCGGACTATGCGCAGCCGAACATGGCGAGGCCACATCTGGTGACGCCCAACCCGATCGAGAAATCACGGCCATGAATCTTTGTAATTCTTAAGATTCATGGCTGTTTCGTTTTTAACCGTGGTACTCCAAAACTAATCAATAGAGATAAGTTCACGATACACTAACCTATAAAACATTGACTCGCCCGTATACTTTTGCTAGTATCCCACAGTTATTGTTGATATAATTTGATAATTATATGAGTGCTGCGAAGCAGCTACAGCGAGTGGATACGAGCGAGCAAGCTCACATAATCATTTGTACATGGATTCAACCAAGTCGGTAGTAACTAAAGAAGGAGTTGTATCAGAAGCCTTAATGGGTGGAATGTTCCGTATTGAGTTTCCTGATGAAACTATTGCTTTGGCGTCACTATCTGGTAAAATGCGTAAGTTCAAGATTAGGATACTTCCAGGAGATAAGGTGAAAGTGGAATTCTCACCTCACGACTTAACCCGTGGTAGAATTTCCTATCGTTATAGATAAAGAGACGTAACATATTGTATGCATGTATATACTGTGCATACAAAAATTTGCGCATGGAACTGAATTATATACTTGTATATAGTAGAACACAGTGAATTTAAATTAATATGAAAGTAAGATCGTCTGTTAAACCAATGTGTAGAGATTGCAAAATTGTCCGCAGAAAGGGCGTTGTGCATGTGATTTGTAAAAGGAACCCCAAGCACAAGCAGCGTCAAGGGTAGATATGGCAAGAATTGCGGGTGTTGATATACCTAATGAGAAAAGAATAGAAGTTGCACTAACCTATGTATATGGTATCGGTCCGGCTAAGTCTTTAAAAATATTGAACGGAGCAGGCATTAACATTGACACACGAGTGAAGGATCTTAGCGATGCAGATTTGGCAAAAATAAGAAGTACTATTACCGAACTTGAAATTCCGGTTGAGGGTGAGCTCAGAAGAGTAGTTACCCAGAACATTAGAAGGCTGCAGGAAATACAATCTTACAGAGGTTCCAGACATAAAGCCGGTTTGCCTGCCAGAGGTCAACGTACAAGAAGCAACGCCAGAACCAGAAAAGGTAAAAGAAAGACCGTAGGCGGAATGAAGAAGAAACTGGCGAAGAAGTAATAATATGGCAGTTAAAAAAACTAAGATAAAAAAATCTAAAGTTAAAACAATACCTGCGTCAGGAAGGGTTTATATTACGGCAGGTTTTAATAACACATTGGTTACGATAACCGATTCCGAGGGAAATGCTTTATTTTCAGGAAGTTCCGGAAGCTCAGGCTTCAAAGGTTCAAGAAAGTCAACTCCTTATGCGGCTACAAAATCTGCCGAGGAAGTCGCACGAAGAGCGCACGATAGCGGAATGAAAGATGTATCGGTTTTTGTGAAAGGTCCGGGAATGGGAAGGATCTCATCGATCAAAGCACTAAAATCAGCAGGACTTAATGTAGTATCAATTTCCGATGTGACCCCAACCCCGCATAACGGCTGCAGACCTAAGAAAAAGAGGAGAGTTTAAGGAAAATATATGGCTAGATATAACGGACCAAAATGCAGATTATGCCGTAGGGAAGGCACCAAGCTCTATCTTAAAGGCACAAAGTGTGAAGGCGAAAAATGTACTCTTAATAAAAGATTTCAGGCACCCGGTCAGCATGGCAACCCCCGACGAAAAAGAGTATCGGAATATGGTGTTCAGTTAAGAGAAAAACAAAAAGCAAAAAGAATATACGGGATACTCGAAAAACAGTTTAAAAATTATGTTGATTCCTCACTTAAATCCAAAGGAGTTTCTGGTGAAGTCCTTATGCAAAACCTGGAAAGCAGATTGGATAATATGGTCTACCGCAGCGGATTTGCAGTATCAAGGGCGCAGGCAAGACAACTTATCAGATCCGGTTTTTTCATGGTAAACGGAAAAGTCGTTGATATCCCGTCACTTAAACTAAAAGTTGGTGATATAATAAAGCCCGTCAGTTTTGAGAAAATACATTTAAGAGAGGGTTTTATCCTTCCGGAATGGCTTGAAGCTAATATCAAGGAAAGACAAGTTAAGTATAGTAGAATGCCCGCCTTAGAGGATTTGCAGTCTGATATTAATATACAATTAATTATTGAGTACTACTCAAGATAGGAGTTTTTAAAATGATAGTTAGTCCAAATGATATAAAGATCACAACTGTTTCAGATACCGGTAACGTCGGGGAGTTCTCTATCGAACCGCTTCCCACAGGTTTTGGTAACACATTAGGTAACGCGATAAAAAGAGTTTTACTTACTTCGCTGGAAGGCTCCGCCATCACGCAGGTTAAGATTGCAGGCGCCGATCACCAGTTCACAACCGTGGCAGGTGTAAAGGAAGATATAGTCGAAGTCACTCTAAATCTGAAAAAAGTCAGATTCATAAACCATGCTAAAGAACCGGTCGCAGCTACGATCAATAAGTCAGGTCCCGGCGAAGTAACAGCTGGAGATATAGAAGTTTCATCCGAAGTACAAATACTAAACAAAAAGCAGCATATAGCCACCCTCGCAGATAAAAAAACCACGTTCAAAGCCGAATTGGTCATTGATTCCGGTGTCGGTTACTCACCAATGGAAGAGAGACAAACTTCCAAGATTGGTGTCATTATCCTCGATGCGTTGTACTCTCCCGTTATCAAAGCACAATATACTGTTGAACCTACCCGATTCGGAAAAGTCATCAACCTGGATAAGATCAACCTAACCGTAGAAACAGACGGCAGTATCACCCCTACCGACGCAGTATTAAGATCAACGGGCATACTAAGAGAATACCTTGAAAGCATCTCCGGATGGGACGCAGATGCTGAGGAAGAAGAAACCGAGGAAGAAATTAAAGCTCCCAAGTCCAAACCCGGTAAACCTACCGAAGCTATAGCGATCGAGGAACTTCCCTTACCTACAAGAACTATCAATGCTCTGAAGAAACAAGGCTTGAACTCTCTTGAGGATATTGCAAACAAGACAGACGAAGAGCTCGCAGACATTAAAAACCTTGGTGAGAAATCTATCAATGAGATCAAGAAGTTGTTAAAGAAAGAGGGTTTAAGATAAAACCCGCTTTAAATTATCATGCGTCACAGAGTTCAAGGAAAAAAACTGAACAGGGATCCCGCACACAGAAAGGCTTTGATGAAAAATCTTTCGACATCCCTCATCACGCATAAATCCATTGAAACTACTCTGGCTAAGGCAAAGTTCGTTCGTCCTTATGTGGAAAAGCTTGTTACCAAAGCTAAGAACGACCAGAGTTTCACTACGGTGAAATACCTGAAAAACAAACTTACTACAAAAACTGCAGTGCGCTCTTTAATTGACGATATCGCCCCCCTGTATAAGAAAAGGAACGGCGGATACACAAGGATCATCAAACTTCCGGAACGTGATGGCGACAACGCAAAGATGGCAAGGATCGAATTCATAATCGAAAAACCTCAGAAACCTACACGTAAAGGCAGGACCAAGAAAACAGAAGAAAAAGTGGAAGAAGCTTCTGTAGAAACAACCGTGGAAAAAGAGGAAAAGAATGAGGAAAATACCGGGGAATAATTAAAATGAGAAAAACGTTCGCACCAAATCCCAAGAATATCGAAAAGAAATGGCACTTTATTGATGCCTCAGATCGGATTTTAGGACAACTTGCGTCTGAGGTCGCAATACTCCTAATGGGAAAGCACAAGGCTGAGTTTAGCCCTAACCAGGAACTTGGAGATAAGGTTGTAATAACAAACGCAGAAAAGATCGCAGTAACAGGCAAGAAGCTCACTGATAAAGTTTATCAGCACTACACCGGATATCCCGGCGGACTGAGAACCGAAACACTAGGCCACCTCATGGAAAGAAGACCGACCGAAGCTTTAAGAAGAGCTATCAAGGGGATGCTTCCCAAGAATAAGCTTCTCGACAAAAGGCTAATGAATTTGTATATTTATGCCGGCTCCGAACACCCTCACAAGGGACAGGAAGTTAAGAAAATTTAAAATGGCAAAACAAAAACCGGAAGCAACAAAAGAAGTCAGCGAAACCAAAAAAACCGTGAAAAAAGGTTTTATTGCAGGAACCGGTAGAAGAAAAACCGCGGTCGCAAGAGTATTTCTTTACCAGGAAAAAGGTGCTATCACTGTAAACGACATGGATATAAATGAGTATTTCCCTTCAGAAATTGAAAAACTTACCTGGACCAAGCCTTTCCATATTATAGGGGTGTCACACCCTGATGCACAGTTTAGCGCTTCTATAACCGTAAAGGGATCGGGCAGGTCCGCCCAGCTGGGCGCCGTGGTTCACGGAATTTCACGCGCACTGGCCAAGGTCAATGAAGAATACGATCAGGCGGTGAGAAAACAAGGTCTCCTTACCAGAGACTCAAGAATGGTCGAAAGAAAAAAATACTATCTTAGAAAAGCAAGAAAAGCTCCTCAGTACTCAAAGCGTTAACTTTCCGCCCGTTAACACTCGTAATTATACCGAACTCTCGAAAGCTGAACACAGTTCGTTTAACAGCTTTTGTATATTGGATATATTTTCCGTTATAACCTGTTTTTTCTCCTCTTTTACTACCACCAACGGAATATCATAAGTGCCTGAGATCTCTTTAAGGATTCGTAAAGGTGGTGCACATCTTCCCGTTTCATAGGAGGAGATAGTCTTACCGGATAAACCAAGCTTCTTTCCAAAACGGTCCTGCGACAGGCTATGCTTGTTCCGGATATCTTTTATTTTTATCCCTATATCACTTGGACAGTTTCTCATTACAATAGACATTAACATATTGCAATACATATTGCAATAACCTATATTGATTTCATGCTGTTCGTCAATGACAAACCCAGAGAAAGACTACTAAAAGTAGGAGCCGAAAACCTTTCAGACACGGAACTTTTGGCGATTATTTTAAGGACCGGGGGCGAGAAGAATTCCGTGACACAACTTGCGGGAAAGATACTATCCGATTTTGACGGGTTAAATGGTCTTGTGAACGCGGATACCGTTCAACTTTGTAACGTAAAAGACGTTGGAGCTACAAAAGCTGCAACTATCAAAGCGGTGTGTGAGATAGGTTTAAGGATAAGCATGTCCCCTGCTACTACCACCTTATCGGTGAGGAAACCTGAGGATATCTTCAGGTATGTAAAAAAAGATTATTACAAAAAGAACAAAGAATATTTATACCTTATATCGCTTGATAACAGGAACAAACTTGTATCAAAAGACCTTGTATCCATAGGAACTCTTAACGAAACAATGATCCATCCCCGTGAAATATACAAAACCGCGTTCATGAAAAATGCCGCAAGCATAATCCTTGTTCACAATCATCCGTCCGGGGATCCAACGCCAAGTGAGGATGACATTAAGGTCACTAAGAAAATCGCCGAGGCCGGAAACTTGCTTGGGATCACACTGATGGACCACATCATCGTAAGTGATAACGGTTATATAAGCATCAAAGCTTTTGATCTTATCAAATGCTCCAGGCCTACCAAATAAGTGTTTATTTAATTGTTCTTATAGAAAGGGGGTGAGAAAGATGAAGAAACTTGTTGCTGTATCAACCCTTATAGCTCTTTTTGCACTGACTTTGGGTGTAACTTACGCGGCATTTACGGATAAAGGGAAATACCAGGGTTCCACTTTCAGCGTGGGCAGTGCGGACCTTAAAATACTAAATGACGTAACACTCGGCCTTGATCCACTAAACCTTGTAGAAGTAAAAGAAGGGCCTGTTTTCGAGAATATATCGCCCAATTGGTCACAGAATTATCTGATGAAAATATACAACAATGCCACAACCAACCTTGCATTGACCACTAATGCCAATTACGAAACCGCGAACGATCCGGCCGATTTGCGTTCGATAATTTTTGTAGAACCATTTGAATGGAACGACGCGAACGGTGACGGGATCGTAGATACGGGTGAAGAAGGGACATCACTTGGAAGAAAGACGATCGTGAAATGGAAGACAGAAGGTTATAACCTGGGAACGCTAAACAGAGGCGAAGTAAAAAGTCTGATACTAAGATTTTCAACGGATAGCGTTTCGGAAACCAAGCAAGGGGCAAGTGGGATGATAGATTTTGAGTTTAACGCAACGGGAATGTAAACCAATTGGATGTGAGACAACTGATTATGAGTACGGAACAGGTTGAACGGGCAGGACCCTGATCCGTGATGAGACATGAACATACCGGCTGGCAGCAGCCGGTATGTTATGTATATGTTAGGGCAGGGTAAAGTTTTAAACTGACAAGCGTTTCTGTTATCCTTAAACTATGCTGAATCTGCCCGGAACCATAGTGGATTTCTTGTACTGGTGGCTCGTATCGGCACCAAAAAGAATATACATTACATTTCAAAGAGCTACCGCTCTGATTAACAACGAGTTGTCCTTCACCCTAAATATTAGGTTAATGTTCACTCCATTGTTTGGTGACTACACTGTCGTCGGTCGGATGATCGGGTTTACATTTAGGATATGGGAGATAATTGTAGGCAGTCTTATTCTTATTGTAATGTGGATTTTTACGCTTATATCACCTCTTATTTGGTGGAGCCTGCCTCTGTTTATTATATACAACATGAAGTGGGCGATTACTCCTATAATAATCACTGCTTATTTATTAAGAACGACTGCCGTAGCGAATACTCCAAGAAAACGCACGGGAGAAATAAAAGAGGATAACCTATCAGATAACGAATTAAAAGCATGCTACCGCCTAAAGGCTATATCACAGCTTCACAAAGTACAAAGCAAAAAATCGGAATCCGTCCTGCGACTTCTGCACCTACCGGAAATTCAGTTCGTACTAAAAAAGGCGGAACTACTGAACGAAGAGTTCATAAAAGAGTTGTCTAAAAAAGCAGAAAATATTGAAGCTACCGCTCTTTCTAAAACAGCCTATGATTACGCGAAAAACACAGATACAAGATACGTGGAAACGGAGCATATATTCTTAGCCCTTCTCGCCTTAATCCCTGACAGTGAAACATTCCTTGCGGTCTTTTCCTCGGACCTGCCGACTGTGGAAGGTACCGTTAAGTGGATAGTATCTGAACGGGAAGAGCTCAGCAGGATATTTTTCTGGCAGGAAGATTATCAACTTCCCACTATGGGCGGTATAGGCAAAGGCATGACCGGACGTGTCACTCCCCTTTTGGTACTCAGTGGCTCCAAGGTAAATATTTTAATTGTAGGAGAACCGGGAAGCGGAAAAACCTCGATCGTTAAAGGAATCGCGTTTAGGATATTAAAAGGTTTTGAATACGATGCAATAAAGTTCAAAAGAATTGTTAGTCTGGAAACAAGCAGTCTAATAGCAGGAACAAAATCAGCAGGGGAACTCTCGGAAAAACTTAACAGAATAATGGACGAGGTTGAAAAGTCCGGTGATATTATACTTTTTATAGACGAGATACACACATTGATAAGCGCTGTACAAGGTGAAGGGGCTGACGTCTCAAACATCTTTTCCATACTTGAACCGCACCTCACAGATCACAATATACAATTTATCGGTGCCACCACTATTGAAAACTACCGCAAATATATCGAACCAAACGGTGCGTTCGCACGGTTGTTCGAAATAGTCGAGGTTCCGCCCTCATCACGTGACGACACTATCGAAATATTAAAATATGTTTCCGGATTCTTCCAAAATGAATACAAGATATTAATCACATTTCCGGCCATTAAAAGAGTTATCGGACTGTCTGATAAGCTTATTCACGAGAGGGTGCTTCCGGATAAAGCAATTGATATCCTGAACCGCACCGCCTCTACAGTAGCGTATTCTACTCGGTACCTGACGGCAGAGGACGTCGCTAAAGAAATATCAGAAATAACACATGTACCGGTAACTGCAATCTCCGAGGATGAGTCGTCTAAGCTCTTGAATATCGAAAACGAAATGAAAAAACGTGTCATCGGCCAGGATAACGCAATCATGCAAATAGGCGCCGCGCTTAAAAGAGCAAGGGTTGGGATCAGGAACGAGAGCAAACCTATCGCAAGTTTCCTTTTTGTAGGAACAACAGGTGTAGGAAAAACCGAAACAACCAAAACTCTGGCGAAAACATACTTTGGCGACGAAGAGGCAATGATACGGCTTGATATGAGCGAATATCAGCAGAGAGACAGTATTGACCGTCTTATCGGAACACCGGACGGCCGGTCTAAAGGTGTTCTGTCAGAGGCGGTAAGAACTAAGCCGTTCGCGCTTATATTACTGGACGAGATTGAAAAAGCCGATTCCAATATTTTGCTTACGTTTTTACAGGTTTTAGACGACGGACGGCTTACCGATACAACCGGAAGGGTCGTTGACTTCACAAATACAATTATTATCGCAACAAGCAATGTGGGCACGCGGTCGATACAAGAGATAGTGCAACGGGACGGTTCGTTCGAACAAATGAGGGACGCGGTTATGAAAAACGTAAGGCAACACTATGCGCCTGAATTTTTGAACAGGTTTAACGGGATCATTGTTTTTAAACCTTTAAATATCCTTGCTGTTAAGAAAATTGCCGATCTTTTACTAAATAGAGTTAGAAAAATGGCTGACGAAAAGGGAGTTAAAGTAAGTTTTAAAGAGGAACTTATTGATGAACTTGTAAAACGCGGTTATAGCCCGGAATGGGGAGCAAGACCTCTTGCACGGCTAATCGAAACTTCGGTGGAAACTAATTTAGCTGAGAAATTGTTAGCTAAAACTTTGAATAAGGGAGATACGGTGGAACTTGGTATGGAGGTTTTTGATAACGCGGAGTCTTTTAACGATTAATGTCCATAAAAAATGTAAAACCGATCAGATGACAAGAACACATTTAACTGTGTCGGGAGCTCGCGCGGCCGCTTGAGCATCATGTCATCTGACCGGAATTCAACCAGCTGGGGATACCCAAACCGGCTGTAGTTTTCTGCATTTACAAGCCTATTTAGCTTGGGAGGTGGCTGCAGTGGACTCGGACCTTTCGGAAACCGAACCTTTCTCCATTTTCAGTCTTACGACCTAGGACGCCCTCCTTGATGGTGTCAGAATGCCGAAACCTCACACCCAGATATGTATACCCGGGCTGTTCGGATCCAATGGTCGGTGCTAGAGGAATCTCAGGGTATTGTCCTTACCCTTTGATTATATTGGCACGCTTCAGCCTTATTCCCATTTGGCCTCGGCTACCTTAAGCAGACTCTAGACACTTTATGCAACCCGCTTCCTCAGTGCGCTGTCGCAACCCGCACGTGTTTTTTACGTTGAATCCCGGGATTCCGATTCCGCCGGCTCTACTCAGCCCCACGTCAGGTACAATATCGATTATCGGATTATACAATATTTATTAAGACTGTCAACTATGGGATACCTTCACAAGTTTAGCCCAATAGGAATAACGCTTGTGTTACGATATAATCCATTAGTTATGGAAGAACTTGAACATCGCCTTAATGAACTAAAAAGCTCCCTTTTCATTGATGAAAAACGGAAAAAAGTGCAAGAATTACAGGAACGTCTGAACGACGAGTCTACATGGAAGAATTGGGAGGAAGGACAGAAAGTCTCGCAGGATCTGGGTGCCTTGCAAAAGGACCTGGAAGATTTTGACATGCTTAGGCTGATTGCAGAAGAAGGCGATACCGAAACGTTCGAAAAAGAAATAGTGCAACTGGAACGTAAAACGTTCCTATCCGGAAAACACGATAGGGGTGCCGCTCTGCTGTCCATTCACGCAGGACAGGGCGGAACGGAAGCGATGGACTGGACTGAGATGCTTTTAAGGATGTACGAACGCTATGCGGAAAGGAAGGGCTGGAAAACCGAAACTATCAACAAGATTCCCGGAGAGGAAGCGGGATTGAAAACAGTCACGTTGGAAATAAACGGAAAGTATGCCTACGGGTTTCTTAAGCGCGAAGCCGGAGTTCACAGACTTGTAAGACAATCCCCTTTCAACGCCAACGACCTGCGCCAAACATCTTTCGCACTTGTTGAAGTTATACCGGTCATAGATGACAGCATAGACATTGACTTAAAGGACGAAGACATAGCGTTCGAAGCTTTTAGATCCGGAGGCGCGGGAGGACAGAATGTAAATAAAGTATCTACGGCAGTGAGAATACGCCACATTCCAACCGGGATCGTGGTAGAAAACCAAACGGAACGACACCAACTTAAAAACCGTGAAAAAGCCATGAAAATATTAAAATCCAAGCTTTATGCACTGGAACTTGAAAGAATGGAAGACGAAAAACGTAAACTAAAGGGCGACTACAAAGCTCCGGGGTGGGGAAGCCAGATCAGGAATTATATACTACACCCATATAAGCTGGTAAAGGATCTACGGACGGAAGTTGAAAGTGTACAACCGGAGGCAGTTCTGGATGGGGAACTGGATGAATTTATCGATGCGGAGATAAGGCTTTAGTAGCAATAGAGTTTTATTATTGCTTAAAACGCGAGAGGAAATTCAGAAGATCATCGTAATTCACTCCTGAAAGAAACATCGCTAATAACAGCCATACGGAAAACAAAGCAAACATCGCTGTCTTGAAAATATCCTTCTTTATTTGAGCGTAAGGTAGT
Organism: candidate division WWE3 bacterium GW2011_GWB1_41_6; assembly: GCA_000997355.1. GTDB lineage: Bacteria > Patescibacteriota > WWE3 > UBA101185 > UBA10185 > GWB1-41-6. Next base: position 12,353 of record LCBS01000032.1, read on the forward strand.
TCGTATTTTATAGTTTTTTTCTCTTTATTACTTTTAGACATGGTGCGTTCTTAAAATTATACCAAATACATAATTTACTAGTCTAACTCCCCAATTTCTTCCTCGATATCAGAGGTGCTTTGCGTCGCCTCCGTTGCTTCTTTTACAATATCCTCAGATATTACAGGTTTTTCCGGGCGGTAGATTACTGTCCGTATGTCCTCTGTTTTTTTATTAAGCTTGTTAACCGCTGTAATGCTGATGGTGTTTATACCTTCTTTGAGCTTTACCGACGTGGCAAAATTACCGTTAGGCATTAACACAACTTTCTGATTATTAACAAACAGCTCCGAATCAAGCTCGGACTTTCCTGTTATATCAATAATATCCGCTGATACGATCGCGTTATTTTCAGGATGATAGACCTCAAGAACGGGATTTCCGGTATAAGTTCTGTACTGGTAGAGTAAATATCCAAAAAACAGAATAATCAGCAAGGCCATTATTCCGGAAAAGATTATACCGGGCGTAATAACAAACTTATCCTGCTCCAGAGACTTGAGCTTAAAGAACTTTTCCTCCTTAGTCTTTTCAAAAACTGTCTCGTAATCACGTCTCCACAGAGCCATTATTTCGTCAATGTTAAGTCCCAGATATTCGACGTAAACTTTTAAGAATCCTTTAGCATGCACTTTTCCTTCGAAAGCGGCGTAATCATCCGATTCTAAAGCTTTGATATATTTCGGATGTATCTTTATTACCTTCTGAACTGAATCGAGGGTAAGTTTTCTTTTTTCTCTTTGGGAACGTAATAGCTGCCCGACGGATCGCATGACTCCATTTTATCAGAGTTCTTCTAATTCGGAATCATCAAAAGTATCCAACTGAGGTATGTTTGTGCTCTTAACCAGAATATTACGCGGTTTTGCCCCGTTCGCAGGTCCTATGATGCTTTTTTCCTCAAGTTCATCAAGGATCCTTGCCGCTCTGGCATACCCTATCGATAATCTCCTTTGCAGAAGCGATGCAGAAGCCTTTCCTAATGAAGTCACAATATCTACTGCTTCATCAAAATACTCGTCCGTGGACTCACCCCCGGCTGAGATACTTTTTTCGGGCTTGTCGTTCATATCGATAATATTGTTGTCATATTGCGGAGGAACTCCCTGACTCTTAAGGTAATTGACCAGATTTGAAATTTCCCGGTCGTTCACAAAAGCTCCCTGTAAACGTGTGGGTTTAGGCGCATCGGGTGGTACGAACAGCATGTCACCTTTTCCTAACAGTTTTTCCGCACCTGGTTGGTCAATAATAACACGTGAATCTACCTGGCTTGCTACATTGAATGCAATGCGCGAGGGGATGTTCGCTTTGATCAAACCGGTTATGATGTTCGTTGAAGGCCTTTGTACGGCAAGTATTAGATGTATACCTGTAGCACGGGCAAGCTGAGCGATACGGATGATACTTTTTTCAACCGACGCGGGATCCACAAGCATGATCTCGGCAAGTTCGTCAACCACAATAATAATATAAGGCATTGCCTGAAAACCGGACATTTCGTTATAAGTTTCGATATTACGGGCTTTCGCGTTCTCAAAACTCTTGTACCTGCGTTCCATTTCCTGGACCGCCCATCTGAAAGCAGACGGAGCTTTTGCAACATCCGTGATAACAGGTGTAGCCAAGTGAGGAATATCCTGATAGTGGATCAGCTCCGTTCTTTTCGGGTCGATCATGATAAATCTAAGGTCGTTAGGATTTGCTCTATAAAGCATTGAAAATATCACGGAGTGAAGGAAGACCGACTTACCGGAGCCGGTAGCTCCGGCAACAAGCAAGTGTGGCATTTTCGCAATGTCATAGACCACCACATTCCCGCCGACATCCTTACCCATTACTATTCCCAGTTTGGATTTCAGACCACGCATAGGTTCTGAGGACAACAAAGATTTGAAATTAACATTAACTCTCGTGTTATTAGGAACTTCGATACCGATAAGAGATTTGCCGGGAATAGGCGCTTCTATTCTGACCGAACCTGTTGGGGAAGCCAATGCTAATGCCAAATCATACTGTAAAGAAGCGATCTTGGAAATTTTTGTTCCTGTTTCAGCCTCCAGTGCATATTGAGTAACTGAAGGTCCGTACTGAATATCTGCAACTTTAACGTTAATATCAAAGGATTTTAAGGTATCAATAATCTTCTTTTCACGCCCTTTGACGTCTCCCCTATCCACGGGGGTGTCAGGTGCATCGAAAAGCAGGTCCAAAGGTGGATTTTCCCAAACCTTATCGGAATATGGGAGATTGTGTGCTAATGACATTCCGGCCGTACCGTCGGGACGGTTACCGTTCACTAAACCTGCCTGAGGTTCCGACATAGAAGGGATTATCTCAATCTTCGCTTCTACAGGTACTGTAGGTTCGACATAACCACCGCCCACATCCTCTCCCAGATCAGCCGATAATACCCCATGGCCGGCTGATACGGTAATATCCCCTCCGCCTGCCTCACCACCTCTGGAAGGTAACTTGAACCCTCCTTCTTTAAATTTCCCGGCAACTTTGTTCAAAACTTCCACCATCTGATCAAGAGATACGTTAAAGAGTAAAATTACCGACCCAGCGAACGCAGCAATAAGTACCAACAACCCTCCCCAAACACTAACAGCACCCCTTAGCGTATCTGCCAGCTTATACCCGAACATGCCTCCGCCACCGCCGTTCAAAGCTACATCATATGCCTCACTACCTGAATAGAATATATGAAATAATCCCGACGAACTTAACATTAATGAAATCAATCCAATTAAAACACGCGGGTTCTTGTACTTGAAGTTAAGTGGATGTATGAGCATTAGACCTAAAAATAAGAAAATAAAAGGTAATAAAAACGACGGGTAGCCGAATAACCTGGTCAGACCCTCTTGTATATAAGCATTTATCGAATAATCAGGTGCAAAGAATGAAATGAGGCTTAATCCCGAAAAAAGTATAAAAAACATAGCCGCAAGGGACTTTACTACTTCGGGTTTTATTATCCTGCTGAGTTTAAATTTCTTTTTTCTTCCGCGAGGCATTGAGGTTATATTATCAGAGTATTAGCTGTTATGAAAGTTGTTAGAACGACTTACCAGGGTTCGTTGGCGAGGTCCTCAAAAATCGCGATTTCTGCCTTGCTTAACCTCAGGCCTTTGTAGTCACCCTTCTGAATTAGATCTAGATTGTTTCTAATATACTCTTGAGCTATCCCATTCAACTCATCCGCCGTAAATCCAAGCTTTTGTATAACAAATCTGGTGAATCCCCCGTTCACAGCTCTTTCCGCCAACTTACCTAACGCTTCATCCGGAGCATCCGCCGGAAACCTTAAGACAATAAGTTGATCTTCGTTCAACCGTTCGTGTCCTTGTAAGTGTGTTCTAAGGGTATCTACAAAGTACGTGCTACCCTCCAGGTTCGGTGCCACGAAGTAGGGTCTGTTTGTCTCTTCATCCCAAAGTATACCGTCTAATACACCTCCTGTAGATGCACCTCGTTTTAAAGCGTCCGCAAGTTTTCTTACCTCAATATTGGTAAGAGACTTTACTTCAACAGAACCCATTATATCTTTTTTATCCACAACGAGGGCGTCGGGAGAGGTAGAAGCACTGTAATTGATTCCCTTATAGGTTTCTTCATGTATTTCCATATGTCCCATGGGTGTACCTTTATTTACCGTTACTGCATGAAACTTACCGATTTCCCCATTCGAGCCTTTTCCCGAATCACTTTCACCCTGTACGATCTCCCAGTATAACCGACATATTTGCTCTACTTCCGGGTTGCTGATACCATAACGCCCGCCCATCCACTCGAATTCCTTTTCTATAAGTTCGTCAAGATTAGGCATTCTTTTCCCACGGTTTTCTTCTTTTCTTTGCCACTCATTTCTATACTGACCAGTGTGATAGATATTAACTAAATGTTTAATATAACCAAATGATTTTTCAACTAGTTCCCAATCAACATTTATTGTTCGTGCATCAGGTTTATTATATTCCCGATTTAAAGATTTAATGAGCTCTTCGACCCTCTCTTTCGAAATATGACTAACACTTTCCAATGAAGCTTCCAGAAGCATTCTCTCTTTTCCGGGACCTCCGGGAAGTGTGGCTAAATCCGTCATATGAAGTTCATGCAACTCTTCTAAGGGTACTGTAGTAAATACAGTAGTAGCCTGTTCAAAACCAGTGGCTCCGCTTACCCGCTCTCCCACAAAACCTCTTAAAATTCCTTTAATGTTGGCCTTTATCCTTTTCTCATCAAATCTTTCGCCTTGTTCTTTGGGAGCGTTTAATTGAATGTGCCACTTAACTATACCTGCCATTTCACCAAGATTCTTACCGTTCCACACCCACCCGGAACTCCTTACTTTCGCCTCAACCTCCATCCTGGATTCTTCTATTTCTTCCTGCGAAAGAGGTTCGGGTTTTACTATTTCGGGTAAGGGAGTTTCTTT
>LCBS01000033.1 GCA_000997355.1 candidate division WWE3 bacterium GW2011_GWB1_41_6
AAATTGTCTCTAAAGCATTCTTTGCTTCAACCAAGTCCTGTTGCGTTTCTCTGCTTAGGGAAGCGCCAACCTCAACGTTCCCGTTTAACGATCTAAGCCGCGGGACAAGTAAGAAGAGTATCAATGCCAAGGCAATACCAATACCTAAAAAGACAATCCAAATTGGTTTCCTTTCCGTGTTTTGAACGGGCGAAGGAGTTGGTGTAGGCAGGGGTGTTGCAGTAGGTTGCGGATTTTCACCTTGCCATAAGTGAATGTTCTGTGCAAAAGTAATCAGTGCTGTCACCGGATCATTAGAAACGCTATTTGCACGTCTCATTTGATCAGCAGCAACTCCAGCAGGCAGTGTCGGAGCGTAACCTATAACATCCCTCCCAACAGAAAGTCCTATGATACTTGAATCTCCCAAATCTTCTGATAATCTCCGGACAATTGAAAGTATGTCCGAATCAACACCATCAGACTCAGGAAGCATGACAAGAACAATGTTATCGCCTTCTCTTAGTGCCCTTTGCAGTTTAGCTGCAGTGTTAATGTCCGTTCCTGCAGTGTCCGGAGCCACATAAACCGGTCCGTTGTCTTGCAATGCTTCAATAGCATCTGATACGTAGTCTTGCGCTAACCCTATTATAGGAGTTAAAAAAAACAAGACCAAAGCTATAGCCGAAACCAACTGTTTTATATGCCGCTTCATTTTGATAACCTCCTTACTCTGTCAGACGATTTGCTGTGATAGCCTTAGTTGATCCAAACTGTTTTTATTTTCAACGTTCTTATTGACTTTCGGCATTTTATCACAGTAGGGATAGTATATCAATTACCTATGGGCCATATTCAGCATAGTCAGGAAATTGACAGTTAACCTATATAATTGTATTATTTGTCTCGCTTTAAAGAAAGTATTGTACATATTTCAAATATTCGTTAGTGTACATCCTAAACCATAAAGAAGGAGTATGAGATGAGCGACCAGTCAGTTCGAAATGCTTTAGTAAGGACTCAATCAGGCGCCCGGGAAGTCAAACAAGCGGTGCGAGAGGTCAAGAGTGTCGAAACCGATGTCACAAGGTTCCAGGCCGGCCGGGCTCTTAAGGTCATGTACCCGGGTGAAAACCTTCCCGAACAATCTGCGACTATTGCAGAAAAATTCGATGCACACGCCGGTGAGCTGGCAATTTCCGGTTTCGGAGTTAAATCAATGCCATCGGAAACGGCCAAAAACGTACTGATGGAGGTAAGGTCTTATGACACGGGACCGGCTCTTGCTTCTCTCGATTTGTTTACAGGCCTTGTGAAAAGCGTGGATCCTGCCATTCTGGAAAAACCGGTAATTAAGTTTGTAGTAACCTTGTACAATCCGGTCAAAGCTTTTTTCCGTACGTTGCAAACGGCGAATACCCGGCTGGAGCAGGGCAAGCTCAGCCTTGAGTCACAACGACGCAAGCTTGTCAAAAATATCTCTTCGCTGGAGGGGTTAGAAGAAACAAACTATAAGCGGCTTAGACAACTTCTTATCTACGCCCATGCAGCTGAGCTTGTGACTTTGCGTGAAGAAAAGCTCCTCAGCAGGTTGGAAAGTACAAACAAACCTGATGATCTTACGCTACCCGCAAGAATCGATAACCAACGTACTGTGGTTGCTCGTCTTAACAGACGAACACTTGATTTGAAAGCGGCTGCGTTGAGAGCGTTGTTGGAAGCAAAAGTCGATGATGCCGGTCAAAAGGCTTTGGTAATCATACACGACGACATTCAGTTTGCTGTTGATGTTCTGTACGATCAGTTTGTAACTCAAGTGGCGGCTGCAATTATTCTCTTCCAGGGGAAAAAGGCTGGTGAGAAAAGTGCCGCTTTAAGGACCGCATCTGCTGATCTTGCACAAACCACAGGCCGGTTACTTGGACAAGTGACAGAACAGGGTGCAAGTTACCTTACCAACGCCCAGGAAGACCTGCGTGGGTTGGTGGTTCTACGTGACGCTGTCGTCAGCTGGAGCGGAAAGACACGTGAGGTTGCTCAACTTGCCAAAGAAACAAGGAAAGCTGGCGAGGAACAGATGCAGGCAATAAGCGACTCGTTGCAATCGGCAGCTAAGTCGTTCGATCCTAAAGGATAAAAACCTTAGCAAAGTTCATAACCCCACTTGAGAATACTTAAGCGGGGTTTTTCTTTTATACCGATCGCAATTAGCAAGCAATAATCAGTCTTTACAATTATAGATTTAAAAAATTGTATAATTTACACATGCCGTACACTACATCAAAAGAACTTCCGGAAATCGTTGACGAGTTAAACGATCCAACAGAAAAAACTAAGGATATAATCAATTCGCTACCAAGGCCTTTAAAAAATGCTGAAGTATCAAAAGCTCTAAAAAATGTATACCCTGATGAGGAATTTATAGGATGGGGTAGTGAAGCTATTGTAATTGCAGATAGAAATGACCCTGAAACCGTTGTAGCATACCACTTAAACCATCCTTCTATTACCGGTCCATTTGGTCCAAGTAAAACGTATCATATAAACAACGTTTTACATAATATTTTTCCGCATAATTTTCCAAAGCTCAAAGCAGTATGGGGTGGTGAGACACCTGTAACTTTTCGGCGGAGAATCCTTGAAGACCAAAATGCAGCCATTACATATCCAATTGAGTCTGTCCTTTATTTTTTCGAAAGCTTAAACAATCCACTACAACTCGATATTGGTTCGGAGGATCACTTTATTAAATCTTCTGATGGGGGAGAATATTACGTTGATTTAGTTTTTAATAATATACCTTCAGTATATTTTACATCAGATTTTGCTAACGAGGAATTGTTTACCTTGGGTTTAATGGAAGGTGGTAAATTAAAGCCATCAGTTTTACAGTTACTGGATGAGAAACAAAAGACGGCTGTATTATCAAGTCTGGAACGTCTAAAAGAAATTAGTGTAATGGACTCTCTCAATTATATATTAATTAATCCTGAAAGATTTAAAGAAAGATTTGACCCAAGTGAAATTGATAAGTTATTTACAAAAGTTGGAATTGCAAAAGAAAATAAAACGGCGATTAGGAATGTCAAAAGAGTTGTAGAAAAGATGACAACAGATGATATTTCATTAAAAAACGATACACTGGAAAATTTAGAGAAATTAATTGATTAGTTTTGTTAAAGTATTGCCTGAGTAATGGCAGTTAGACAGTATTAAGATCCAACTAAATCCCAGCTGGCCAGCCAAAACCTTCTTACTTTTTAAGCAAGGATTTAAGTTCATTTACAGTATCTTTCACAAAGCTAGTAAAATAACGAATAATCTCATATACCATATCAGAGAATTCTTTTTTTAGTCTTTTACGATGGTCAAGATCTAGTGTGGGATAGGAATGAGATGGAAAATTATTGGATAAATAATGTTGATTGGAAGGGAATATTTAAACAATAATATTCTTTATCGAGTTATAATAATTACATGGAAATTACCCCAAATTTTAAGAATAGAAATATTGCAATAACAGATTTAGAGACAACTGGTCTAGACCCCTTGAAACATGAGATTGTAGAAATTGGTCTTGTTTTAGTTAAGCAACCGGATCTTCAAATAATCTATAAACTTGATATAAAAGTCAAACCAGAATCAATATCGACCGCCGATCCTAAAGCTTTAGAACTTAACGGTTATTCCGAGGTAGAGTGGAGACATGCTTATAAATTACAAGAAGCAATGAAACTTTATATGGAGAAAGTTAAAGATTCGATATTCTGTGCACACAATGTTACATTCGATTTACCGTTCATAAAAGCGGCTTGCATAAAGACAGGAATTACAGGTACATTAGACTATCATTGTATAGATATACCATCTCTGGTCTGGCTAAAGTTTAGAGATTCTAAATTAGAGAGGATGAATCTGAGTAGTTTAGCACAGTTTATCGGACTAAAACCCGAACCAAACGTTCATAGAGCAATTAATGGGGCGCTACTGGAATATGAAGTGTTAAAGAAAATTGTGTTAAACGACGCTTAAGGCTCTAGACTGACCTTGCTTAGCCAAGATCTTTATTGTATTAAAGACAAATTTCCATTTATAATGATTGGTTTTACAGCTTCGATTTCTGTTTTGTAAAAATTAATCTCGGGAATTGGATTTAATAAATAAATTTTTTGATTTAGTACATGTGCAAAACCAATTTCCATCAGAGTATTCCCGCCTATATAATTTTCAATTCCATTCTTCTCGTAATTAGCTACTAGAATTGCATCACCATCTTGCATCAAATTCCAAAATTCTCTAATTGCCTCCATATTGTTTTTATGATGTAGCTTGATAACTTCCTTCTCTTCATCAGTTTTACCCACGAAAGGTTTGGATAATGTTGTTATATAGGCATCGTGCCCCAATTTATTCAGGTTATCTCTTAGCTCAATCATCTTTTCTGTATATTGCATGCTACCAACAACTCCAATTCTCATACGTTTATGATACTACCAAATACACACTCCCTGAAAAGTTCCAACCTAAAAACCTTAAAACACTGAAACTTTCTCAGGCCCACGATCATTATTATTTGTCATAAACTCAACCATTCTAGTCTCGTCAAAATTGTCCAGTTTTAGCATTTGACCCCATGAAACCATTATTATAGGTGAGCTCATGTTTTTTCTTGGCATCATCATCTTCTTACCCTTGAATTTGTTATTAAATAGATCTTTCAATTGATTTACTTGCTCCTCAGTAAGTTTTTCTGGGTCATAATTCAAGCCAACTGCCCCATGCTCTAAGCTATGGATCATCAAACCGTCATCTACTATATCCTCGTGTATTCCAGGACCTGCGACCCCCTCTCCGTAATGATCCCCTGATGTAGGAGGATCGCTAACTTCTTTTACCTGTCCTTTAGGAACATGATTTCTTCCAGCCTCTGGAATACTTTCTCCCGCTAACGGTAAATTACTCTTAGCGCCTTGCTTAGACGCCAAAAAGATAATTCCTACAAAAACCGCTATTGTGAAGAAGCCGATGGCAAATATAATCCCTTTTTCACTCGGAGGCTCTGAATTATTTTTACTCATATAGGTAACATCCTTAAATTTAATAAATTATAAAGTTGCATTGATACAAATTCAGTTTTCTCAGTTATAAGTGTTAAGCCCATCATGATAAGAAAAACTCCAGATAAAAGCTTGGAAACTCTGGTTATGTATCTAAATCTTTTAATAACAGGTAGAAGTTTTTCCGATAAAAGACCAACTAAAATAAATGGCAGACCCATTCCTAAACCAAACATCAATAGTAAGACAGTTCCTTTCAATATTGTTTCAGATTGACTCGCCCAAAATAAAATAGCTGCCAATATTGGACCTATACAAGGTGTCCAAACGAATCCAAAGGTTATACCGAATAAAAAAGCATTAACTAGCTTAAATTTCGTAAAATTGAACGGTAAATAAAGTCTTCTCTCTTTTAGTAATTCAAGAGGTTTAATAATCCCTAAAACTAGCAGACCAAAGACTATAATCGCAATTCCACCAACCCTTTGAATTACTATTCTGTAGGAATTGAAAACGTGACCTAAAGTAGATGCAGTTAAACCAAAAATAACAAAAACCAGTAAGAATCCCATAACAAAAGCTAATGAATCGTAAAATATGGTCGTTCTATATTTCTTTGCAGTAGTATTATCGGTTAGTTCAGCTAGAGAAGTACCTGCTAAATAAGCTATATATGTTGGTACCAAGGGTAAAAGACAGGAAGCGAAGAAGGTGAGAATGCCTCCTGTGAATGCTACTAACAATGTAACTTGAGAACTGTTTTCAATCATGAGTCATTTTAGCTTTTCAACATTTCATCTATAGCTTGTTTTACCATATCAAAGGGAACTGCCCCTGGAAGAACCCGTGTCTTGCCTGTTTTGGTATCCAGAAGAATATTTCCAGGTGTGCCAGTAACTCCCGTTGTAACTCCCGACTGATAATCTTCTTCAACGTGTGCTGCCATTTCTCCTGAATCCAAACATGCTTGGAAAGCCTGTTTGTTTAAACCTACTCCCGCCGCTAAATCAGGAAGTGTTGCTAAATCTAGTCCATTATTTGCAGGGGACACCTCAAATATTTTATCTGTTAGTTTCCAGAAACCATCGTTGCCTGCTAATTTATATGCACATTCAGTAGCCTCGGCCTCTTTGTCAGCTTTAGAGTGTAGTCGGTCTAACGGAAAATGTCTATAAACCCAGACCACGTCGTTTTTGTACGTATCAACAACCTGTTGAGCTGTTGGGTGAAATCTTTTACAAAACGGGCACTCCAAATCAGAGTATTCGATAAGTGCGATTCTGGCTTTACTGTTACCTCTTATGTGATCTTTGTCACTGATTGGATTTACTTTTCCAGCTTCCTCAGGCTGAGTCAGTAAATTGGGAGTCGGCGCATTATTAGTCCCTAAATTTGCCACGTTAGGGCTAACACCCGACTTTTCATAAAACTTGACCTTTGTATAGAGAGACCCGATTGCAAAAAATGCACCAATAAGTAGAACGATCAAAAATACTTGCAAAATATTTCCAGTAAGAAAAGTTGATAATATTTTTGTAGTTTGTTTTGTATTTATTTCTTCCATGAAAACTCCTTATAAAGGAGTACTACATAGTGTAGTAGCAATATGCTAATTAAGTCAATAGGGAAGTTATTCGAAAATGGGTGTGTAATTAAAATTTGAAGAAACCAGAAATGTCTTATGATCTAGCTCACTAGTGCAGTGTGTGGAACATTGGTAGTTTAGGCATGTTGTTATCACTTCTGAGTCCATGTGGTTGCCCGCTAGAACATTTGTAGGCAAAAAAAGAAGAGAGAATAGCAATATCCCAAATGCTAAAGAACCTATTAGGTGCTTTCTGTTGATTAAATCATTGTTACTCTCGTAATTTAGTGTAGAAGAAAAGGAAGGAATTAATACAAAGCCCGAGTTATTATCAGTACTACCAAATAGCTTTCTAGCTTGAATTAAGTATTTATCAGTCTTTTGGATACTCATTACAAATAAATCTGCTTCACTTTCAAAGAATATGGTGACTCGTTTAGTAAAATCTTTAAGTATCGGAAAGAAAAATAAAATAGATACAATTAGTTCATTAACAAAAATAAGAAACATGTGTTTATTGTTAGCATGGTTTTGCTCGTGCAATACTACAGCCTCTAATTGATCTTTTGGCAAAGTAATTACCAAATTTGTAGATAAAAATATTCGAGGTTTTAAAAATCCATAACATAGCGCAATAGGTAAATCACTTTCCAGTAAAGTTATTGAATTTGTAATTTTGTTCTTTACGATGAGTCTTTTTAATTTTCTGGGTAAGCTATTTGTATGCAAAGCGTGGTATTTCTTAAGTTTCAAATGAAAGCTAACATAAGAAAAGATAATTACTGAAACAAAAATAAAAGAAAGGGAAGAAATAAACCCCAATAGTATAAATCCAATGGTATGAACATTAGGTGGCCAGATAATAGAAATAAATCTTTGACAACTATCTGAAAAGTGAGAGAGTGTCTCATAGGAGTATTTTTTGAAAAGCAGATAAAAAATAAAGCCTGTAGCAAGAAATACAGCTAACAGTACTCCTGTATATTTATAGTCTCTTTTCATATTTTTCTACTTCCTCAGAAAAGTAAGCGACCGCCTGAATGCCAAACTTCTCAATAACTGCTTCCAGAGTTTGCGAAACCGTATTCTTTATAGCCTGATCTTTTGTCCTCTTGTAAGAATATATGTAGTTTTTTCCATCTTTGATCCTTTTTAGAAATCCCTTTTGCCATAGACGCATCATAACAGTCATTACTGTGGTATAAGCTATTTCTCTCTTTTTACCTAAACATTCATGGATCTCTAACACCGTGGAATCACCTCTGTCCCATACACACTCCATAATCTCAAGTTCTAAGGGACCTAAATTGTAGTTATTCACTTTACTCTTCATTGATTTTCAATAATTGTTGAATGTACTACATATTGTAGTGTATTATCACTATGTAATCAATTTTTATTGCGCACTGGCGAGCAATCATGAATTGATAAATTCATATGAAGGAACGTTACTTAAACATATTAATTCCGATCCTTTTAACAGCGTCTAAACTAGAAGGTAATAGTACCAACATTACAAATACCGGTAATAAGTTATGAATACTTAGGGGATACAGAATTGCCTTTTATAATCTCTACAGCTCGTTTTTCATCTATAAGATTATTTGATATGTCTAAACACATTCTTACAAGCTTCTTATCCGCTATGTTTACAACTGAACCATTCAGCTCTAAAAATGTTATCGTAGCATGTAATGCAGTTCTTTTATTTCCATCAACAAAAGGGTGATTCTTAATTAACGAA
>LCBS01000034.1 GCA_000997355.1 candidate division WWE3 bacterium GW2011_GWB1_41_6
CCTAGGCAGTACATACGTATTGGAGTTTTGGCAGGGAAATTAAATACAATCAGAACCTATCCGGTCCTGAGTTGTGAGGATTATAGCCTATAATGTGCGATTTGTCAAGCCTATAGGAACGTCGTTATTTATGCTCTTTTTTCTCCCTTTTCCATGGCTGGAACCATGTTTACACGTTTATTGTGATGTTTTCAGATAACCTTTCATACACCTATTATAATTGACTTTATTAAAGCTATAGGGTACAATTCACCCATCGTTTAGGAAAGATCACAGAAATAAAAAATAATCCCAGCACAGGAGGTAAGAAATGAGCACCTTAAAATCTCGTAAAACTGCAACTATTGCAGTACTAGTCGGCCTGTTGGCCATTTTTTTGTTGGCGATGCCTGCATTCGGTCAAACGGCCGTAACGCCCCAGAACTTAGCAAATCCCAAACAATACGCTGAAAACTCCCAAACAATACGCTGAAAACTCCGGATGTCGCTATCGCGAGCTTCCAGAAGAAGGCGGGGAATTGATCGAGAAATGGGATTCAACCCCGGAAGGGGTAGCGTGCCTGGTTTCAACATTCACCAAAACCGGAGAATTTACCGTAACAGGTGGGTGGGTTTACAACCAGCCGCTATATGGTAATGCTACTGAAATCCCGACGGAGTTTGTCGACGGCGAGGAGGCCGCGCAAATCAAGCCTTTTACTGTCCAGGTTGGGGCCGGTCAGTCCATTGTGTGGGAACCAACATGGAACCCACCCGGAACGGAGCTCGGAATCAGGTATTCATTTACCGAGTCTGAACCCACCGGAGAACCAACCACTGAGCCAACCGAAGAACCTTCACCTACTCCTTCGCCGGAGCCCGATAAATGGGAGCTGGTACCGGGAACGGGAGAGAAGGTCTTCAAGTGGAACACCACTGAAGACTCAGTAGCTGCTTTAGAGATAACATTCGCCAAGAACGGAACAGTAACTATGTGGGGCTATGTTTTTACAACCCCGCTCACCCTTAACGGTGAGAACGTAGATACACACACCGCAGAGGGCGAAGCTGCGCCTCAGATTACTGAGTTTAGTGCTGAAGTTACCGAAGGCGAGGTTTGGGTATTCGTGCCAAGCTGGACGAACGGTACCGCTGAGTTGGGGATCATTTACATCTACACGGAAAAATCCGAGGATCCAGGACCTGACCCAGATCCCGAGCCTGAACCCAACCCCGACGCTGGACACCACCAATCCAATTACGGAAAAGTGGTCGGATGTAAACCGCCAAGTATGTTTTGAAGTTAACCTTATCGGCACCGGTGGAGCATATGTTGAGAGTGGGTGGTTCTTCGGAACTGATCTTCATGCAACTCTCAATGGAGGCACCTTGGAGATTCCAACGTTCAGTTCCGAGGGAGATAACGCAACCCAAATTGAGTCATTCGGAATACCCGCATTGGTAAGGTCTCAGACCCTGATCCTTTGCTGGCACGGCACAGAGTCCGGAACCGAGATTGGCCTGAGAATGCAATATCCGATACCCTAGCCAACTTCGGGACTGCAACAAATAGTATTACTGCTCGTTAAAGCCTTACTCATGGATTATATCCCCGGGTAAGGCTTCTTTTTTTGCCTAAAAACCAGTAACTTATGCCTCAAGACCTATATTCTAAACAGTAATAAGTGATAAAATCATAAAGATGCGGAAATCATACTTTTATGCCCTAATTTCGTTCATACTGCTCGGGTTTCTCATTTACCTGTCGAGCATTCTTTTCCCGGAAGGCTACATTTACCACACCGACGTCACCGAAAGCCTTACGGTAACCGAACTTTACAAAAGATACATTTACACCTACAGCAACGACATTGGTGAGTCGCTGGCCGAAACCGCACGTATTCCCCTGTTCTACTTTATTTACGGAACTTACAAACTCCTCACTGTAACAGGTCTGGATGACTCATTTTATGTAAAACTGAAGATTTATCTCTTGATCAGCAGTACGCTTGGTACGTATATACTAGTCGCCTACAAACTTCTGGAGTTCATAAAACACAAAAACGACGGCCATGAACAGGATAGCCATGGAAAACACGTTAAGATCGACCTTCCGGTCCTGATTGGAGCGGTTATGGGCGGGCTTTATTACGTTCTAAACTACTGGGCAACTAATAGAATAGTACACTTCTACCTATTCTTTTCTTCGGTGAGTGTTCCTATTACTTTTTACTTTTTATACACATACCTGTTCTCTGTTAAGACCGGGATCAAAAAACTAATCTTTTTGGCCATACTTTTGTCGGTTTTTAGCCCCACTCCCCACACAGTCCTGTTTGAAGCATTGATTATTTCGGTAATATATATAGCTTTCATATCAAGAAGATATATAGATAAGAGTATAAAAGTTACTCGAACTATGCAACTTTTGTTGTTTGGTGTCTTCTACATCTTGCTAAATACCTATTGGATCCTTCCATACCTAGTTTCACTTTCCGTGCCTGATGCAATTCTTAGTGAAACGATAGTTAATCTCATTGGAAGATACGCGACGCTCAATAATTCCATCCGGTTGATGGGATACTGGCTTGTTCATCCCAAGGAGTACTATCTTGAACAATTTAGAACGATCCAATTCATACTTTCTTACGTACCTCCCCTACTAAGTTTGACAGCAATCTATCTGTTGAGGAAAAAGCACCATCTGTCATTAATTATTATGTTGCTGCTTGTTTCGGGAATTTTGCTGGCAACGGCGTCTTCTTTCACGAACACGTTCTACTTTTATATAATGTTCAACTCACCTCTGAAAATGTTCGGGTGGGTTTTTAGGGAGTATGACAAGTTCGGCCTGATTATTTCTTTTGTCTACTCACTATCAATAAGCCTGGTCTTATACCTTACCTATAAGAAAAAGTTGATATTCTTCCCTACGCTGGCTCTCATAGCGGCTGTGCTTGTGTCTAATGCCTACTTTTTCAACAAGGAACTTGTGAAAAGGTACAGCCCCGAGATAATACCCGAAGAATTCCGCGTGGTTACGGAAATGATCAAACAAGATCCGGAAGAATTTAACGTTGCGTGGTATCCCGGTGTTCCAAACCCTTTCTGGGCTAAGAATGAAGATGTCCGCTACACTTTTTCCAATCTGATATCATCTAAACCGGCTGTCACTACACATTCTTCCATTATTAACTACCTCAATTACCTCATGGATAACGGGAACATTCATTACATTAACGTGGGAAAAGCACTTGATTCTGTGGGTGTTAAGTACCTGGTGATTAGAAAAGATGAAAGTGTTTTTGATAATTTCGATCTGGAGGGCAACCTGGATCTGCAAACTTCCCTGCAAAAGTTATCGGAAACAGGTCTGCTTACAGTCTACCTTAACAAGGAATACACAGGGCTGGTTAACTTCTATCGGTACAAGATATCTACTAATTACGGGTTGGAGGCATTGAAGAACCCTAAAGAACTTAGCTTAAACCCACGCACCACTTTCATAGACTATACTGACAAACCTTCGGAAACTAAGTTGATACCTGTATCCTATGATCTATCTCCGAACAACACTATCGACGGGGTAATTGACAGATTTGAAAACAAATTTATTTTTCCGTTCAGACACACCACTAAAAAAGATGACGGAAACGCCGGATACTGGAAACTCGGCTCACTCGAGGACCTAAATCATGCGGAAACAAAGTTCTTCTTTTCGAACCTGGGGCTGGATATAAATCAGTTCGACTACAAAGAAGGCGTTGTGGTGGCAAGGGACGGGTGGAGAAAAACCGGCGGAATAAGTGGTTTTAATAACGTAGATAAGGATATATTCCTAACTTTTTCCAAACACCCCAATATGATTAACGAAGATCGCAATTACTACTATCTTTCGGATCCTGAGGATTTTAAATATTACTGGAACATTATAAGAAGCGATAAGTTCGACGTGGCAAAAACTAAAGCGCTCGAAATAACCTTGGGTTCTAACATAGACCCCGCCCTTGTCCCCCATTACAAAGTATACACATACGACGAAAGCGAAAATGTTACCGGTACTGTGTTTATTTATCCCAATGAAAGAAACAATATTGACGGTATAGTAAAGATTCCCGAAGGATCCAAATATGCGGATTTTAGTATCTGGTCATTGTCGGACCAGCAACTTAACTATGACTACGACCTTTACGACGTTGCGGTAAGAGATATCAGTGAACATGTGGCCGCCCCATCGCTCTCGTTTAAACAGGATGTTCAATGCGACAGGGAATGTTATGTTCTCGCCCGTGTATTAGTGAGTAAGATAGGCGGAAGGATGGGGTTAAGGATCGGACAGACAACGTTTGAGTATAATACCGGAGAAACCGAAAAAGACCGGTTTAAATGGGTGGAACTTGGCAAGCTTAACAATGTTAACGGCGGAACGGAGTTTGAGTTGATAAATTATACAGGCTTTAATGCCGTCAATGCGCTGCTGATCCTTGAGACTAGCGAGTATTCGCAGCTTCTTGGCGGTGTCAGAACCGTAAATTCCGGTATGGATAGAGAGCCTGATTTCACACGTATTTACCCGGATATAACTGTAAAACAAATAAACCCAACGCGGTATGAGTTCAACGTCCGAGGCGCGGGAGCGGCTACGGGTGTGGTTTCCTTTGCCAAACCTTTTAATAAGAACTGGGAGCTTGTGGGACTGGAGCAGGAGCCTGTAGTGATCAATGGGTATGTCAACGGATGGGAAATACCGGAATTAACAGACGGAGATTATGTTATAGAGTATAAACCTCAAAGATACTTTTACTTTGGTTCAATAGTAAGCTTGTTAACCTTAGGAGGTCTGGTGTTCTACTTAATAGAAGCCAAACTTGTAAGAGTTTCGGTCCGAAGGTCCAAATCCCATGGGTAGGTCTTATCGCTGAGAAGGCCTTTGTTCCCTGAATAAAGGTCGATAATAGTCTCAAAGGTGCGGGCGGTAGTCTCCCAAGAGAACATTTTTGCCCATTTAACGCTGTTTTGTTTCATAGCTTCACGTAATTTGGGGTTATCTATAAGGATTTGCACTTTTTCACGGAAATCCTGTTCGTCCTCCGACAAAAGTCCCGTGGTACCGTTCTTAATAGAGTCACGTACACCGGCAACGTTAAACCCTACAGAAGGTGTTCCGCATGCAGCCGCCTCAACAATTGTTATACCCCACCCTTCTTTCATGGAGGGCATGACAAACACCCAGCCTTTGTCTAAAATTTCCCATTTTTTCTTCTCGGAAATAAATCCGAGAAATTCCACATATTTTTCTACCTTGAGTTTTTTAGCCAGAAGTTTCAATCTATCTACGTCATCTCCAGTTCCTGCTATCACCATTCGAACCTTGGAAAATTGCTTGATCAAATACGGAAGCGAGTTAATTGCGATATCAAGGCGTTTATAGGCTTTAACACGGCCTACATATACCATTAATGGTGTTTCCGACTCGTTAAATTTAGTCCCTATTCTGGGTGGTATCGAGTTATAAGCTATATACGTCCGTTTGTCATTGAAACCGATCTTTTTTAACTCTTGAAGGCTTGAAGGAGAAACGGTCACAACAGGCACTTTACGATAGCTGATCGGCATAATGAACGATTCAATAATATATCCGACAATAGCAATGACAGGGTTGAACTGCTTGAACCACTGGTTCTTGTGGACATGGTGCAGGATCATTAGCTTGGGTTTCTTCGAATATAAAGTTGTGAAGAAAGGAATGCCGTTCTCAACATCTATAATAAAATCCGTTTCGTTCTCAAGATAAAGAATATAGTGCAGAAAGGCCCAAAAATAGACGGTAACGAAGTTCCCCCTTCGGATTATCCGTACACCATCTATCTCGTCCTGAGGGCTTAGGTTGCCCGACTGAGAGGTAAAAAGAGTGACATTATGGTTCTTTGCCAGCCTCTTTGCTACTTCATGAACATAAACCTCCGACCCTCCCATTTCGGGGTTCTTAATGTCGCGCCAGGAGAATATTAGTATGTTCCTGGCACCTTTTTCCACTGACACCGTTCCTATACCGGAAACCGGCTCTTTATTTAAAAAGCCTGAGATTGCTGTGTTTAGGGTATGGGATATTTCAAGTAACTTAAGGCTGTAAAGTTCCAAAGGCACCTGAACGAACGCCTCCCCCATTGAGAATTTTGAACCCTCTTTCTCGGACCACTCCACCGGAAATTCCATAATCCTGAAGTTCAGGTACTTAGCCACCAACAAAAGATTTACATCAAAAGCCCAGCCTGTATTTGAAAGCTTCTTTGCAATGGACTTTGCCGCAGCTTTTTTAAAGATCTTAGCTCCACATTGGGTGTCGGTATAAGGGATCTTGAACAGAAATCTTACGTGTGTATTGAAAAAACGGCTGATTATTCGCCTTTTAAGGCTCATTTTCATAGAACTCTTCTCACGGACCCCTGTTACCCCATCCAGCCAGGGAGTTTCATCCAAAAACTCGTAAAGTTTATATAATTCGCTTGCAGGAATAGCACCGTCCGCATCCACAAACCCGATATAATCCCCATCCGCTTCCTTAAAACCCAGTGAAACGGAGCCTCCTTTGCCTGCGGCATAGTAAGTTTCAATTTTTCTGATAAAGGGATATTTTCCTGCATATTCATCAACGATACTGCCGGTCCGGTCGGTGGAATTGTTAACAACTACTATTATTTCTGTGTCCAGTTGGTCTTTGCGGGCGTCAAAATATGAACCGTAAAGGCTCAAAGTTCGTGCTATCCTCTTTTCTTCGTTCTTGGCAGGAATAACGATGGACAGTTTATCTTTTTTCATATTTTCCTTATAGAAATTCTATATTAAATAGAATGTTTTATGAAATTTATATGTAACGTCCTTTTCTCAGATTCCCTTCTGTTTATTGCTTTGTTCATGTAACATAGCTTCGCGCTGATGTATGAGAGCAAAAGAGAAACTAAAAAAAGCGCGTAAGAGATCGTCCGAAGACAGTCAATTACGCGCATGGTAAAGCTTTGGTGGTTTGGTTCTACTCGCCGTAACCCTCAGGGGTGAAGGTCCAACTCTCGAGCCGATTTCCTGCAAGGTCAACGGTTAAGGGATCGGTGTCCTTTGTGAGCGACACAGTAGGCCCTTTGTTAACCTGCAGTGTTTCATCATCCTGATAATGGACAAGCAGGTACGAGTCGGCCGGAACGTCGCCGAGGAAAACCCCGTATCGGTTCTGCATCAGCTGCTCGCCGGAAAGTTCAACGCCACGGGACTGAAGAACGAGTCCCTCATCCGCACTTAGCTCTACGCCGTCAGGACCGCCAATCCAGATCATTTCGAACAGATCTGTTTCGGTTTCGCGGTCGAGAAGAACGACAGGGTCGCCGCCAGCCGGGTAGAACACAACTTTCGTGCAGATGTCGTCACAGATCATGCGCGAGATCGTCAAGTGTTTTTGAGCGTGCGTAAAGTACGCAGCTCCCACACCAGTATCCCCTCCATCGAGAACCGTGACGCGAAGCGCCAGGTTGGTGGGGAATGAATGATCGTTGCGAACGTTCTGTGATCCGTCCAGGGACTTGAAGTCAAACCCCGGGGCCAGAGCGGATGCTTCTGCCGGTTCGGTCACCTCGGGAGCTTCCGTTGCGTCCGGTGCAGGCGGTGCCTCTGTAGAAGCAGGCGCTTCGGTTTCGACGGGCGGTGCCGGGGTTTCGGTAACATTCACCACTTCCGTCCCACCATCCTGAGCCTTCGCCCTTGTCCACACACCGTAACCTGCGATTAGCAGGACACATGAGACAAGAGCCATAACCACTAAGATGGCGGCCAGGATTCGTCCAATACTCCAAGTTCGACGTACAATCATTTTGTACCTCCTTGATTTCTGTTTCTAATAATCTGGATAATAAAACTTACGCCGGATGTCTCCCGAGTCGTGCCAATTCAGCGACGACAGCGGGATTGTTGGTGTCAACAACCCACTCCTCGGTAAAGAGGCGCTGGACTTTACGCGCACCCAACGCGAGAGCTTGCTGCTCAGTCAGTTGCAGGCGTACGGGACGTACAGGTGCCTGAGGCTGCGCCAGGTTCGCGACGGATGTCGGTTCAGTCGGCGTGACCGGATCAACAGCCGGAGCGTTACCAACCACATTAGCAACAATCGCTGCAAGGTCAGTAACCGGGCGTTCGATCTCATAGCGCTGGACAAATTCCAGCAGCTCGCCGGAAGCCATCGCTTCCAACTCTTCCCAAAGACGAATCTTCTCGTTGGGGTTGTTAGCGTCTTTTGCAGCCTTCACCTTGGCCTTTTCCTGATTGGTCACGGCCAAGATTTCAGCCACGGCAATAGCCTGGGGTAAGGTCATATTCCCCAAAGACACGGGTTGCGGTTGAACAATAGGCATTTCTTACTCCTTTCACATAGTTGATATCGAGTTTTCTAGACAAATTCGCCATTATGGCAAACTGCCTACAACCACAAGGTTATAAACAAGTTGCCATAAGGTGATAATTATCCCCCGTTCAAACATGAGAAAGAAGCTATTTAACCACCAAATTTTCAAAAGTGCGTATACCTTGCTACTTAATATCAGGCAAGGCAACACTGAATTTATTTATATGTGTCAGGGGAAAATGAAACTCTTTACAGAGTTTCCTTCCTCGCTTAGCTCGGAAGTAAAATTAGACCCCTTTCCTTTCATATGTGGCGAATGATACTACAATCAGTCATATTTGTCAACACTATGGGGTAACATTAAACCCGTTATTTCCAAAAATCAAAATATCGTTCCACACATAGTTAAACAGACCACTTTGACACTTAAAACTCCTGGCTGTTAACCTTGTCACAGAGCCTTCCAAAAGTATAACTAATATCATAATATTATATGTTTTATGCTGACATTATAATAAGAGTCGGCAAAATATCCAACCTGCATCGCTTGTTAAAAGGTGTAATATACACTACTCTTAATTTACTTTCCTGCTTCTCCTGTCCAGAAGCGTGGACTTATATAAAAAACGCCCTGAGGTTGACGCTTCTAAGTCGCTCCACTTGGAGCGTTTTTTATTTT
>LCBS01000035.1:0-4537 GCA_000997355.1 candidate division WWE3 bacterium GW2011_GWB1_41_6
AGGTGAAAGTGTAGAGGTAGGTTATGAGGTATACGCAACTCAAAATATTGCAGAGGCAATAGTAAATCTTAACCTTGGTGGTTTGCTTAACGATATTAATTACGTTCCTAATGTAGTATCTTATTTTGCTTCTCAGTTGAGTGATTAGTAGTTGGTTATAAAAGGTATGCTATTTATGAAAAGAATAATAGCTAGTCTATCAATCATCACAATAGTTCTCTTAATGTCAGCTGGTGCTACCAGAGCCTACTTTAGTGACACCGCATCCGTAACCGGCAATACTTTTTCGACCGGTACTCTTGAAATTAGAGTGAACGGGGAACCAACTGTACTTGGTGCAGTGTTCGATCCGGCAGTTCCGGGAACAGAGTATACGTCTCCGGTTTACGGAATGCAGAACTACGGACCGCCTTGGTTTGGAGGTCCCAGCAATCTTACTGCAAACACCTTGTTACTAAACGTAGCAAATCCCAGTGATACTACTTCAGATCTTTGGAATGGGCTTATGGTTAGGATTGAGGTAGGCAGAAGCTCAGGTGTTACATGGTACAACATCTACGAGGGATTTCTTAAGGATATATCCGACCTTGACTTATTTAACGGTCATTGGACGGAGTTGATCCCGGGCAGTACGCAGGATATGAGGTATACCGTCTGGGTTGAAGAAGATGGCGACCAAAGTGAGCTCATGGGTGAATCGCTGATATGGGACTTTGTCATTGAAGGCAGAACTAACTGAAAAGTTGAGTTCTTCTAATCCCGGCAAGAAGGGGCGCTTTCCGGGATTAATAGGAGCTTAATTTAAATTTAATAATTTTTTAATAAATATTTAATATTTGACGTGCAGATAATTAAAAAATTCACGAACATTCTATATTGGCTGCTTATTATCATGCTCATAATTGTTGCGGGAACTGCGGCATTGTCTTCGTTTGATATTTCGGGCGGGACCAAGTTATACAGTGTTCAAAGCGGTTCTATGGAACCTGAGATTAAAACCGGAAGTGTGGTTCTTTCCCAGCCGCAAACA
This sequence comes from candidate division WWE3 bacterium GW2011_GWB1_41_6, assembly GCA_000997355.1. Taxonomy (GTDB): domain Bacteria; phylum Patescibacteriota; class WWE3; order UBA101185; family UBA10185; genus GWB1-41-6. The sequence continues at coordinate 1,031 of LCBS01000035.1, forward strand.
ATATATTTTAGGGGCGACATTATTACGTTCAAAGCCGAAAAAGACCGGACTGTAAAAAATCCGCGTTACACAACCACTCACCGTGTTCACGAACTGCAGGAGGCTGAAGGAAAGTTAATGTTCATAACTAAAGGTGATGCCAATGACAGTCCCGACGGAACACCTATCACACAGGACCTTATTTTAGGTAAAGTACTTGTGGCTGTTCCTTATCTTGGTTATCTGGTCAGTTTCGCCAAGACCGAAGCAGGTTTTATTTTGCTAATCATCGTTCCCGCAACATTAATAATCTACAGCGAACTGGTGAGTATAAAAAATGAAGCCAAAAAGCTTATTGAAGAACGAAAAAAGCGCAAACTTACCGCAAAAGAAAAAGTTGTGGTAGCTTTTGGCGAAACTGAAATGGCTGTAGGTGAAAGTATAAGCTCGTTATTTGATCCGGGTGGAAAAAAGTGAGATTTTTTATTGAACTTATTAGCAAGATAAACCGAAATAAAAAAGTGGTGTTAAACCTTGTGTTTGTGTCTTTTGGTTTGGTGTTTTTGCTGATGGGTGAAACAAACGCGTTTTATAAAAGCGAGGCACGGATCTATGAAAATAAATTTATTCTGGCCCAGATCGAACTTCCCGAAAAAGGCGATGTTGTAATCAACGAGATCATGTGGCCCGGCTCTAGCCGGCATGAACTGGACGAGTGGGTGGAGCTTAGGAACATGACTAATAAGGAGATTGACCTTACGGGCTGGAAATTGTATGGAGCTGGTCCTAACGGGCATGATATTGAGCTTGAAGGTGTTATACCGGCTAACGGATATTTCCTTTTAATGCACTATAAAACGGACGATTCAAAATCCGCTGTTAGTAATTCTATAAAAGCTGATCAGGTGGATAAGTTACTGCATTTGAAGGATCAGGGCGAAAAGCTAAGGTTGGTAGCTCCTTACGGAGTTCTTGTAGACGAAACCCCGGACATTGCAAAAAATAATAGGAATGGTGGCAAGGCCTGGGCGGCCGGAATTGCCGGTTCTAACGGAAAAAAGAGCGGCGGTTGGAGATCTATGGAACGAAACGAGGAGCCCGGCGACGGTGCGGATAAATCCAATTGGCATACATGTAATGATGACGTGTGTAAGAGCACTGACTATTGGGATTCCCCTAACGATAATAATTACGGCACACCTAAAAACGCGAACTCGGAGGAAGAAGATGCGGAATAATATTAAAAAAACATTAACTAATACTATACTAGGTAGGTCAGTTACGGGATTTGCTGTCGTTGTTGTGGTTGCACTGTTATTCTTATTTCCCATGCGGGTACTGTTTTCCGGTGCCGCCTTGGCGGAGGAAGCTTCTGACCTTACAATCACCTGCCCTTCGAGCGGAAGTTGTTCGATAGCGCCTAGTGGTGCACTATTTAATGTAACGAACATGGCCCCGGGAGATTATGTGGAACGGTCCATTACTATTGAAAATGCAAGAACAGAGGATTCGTGTGCCCTTACCATGACGGTAAGTAACGGATCGGCTACCCCAGGTGATTTTCCTGAAAAGCTTTTTACTGCGATTAACGACAGTACTGACGATATATATGGTGAGTTTGGTGGAAATGACAGACCAACGAATTTAGCATCGCTTGATGATCTTTTTACCGGTCCTATTTCTCTTGGGAACTTGTCTGAAGGTCAATCGAGAACATACACATGGGGAGTGTTGTTTGATACCACGGCGGGAAACGCTTATCAAAATGCCGATACGGAGTTTGATATTTCATTGGGGATTGAGTGTTTGGATTCTTGTTCGACAGCGTCGGAGTGGGTATCAGCAGTTTCCTCCTTTCATACCGGTACAAAGGAGAACGGTGGCGAAGTTTCAGGAAATCATGATAATCCGGAAGATGTATTAGGTCCAAATGATAATTCCAGTTACTATCTTGGGTATGGTGGGTACATAGTTGTAGAATTTAACGTTCCGGTAAAAAATGCTGAAGGTAACGATTTAACTTTCTACAAGAATGATACGAGTATCACTCCTGAGAGAAAAGTAAGAATACAAGTAAGTCAGGATGGTACTAATTTCCATCCTTCTGATATAAACACTGCTGCAATTGTTTCGACATTAGCAATGGGTAGTGGGAGTACTTCTGTAGATATAAATTCATCAGGCTTGGATTGGTTTAGATATGTAAAAGTAACGGAAATTACTGATGATCCTGACCATGCAAATAACGCGGAAGGTTTTGATCTGGACGCTATAAAGGCCTTAAGTCTACTTTGTAGTGAACCATCTACAAACGGCGGTTCAGGAGGGCTATTTGCCTTTCTTAAGGACAAAAACAGCGGCGATAATATTATAAGCACTGTTCTTGGCTGGTTTAATAACAATAATAGTACTACTACAGGTACTAAATGGCTTGAAGATGAAAACACAACAACCGGTATTCTCGCATCTGCGTCCGAAAGTCAAGAGGTCAAAACAATTTATAATAATTCAGATACTGGTAACGTGCTAGGTGCCGACACTAAAGGCAGAACGGTGACACCGATTCTGTTACTTACAACTACGGTTGCAATATTATTAGTAACAGGTTTTCTTATTTCTAGCTACCATAAGAAGAGAAAACGCCTATCAAACTAACATATATTGTATAACAGTGACTATTTGCTTGTACTGTAGGCTTCCATTTTGATTATCATACATCCTGCTTGTCTGCTAAAAATGTTCTTATATAGGTTAGTAGCTACGTACATCAAATATTTAAACACCTTTAAAAGGTGACCCATAGCATTGACAATATAGGCCAATTATGTTAATATATCAACATCGGTTAACGCCGATTTCAAAACTTAATGCTTTAGAGGAGAACGTGATAACCACGCCTCTAATGCGTGGTTTATTGTTTGTCTCATGTAATTCCAAAACTAATTTTCTTTTGGAGTACTTTTAAAAGTGAATGAAAGGTTTTTTTATCTTACAGTGGGGGAGTATGTAGGGGCAATGTTTATATCCTCTAAAGCAATTGTTCTCGTTGCCCCTATGTATTCCCTCATTGTAAGGAAGACGAGGTGAAGATCCCAAGTTTGGGAGGTGCGTATCGGAATAATGGATAAAGTCACAACATGGATGGAAAAAAAATCACATTTTAAGGAGTTAAAACAATGAAAAACAAGGGATTATTTGTAGCTAGTTTGATGTTTGGTGTTTTTGTCCTGGCCACAGTCGTAACCCCCTTTGCGGGAATTACGGCCAGCGCCGAGGCGTTGTTCACATCAACGCCGGTTGCGGAGCTTTTGTCCAACGGTGGGAATGGTAATGGCGATGAGAACGGCAATGCCGGTGGCGGTGGAAACCCGGTCGAGCCCCCGATAGCTGAGGGAGATACCAACCACAAGAGTTGGATCTGCCACAGCACCGGGTCGGCCAAGAATCCATGGGTTTTAATCCCGCCAGACGATCACAGCTGGAATGCGCACAAAAAGCACGACGACGTTTATCTGGAAGACTACACTG
>LCBS01000035.1:4548-12061 GCA_000997355.1 candidate division WWE3 bacterium GW2011_GWB1_41_6
GGCGACGCTCCCGAAGAGCCGACCCCTGTTCCTCCAACGCCTGTGCCTCCGACTCCAGTCCAGCCGACGCCGACGGAAGTCCCCCCGACGAAAGTTCCTCCAACGAGGATTCCGCCAGAGGATAACCCGACACCGACTGCAGTACCTCCGACGGCTACGAAAGTGCCGCCGACGAAGACGGAAGTACCTCCTCCAACCAAAACCGAGGTTCCGCCTACTGCTACAAGAGTACCGCCAACGGCAACCAAGGTTCCTCCGACAGCAACGAAAATACCGCCAACGGCAACCTTTACCCCGACGCCGGTACTGACCCAGCCTCCGTTTCCCACCCCCACCCACACCCCGACACCCCGCGTGCCGGGTGAGCAAATTGAGGTGGAGCAGGTTGCAGCGGCTATGCCATGCTTGACCGGTAAGAACTATTTTGCCGTCGAGACGGTGGTAGGGGAAGAAGGCGACATTGTCGAAGGTAACTGGGTCATGTTGAACGGTTACCGCTCGATCGACCTGACGGCAATGCTGGATTGGGTCGTGACCCAGGGTGATGTCTCACCCGACGGTTGTCGTCATACCGTGACTGCTATCGACCCGGCAACCGGCAACGGAGATATCTGGATCACTGATGGTAATCCCATTGGTTGGGCCAATATCACCAACTCGCCGAATGTCGACGACCAGCATGCCAGTTTCGCCAGCGACTATGAGGTTACATACTCCCGCGATGGGAGGTTGTACCTCTTCAACATCGCTTCCGAAGAAGGCAGGCCTCTGATGGCAGGTGGAAATCAGTTGGCAGATCTCCCGTACTCCGGTATGGGCGTGTATGTCAACTACAACGGATACCTGTCCGTTGTTTCCACCGAATCCCGTTACGGTCGGTATGTCACCGAGCAGATGCTTAGAAACCCCGGATTCGCTCCCGATGGGCATCACGTTTTCGGGGAAACTGACGGTATGGTGGTCAATTACGATCTGAACGACCACGTGTCTACCGCCATCCTCAACCCGTCTTGGACGGGAGTACTAATGGTTGGTGCGACCGAGCCTGATGTGGCACCTGACGCGTCCTCGCTGGTTGTGATAGAAGACGGGATCCCTTTTGAGTATTTACTCAATGCCCGTTATGAAGTCACTTCCCAGGGTCACCGCCTCATGCCGCCCAGCGACATCGTCGAGTTTGCCTCCCCCGTTGTCTGGACGCCTGAGCGTGCTCCTTTGCACACTCCGTTCCAGCTCTTCGGTCGGTAACTAAACCTTTCATCACTACAACTGGCAGCTAGCCGCAATAACCTTGCGATTGGCTGCCTTTTTTTTCCTTTCTAACAATCCCATAACCCAGTTCACATCAAACCATAATCCCAAGAAAGTAAACTATAGATAGTAAGTAAAACTGCTTATGAAAAAACTGCTTTCGTTCTTATTAACTGTCACTTTCATAGTCACGGTTGTGTTTGCGAACATTGGATATTTCGATTTATTTGTAAAAAGTCCTAAAACGGACCCGCCCGGTAATGGTTCGGCAATATCCCGTGTGGTCTCCGCTTATACCCCTCAAGTTTATCCCGACACACAATTTGAAGTTTCCTGGGCATCGTGGTCAGAAGAATTAAACCCCAAACGATGTGAGAGCAACGGTGATCCTGTTGTTAATATTGAATACGACGTTAAGAACGATATGGCTCTGGGAGCTTATGGTTACTGGGGGAATAATGATTATCAAAGGAATATCCGCATCTGGCGTACGGATGAACGCGGAGTGTTCTGCGCTTTGGTTGAACAAGAAGGGGATTTCCGTTCGCATGAAGGGGCATTAAGCCCGCAGATGGGTGTGGCTCTTGATGGGGATGAGGAAGGGACTTTCCATGGTGGTTATCGGGTTTTAGTATTCGGCGAACTGCTGGATGAACCGGGTTGGCCTCAACAGGGTTCTGTAAGTGAAGTGGATTATGGATGTTCATTCGAAACAGCGGAGTGTCCGGGAAGCGAGGGCTGGGTTTCAAAATATTTTGGTGAACCTTACGGGGCGGTCACGGAGTGGTGGGGTTGGGTGTATGAAGGCTGGGATGGGGGTGAATGGATCTTTACAACGAACGGAAGCGTAGGGGACATAAATTAACCATTCAGTTAATAATTATTTAATCTTTTTCTCAGCTATCTCTAACTTGTTTCTTACATATTTCTTACACTATCTTAATGTGGGTTGGATATTATATGCTTTGGTCTCACGTTGCTTAAACCTCCAACGAAAGCTATTGAGACTAGTTCTCTCTTAAAAGGCGAACTTTGTAGTTAAGATTACCCAATCTTAGGAGATAAAATCTTAGGAGACGAATTTTCCCAACCGGAGAGATGAATCTTGAAGTCAAGCATCAAGACGGAACATTAGTGTTCCGTTTTGATATTTCCGGGGCTTTTTTTCGTTCCGGGCCGGTTTGACTTTTAACCTATAATTATATTATAATCTATTATCAATCCATTTAATCAGTAGTAATTCCTCTGCCCACAATAACAAATAGCTCATTAACAATTAGCTGTCGAACCTATTTCGGGGTTATTTCTTAATACCTTTGAAAGGGGGTGATAAGTAATGAAAAGAAGTGCAGTAATATTAGCTTCAGCAACTCTTGTTCTTGCATTGACAAACGTTGCCTACGCCGTAAAGCCGGTAGATGCAGGTACTAAGTCGAACAAGCCTGAGACGGTAGTCGAAATGCTTGCTAACAAGGTCAAGGGATATGCTAAGGCTAGAAATGCCGTTCGTAAACCTTACTTTTACGAACAGGCAGTAATTGATGCTGCTGCCGAAGGTGAAGGCTGGGCCGAATATACGGCGTGGGGCAAAGGAGTTTACACGTCCAAAAAGGGCATGTTAGTTCTGAACGCTCACGGTCTGACCGCGGACGCATCGTACAATTTGCAGTACAACGGTGAAACTGTTGCAACAGGCACTGCAAACGAGGATGGTGATCTCCACATAAAGGAGTATCTCACTGATATCCCCGTCGAGGCCTGGGATGAACCTGCCAACTTTACGCTCGTTCCCGCGGAGGGAGCGGAAGGAGCGGAAGGAGCGGAAGGAGATGTCACCCTCGTAGGTTATAACGGAAAGGTTAAGAGAGTAGTAACCGAGACCGAGGAAGACATGGAGTAAATACAACCACTGGGTAGCCGAAAGGAATCTTTGGTTTAGAAAACTTTTAATTCTTAAAAATTAGGTTTCTGACCACTGAATTCTTTGCCATAAACAGGCTGCTTTGAGGTTGAGGAAGAAACTTGAGCTGTTTCTAAAGGCCCGCATATTCACTATTTATAGTGTTTTGCGGGCCTCTCCTATTTTAATAAGCCATTTTATGGCTTCTAGTTCAGTTGAAAATTATAGACAAACAATGTACTCAATTATATAATTTGGAATAGTTATTAAGTTACAGAGAGACGTGGAATTGCCGCTATGGAACCTAACAATATCAATAATACCAATACTAATGACACCTCAAGTATAAATTTTTCCCGGATACCGCCCACGCCGCCCGTACCGCCGGCCAGGACTAAACCTATAAAACCACAAAACAATATGAAATTGAAAAAAATGATCTTAGCTTTATTGGCTGTTGCTGTAGTAATTACAGGCGGTTTATATTTATATATGCAAAAGGTCAGTTCGTCACCCGCGGCAAGCCCGCAGTCTGAAAAACCGGGGGAGCAGGTGGAGACTATCGAGAATCCTATTACGGGTGAACTCACACCTATTACAAACAAAGAAGCTTCGGCAGACCTCAGGCCGATGGCGGTTATGGTTAACAACCACACCGATGCCAGACCGCAATCAGGACTGATCTACGCAGATCTTACTTATGAAGTAGTCGCAGAGGGAGGAATTACAAGATTTTTGCCTTTCTATCTCAGCAAATCACCGGAAAAGATCGGCCCTGTGAGAAGTACACGCGAGTATTACCTGGTGCTAGTTAAAGAGCTAGGTGATGCGATGCTTATGCACATTGGATGGTCGCCCCAGGCTTTGTATGCAATTGAGAATTGGCCGGTAAGAAGTCTGGGACGCGGTGGAGGAACGTTTTGGAGGGATACATCACTAAACGTTGCAACTGAACATACAGCCTATACCAATGGTGTTGAATTGCGAGAGATCGCTGCCGGACTTGGCTGGGACGGGGAACGGGAGTTTGATAGATGGAAGTTCAAAGACGATAAAACAGGTTACGATACTGCTCCTGCGGCCACAAACATCTCAATTGATTTCTGGACAAAAGGAGATTATTCGGCGGTCTTCAAGTACGACCCGGCAAGTAATTCATATTTAAGATTTATGGGATATGACTTGGAAAACAATCTAATTGCTCATATCGACCGGGAAACCAGTGATCAGATAAAACCGAAGACCGTTATCGTTCAATTCGCCACGGAAAGCGGCGTTATCGGCGACGATAAGAGCAGATTAGAGTACCAATTAATCGGCAGCGGTGAAGGGTTGGTATTTATGGACGGTAAAGTTATAAAAACAACATGGACAAAACCAGACAGAGAAGCAAGAACTAAATTTTATGACCTAAACGGACAGGAGGTGGAATTCAACAGAGGAAAATTCTGGATTTCTATAGTGCCCGATAGAAATGTCGACCAGGTGGTTTACTCTTCCGAAGCTCAGTAAGGAAGATGAAGCTGAGCTTCATAACTAACCTATGTTAAAAGACTTATTCGTATCGGAAGTAAGATTAAAAATTCTAAAAACAATGCTGGTGAGCCCGGAAAAGCCGTATCATGTAAGAGCATTGGTACGCGCTGTAAATACAGAGATCAACGCGGTTCGTAGAGAGCTCGCCCGTCTGACCTCAACAGGTTTACTACGAAGAAGGCAAAGCGGCAACCGGATTTACTACTCAGTCAACACTGGTTCGGTATATTACCCTGAATTACTGTCGTTAATAGGCAAAGAGGAAGGTTTAGGTTCCGACATTATAAGGAATGCTAAAAAACTCGGCGGCGTAAAATACGCAGCCTTATCTCGTGCATTCCTAAGAGGTAGACAATCGACAGCGCTGGATGTAGACTTGTTTATCGTTGGTAGTGCTAATATGCCGATTCTTATCGAGGTAGTGAAACGCAACGAGAGGATCCTTGGAAAAGAGATCAACTATACGGTAATGCCCGAAGAAGAATTCGTTTTTAGGAAAAGAAAAAATGATACATTTATCGCCAAGATACTTGCACAAAGCAGAACAATGCTCATCGGTGATGAGGAAGAATTTTGTACGGTATATTAGGGCGTATGTTTAAGAACATTTATTTTAGGCTTGGTCTAATATCCTCTATCTTTACGTTGGCCTCTTTGGTCGTCCTGCCCCGTATCCCCATTAAAGTAAGCAATCAATATCTAAATTTGGATACATATGTCGGAGGCTATAATCTGAACTTTTTTGACGGAAAGTTTTTACTTGACCTCCGGGAAATTAAAAAAGGTCTGGATCTTTCAGGCGGGATCAGGGTTGTTCTAAAGGCAAACATGGACAATATTGAGGAGTCTGAGAGGGATAAGGCTCTGGAATCGGCAAAAGAGGTTATTTCCCGCCGTGTGAATTTGCTTGGAGTATCAGAACCATACATCGCTTCGTCGAAAGTAGGCGAGGAATATCGTATATTAGTTGAAATTCCCGGAATTGATGATGTCACGCAGGCAGTAAAACTTATCGGGCAGACTTCCCAGTTAAAGTTCAAGGAACTGGCCTCTGATAAAGAATACACTGAGGAAAAATTCGGTGAGTATTATCAGGACCCCTCCGCGTGGGTAGACACTCTCGTAACGGGAGCGGACCTTAGAGGAGCTGATGTTGTCTATGATCAGCAGGGAGGGCTTGATGCGGACAAGCCAAAGATCCAGTTGAAGTTCTCACCTGAGGGGCGGGAGAAGTTCGTTGAACTTGCTAAGAATAATATTAATAAACCGATCGCGCTTTATTTAGATGAGAGTTCTTACCCACTGTCGGCGCCTATCGTCAGCCCTGATCTTGCCAATGGTTTGGTTGATGATCCGGTAATCAGCGGTACATTTGATGTAAAGACCGCCAACGCATTAAGTTTGAATATCCGCGCGGGAGCTTTGCCGGTACCGGTTGAAGTTCTTGAACAAAAGACTATCGGGGCAACTTTGGGAACGGAATCCGTACAAAAAAGCTTTTTCGCAGGTTCGGTCGGATTGCTGCTTGTACTGGTTTATATGGTTTTTATGTACCACAGACTTGGTATCCTGGCCGGTATTGCTTTGATCATTTATTCAGTTGTGACCCTGGCTATTTTTAAACTGGTTCCTGTTGTTTTGACTTTACCGGGTATTGCAGGTTTTATTTTAACCATAGGGATGGCAACGGACGCAAATATTCTAATCTTTGAACGTATAAAAGAAGAAGTTTTGTGGGGTAAGCCAAACAGCCTTGCTATCAAGTTGGGTTTTGAACGTGCCTGGTCCTCGATAAAAGATTCTAATATCTCATCTTTATTAACGGCGGTTGTATTGTTCCAGTTCGGGGGCGGGCCGGTAAAAGGTTTTGCCTTGACACTGGCAATAGGTATTTTAGTATCACTTTTCTCATCCATTTTTGTAGTAAGGACACTGATCCAGGTATTCAATGTAGCAACGGAGATAAACCCTAAGCCAAGGCGCGGTGTATTGTCAAAAATTTTAGGAAAGGTAGGAGGTCCGCTTAAAAAAGTTAAATTTCCCGTTACAGCATTAAGGAGAAAATCATTGTGAAAATAATTAAGTATACTAAAATCTATTTGCTCATTTCACTTTTGGTTCTTATTCCGGGTGTGATCTCGTTGGCTACATATGGTTTGAACTTGGACATAGATTTTACCGGCGGTTCGGTTTTTGAATATGAGTTTTCCGGTGAAATAGAGGATAGAGGTGCGGTCACAAATACTTTAGTTGATGTTTTTACTCAAAAAGAGATTGAAGTTAAGAATATAACATTTGACGGCAATACCAAAGCTTTGGTAAAAACAAGACCGGTTGAGGTAGCAAGTAACGAGGATATAAAAACAGCGGTCGCTGAAAAACTTTCCGGAGCCTCACAGGTCTCTTTTGAAACTGTCGGACCCTCCATAGGTATGGAAACGACGAAAAAATCGTTCTTTGCGCTTGCGGTTGCATCGTTGGGAATTCTCTTATACATCGCCTACGCTTTCAGGAACATCCCAAAACCATATTCAAGCTTTAAGTTCGGCGCGACGGCAATTCTGGCAATGCTTCACGACGCGTTCGTTGTTCTTGGGACCTTTTCCATACTTGGGTACTTTTTCAATATCGAGATAGACGCCTTGTTTATTACGGCGATATTAACCGTTATTGGGTTCTCCGTTCATGACACGATCGTTGTGTTTGACAGAATCCGGGAAAATTTAAAGAAACTCCCCGGATCCTGGGGGTTCCCTGAGATTGTGGATTACTCATTGGTTGAGACGCTAAACCGCTCACTTGCTACATCACTGACCGTTGTCGTTG
>LCBS01000036.1 GCA_000997355.1 candidate division WWE3 bacterium GW2011_GWB1_41_6
GGATCTGAACCTGTTTTTAATGTTACGGTAGCCTTTCTTACTGAGAATGCATCGTTACCGGAAAATACCAGGAACATAGTTTTACCGTCGGTACTCATCCATTTTGTAGGAAAGTTGGCTGATTCACCCGGTCCCATGTCCCAATCGTCTGTGTAATAGGCTGTAGTCCACGGTCCCCAGGGGAATTCAGCATCGTATACACCGAACCCGCCGTCTAACCTCTCATCACCGCTGTGGGGTATCCCCTGCCACCATATATACCTATTCAAACCTGCATTATAAGAAATACTGGAACGTCGGGCTTTTCCGGGATTTGTAAATACTGCGCCTCTTTGGGTGATATCTGACGTCCAGACGGGATTGTTGTTGCTGTCCATGTTCTTGAAGAATTCGTAGGAGGATTTGTTCTTGACCTGATCTTTGTTGACACGCATCAAGATAAATCTATCAGCTGCATGGTATGCGCTTGGGTTATCGTGAGATACTATATAAATATTGTTATCCTTGGCACCGTTGTAATTTTGTCCGTAGTTTATAAAAGTACAGTATCCAAATTCTGTAAATACTACGTTGTTTGTGGTGCCTGATCCATTTGCCCATGTCCAGGTGGAAGCGTAGTCAGAAGACCAAGCTAATTGACACCCTTCACCATCCTTATAATTTCGGATGAACATATATAGAACGTTATTTACCATTAATAGACCGCTCGCTTTTTTACCGCTCGCCCCGTCTCCGACCTGTTCTCCGTCTGACGAAATATCCGTACCCGTAAAGTTGTAACCATCACCTGATATTACGGAAAACCCTAAGGAAAGTTTGGAAGGCCCTGATTGGAAACCTGTGCCGTCACCGTAGGCTGTATAGATCTTATTATCGGATGCCCACGTTGTCGGCCAGTTGTCGCTTCCGGTTGCCTTACGTACAACGGAAGATGCCGGGTCCCAGTTGATACCGGATATTACCGGGCTTTCCTGGTAGGGAGCATTGACAGCTATAGCTGCTTCAGTTATATCCTGGCTAATAACTTTTTTTGTGAAATAGTTGGTTAGTGCTGTGTAAGCGGCAAAAATAATTCCTAAAACAATTAATAAAATTAACGGAAATTTAAATTTATTTTGACGGGTTTGAGCTATTGTAATGTTGTTTTCAGTATTGCTATCCACTTATAATATTCTCAAAGATAATACCACTTGTTAATTGTAGAAAATACCATGTTCCTTGTAAACAGACAGTTCTAAAAAGTTAATTGTTCCTGAACAACCTCTAATGTTTCAACTTTCATGAATTTTACTTTTTTAGCCAGTTCGTATATCCAATCTATTGTGAGCATATAGATTAAATACGCGATGGAAGCATAGAACTGGAATAAAGCAAAAGTGAGGATAGCCATGACCGGGTTAACGAAATGCTTATATGGTTCTATAAGTTCATTAAGCTGGTTTTCAGCGATATCTTTGACATTGATAATCCCGCTTGTAAGTGGCACATTTCCTATTGTCGGTTCCCGAACTATTTCTCTGATAGGCTGGTCAAGAATCCTGCCTAGTTCTTTACCAATATCAAGCTGATTAATATTATTTGCGCTTAGTATGAACAACACACCTCCCAATATACTGAACAGGAAGAGCATTCCTCTTGTTGAAAACCGCATGATCATTTTAGGATGGGGTTTAAGAAGCAAGTGCTTTAACCGGTTTGATAAGAAAACATCATACCCCAGTGCTAATAAGAATACTAAACTCATGAATACAGGGTAGATATTCCGAAAAGTGATAGTTCCTAATAACACTGCTACGCTAACCGGTATGGGAATAAAGACATACTGTTCCCACTTGCGCCAACCTCCTAAAGTTAGCGCAAAGGTAATTATTGTTAGCAGCATAAGAGCTGTAATTTTTATTGAAAATAATAGAGGAACATTAAATACGTTTTGGTTTTGTACAAAATCCGCAATCAGGCGGGTCAGTAAAAAACTTTCTATGAAAATGATCATTCCTAAAATGGAGAATTTGAGTAAATTTGTTTTTTGATCAACTTGTTGAGAATGAGGAGCTGATGTATTATTCGTAGTCTGCGGCATTCCTTCTATGATATACCGATGGTAAATGGTTGCCAACATTTTGTTGTTACTTATTTATAGGATGGGTGTAAAAAGTTTGTAAGAATGCTAATGTATCAATATTATGAAACGGATATGGATCGAACAAAAGGTAAAAGATACGGATGAAATTCTGGAAGTTCAGAAAATACTTATTAACAGTATCCCTGTTTTTCGTACGTACGATAAAGACAAATTACATTTAACAGTTTTTAATATTGGGATACCGGATAACCTTTATGAAGAGATAGATAAGATTGTACCTAACCTCTCGTATGAAAATTATATAGATATGCTGTTCGCACTCCTAAAACCTTTTGTAGAATTGCTGCCAAGGGAAACTGTTCTGAAAGCTGACTCTCTGGTTTTACTGGGAAATCCTAAAACTCCCAAGATCGGGATCAAGTTAATTAAAAGTTCAACCCTGAAACGTGCGCGGGAAAGGGTAATCTATGGTCTGGAGCATTTTTTGTTGCAACTTGGTGTCACTGATCCACAGGCATTCATATTAAATAATAAAAATCTCGGTAAAAGCTATAATAAGGATTACATACCTCATATTACGCTTGGTACCATGCTCGTCCCTGAAGATCCGCCAAAAATCTGTCTGGGAGAAAAACTATTTCACTTTGAACCATCTTATATTGTCAATTTTGATCAGTTGAAATTGGGTTAAAGCCTGAATACTTTTGTTAGGATCCTGTTTATCAGATCCTCACCTTTCTGAGCACCCAATCTATAAGGGATCGCGAAATCTATTACCAAAGCGGTCATGCTTGCTACCATCATGGACATTAGCTTCAGCCGTGGAAAGAACATGAAAACTGACAAAAGCACTGTTGTGAATGTAATGAATTTTACGAACTCGTCCTTACTTTCGTTGAAGCTTGTACGTATAGCCTCTTTAAGTTTTTTCTGTTTCCTTTGGTTTTCCTGCAGAACGGTGAACTCATGAACATCCAGCTCTCCGTAATATTTTTTCGCGTTATAAACAACACGCAGTACATTTCTCATTATTTCCGTCATTACTGCTACAGATATTAATATAATAGTTATATTAGAGTGGTCCAGAGAAAAACCTTTTTTCATAAGATCGAAGCCGAATATTTCAGCCTGCAACGGTACATTTAGATCTTCAGGGACGTAGAACAATATCGTGCTATCCATTGTCAGGAAAAATACGAATATCACAACCTCGATCGCGTCTGAGAATGAACTTTTCATTTTTTTCCTAAAATCAGACACCCAGGAGATCTTTTCCGGGTTTTGTCCTTGTGTATTTAGAATACCAACCAGAGTGACCAGAGTGATCGTTAAGAATATTGTAAGAAAGGTCACGTCATAGTGTTTGCCTACCAATTTGTATAAATATAAAAGCAGAAAATAGGTGGATATCCCGATAATATAAGCAAAGACCGGTGCAATAAAGATAAGAAGTTCTCTCAACTTGACCAGAAACAGCTGGTACACCTCTTTTAGAAAGTTAATAAAATCAAAGACCGTAAAAGACCCTTCAAGAAAAACGTCAAGCAGTTTGCTTACCTCGTCTTTTAAACCCATTACTATCAGTACGCCTAAACCTAAGAAGACAACCACAATACTTAGAACCGAGAACCACATCACATTAATGATTATCCTTGTGGCATTTGGATATACGACTTTGCCGATGAACAGCATAAGCACCAACGCTACGAGCGTCAGAATTATTGTCAGAACTTGTTTTGAGGAGCGGCCGGACGGTTTCATTTAATCAGAATATCGCAGAGTCAAAATAAAAACAAATGTGGTTTAGTTGTTAATGAATAGTTTAACCCCTTTGGGACAGGTCTAAAGGTTTGTCATCGAGGAACAGTTCGACTTCCGTGATACCGTTAAACTGTATGACTGTGCTAGTTAGCTGAGCTTCGAATCTGGGGCTGTCACACGTTCCACCAAGAAGCATTTTACCTTTGAGGTAAACCTTTGCTATGGAGTTTTCAACACTGACTCTATCCAGTTCAAGATCCGATTGATAAAGCGAATTATAATAACCGCTTTTTCCAACGAACTGGTCAGGTTCTTCAAGCAGAAATCCTAAGGCGGCAGATATAAGCTCTTCGGTACTTTTGCCTTCTGTGGGGGTAGCTCGTGATATTGCAATAACACTATCGCCACATCCAATTGTTTCCATAACTGCGCGTTTATTTTCCAGGTCGATAAAATATACCCTTACCTCGTTCTTTAGAGGTTTTTCTTTTCCCGTTGTTGGTGTATCGTTGCGTTCTGATTCAGATTGTTCGACCGATCCCTGCGGAGTTTCATCTCTTTGTCTGTAAACAGTGAATACACCTGCCAGTATAAGCAAAAGTACAATCACTCCCGCTAAAATAAACTTGCTTCTATTAGGATTAGTGGCTGGTTCGTTCATTGGCAAACATTATAGCGCAAATTTTGGTTTTTTCCATGGTGGCTTATAATACAGTATAAATCAGGCGTATGGTCGTGAAAGGAGAAGTAATACTCATGACAGCACCTGTAGGTACAATCAAGAAGTGAATATACACAAGAGAATAAATAAAAGCCGGGAATCATCTTTCTTCCCGGCCTTTTTTATAAACCGATCAAACTTAAGTGCTTTGCATTTTCATCAATAGCGATCCGCAAACAAATCATTGCTATGTTGAACCTTTCTTCTTTCGCTCGTACGAACCACGAGTAAGCATCATCAACCCACTTTTCTGTAGTCTCAAGGTTTACGAGTACTAGTAGCTCGTAACGGGAATTCGGGTTTTTAGAAAAAAACGATGCAGCTTCGGCTTTTACGCATGAGATCTCGGCTTTGATATCATCAATTAGGTCTAGAAATGCCTCCATGTTTTGATGATGGGCCAAAAAATCTCTTGTACTTAGAATCTTCTCAACCCGGTCTGCCAGTTCGTGTAACTTGTGTTTGAACATGGTGTCTATATCAACTCCTCTCAGTTAATTGTGTGCTTAATATAGGTTATATGTGAGGAAAAATCAAATAGTAATGGTAAATACTAAAGTATTGGTGGGCTCCACAGGACTTGAACCTGTGACCTCTTCAATGTCACTGAAGCGCTCTGCCAGCTGAGCTAGGAGCCCCTGTAAGCGTTATTATACTATACAACCTGCTGCTGTTATTTTTTGGGGGCCATTATCTTATCGATTAAGCCATATTCTACGGCTTCTTCCGCATCCATCCAACGGTCACGGTCCATATCCTCCATTACTTTCTGTATTGTTTGTCCCGTGTTTCCTGCTATTAGGTTTGCGTATTGTTCCCTTATTTTAACGATTTGTTTAGCCTGGATTTCAATATCTGTTGCCTGTCCTTCCGCTCCCCCGTGCGGCTGGTGTATCATTGTATTGGCGCCTGGCAAAGCATATCTTTTTCCTTTGTTCCCGCTGCTTAAAAGTAAGGCAGCAGCAGATGCAGCCAAACCGACATTTATCGTAACTACCTCATTTTTCACATGTTTGATCGTGTCATACATCGCACGGCCTGCGTAAACTTCCCCTCCCGGGGAGTTGATATACACTCGGATGTCCCGTTGCGCATCCTGTGATTCCAGGAATAGCATTTGTGCGATAAATGTGTTTGCAGTGGCCATATCTATCGGACCGGTGATGAAAATTATCCAGTCTTTTAGTAGCCGTGAATATATGTCGTACGATCTTTCATAACCATTGGGATCTTTCTCAACCACGATCGGTACCAGAATGTCATTTATATTATTCATGTTCATGTCCTTGTTCATTTTCATGAGCTACCTCCTCAATTAAACTATTTATTAATTTGTTCTTCTCAAGAGCGCTTTTAATATACCACTTCTCTACCGGATTTTTAAGTTGTTCGAGGGCATCCGGGTTACCGCTAGCCTTAACAGTTTCTTCAAGTTCTTCTTCGGTAACCTCCATTTTATTTTCCTGAACAAGATGACCCAGCACAAATTCTGAACGTATTGAAACTTCTGAGATCTTGCTGTAATCGGAACGGAGCTGTTCAGCGGTTTTGTTTTGTGCCTTTAGATATTGGTCCAAGGATAAGCCTATTGAACCTGCCTGGTCTACAAGACGAGCCATCATTCTTTCTGTTTCGTCCTCAACCAGCATGTCGGGTATTTCAACTTCAGAGTTTTCGTTTATTATTCCTACAACCTCGTTCGGTGTTAGGTGGGTATGCGTATCAGCCAAAGTCTCGCCTTTTGCCAGACGATCCGCATTTAGTTTTTTGTCTTCTTCATCTTTTTTATCGTGAGCTTCTTTTAACGCTTTTCTATAGTCCCCTACTTTTACCTCAGGACGCACAGGGACAACTGCGGTGAATTCAAAATCTTTATCAAGGTGGAATTCTTTTATTTCAACCCGGGGATTTGATACCGGAGCGATCTGATGTTCCTTTATCGCCTGAACGTAGTTTGCCTGAAGAAGTTCGTTGATAACCTCACCGTATAACTTGTTAATATCTGTTTTTTCAAGAACCTTTTCTTTAGGAGCCATGCCCTTTCTGAATCCCTGCACTTCCGTATCTTTAATAAGTTTATCCAATACTTGTTCGTACGTTTTTTTCACGACTTCGTTTGGGACTGTGATGGTGAGCTTTATTGTTGATTTTGGTTGTTTTTCTACATTTATATGCACGAGCGATATTGTACCATAAAAGGAAAGAACCCTTCGGGTGGAAAGGGTTCTTATTGTTGTTCATGTGCAAGTCTGTGACCGTTAGTTCTTGACGAACATGAACACGACGCACATGAGCAGGAATATGCCTGCCCAAGCCACTGCAAACGTGATCAGTGCCGCATTAAATGCAACTCCGATGTCCTTTGTTAACATATATGCAGTGATACCTGAAATAGTACTTAAAAGCCACTTTGCTTCCCGGACCTTGTCCAGTATGTCAAGAACTCTTTCATGTCTTTTTACGCGTACCATGTCGTTCTCCTATTTATAGCTATAGTGTGTTATGTGATAGAAGGATTATACTATAAGTTCTCTGGTAAACAAGTATATAAAAAGGTGAGTGAAAAATAATCCACTCACCTTA
>LCBS01000037.1 GCA_000997355.1 candidate division WWE3 bacterium GW2011_GWB1_41_6
GCGGGGGAAGAGGAGAGAGAGAGTGACGCTCTCTCTCTTAGAGAGAGAGATGAAAACAACCCGAAAACCACGCGTTTTAACGCAAAAAGCCCTGAAAAACAACGGGAAATTGATTATGAAGATGAAACAACCCCTACGCAAGCCGAACAAAGCGAGGAATCCACGGAAAAAGAAGAGAAAACCGAGTATTCAGACGAAGAAATACGCGAGATGGCCGCGCAAAACGCGAGGATAGTCTTAAAACGCAATAAAAACATGAAGCCTAGCCTCCGCGCAAACCTCAAGAAACTAGCTAAAAAACGGTGAAAACCACGGTAGTTTTCACGCACGGCGATAGAATGACTGCAATCCAATTTCCCCTGCAAATAACGAACAGACGGTGGATTTACGCGGTCATAGAATGCCCTGGATTCAGAAAATTTCTAGACCAAGACGAGTTTTTCTACGCCTACGCCGTGCTAACGTATATTGCAGAACGCAAGAAAGTGGACAGCAACGCGCAAATCGCCCGCTACCTGAAAGAAATTCAGACTAACGTTTTCGAAGGCGCGTTCGCCAAATACCGCAGTTTCGACAGTTACTCCAAAATGTATTGCTACCTCTTAGCTCAAGACGGGTTGATTACTTTCGAAGAAGTGCCGGACGTTCACGTTGGCACGCAAACCCGTTGCATCATCTGCATTACCAAGAAAGGCGTGGACTGGCTAGAACAACAGCATGACTTGGCTGAAAAAGCGAAAACCTTGAAACTCCGCTTGAAAAAACAAGAAGGCGAAAAACGTGGCTAAAAGCAAAAACTCGCAAGCCAACTACCAACGCCTAATCCGCCAAAAGTGTTTTTCCTGCGCCCACGCGCGTATAAACCACTCAATAGTAAAAAACGTTGGATGTCTGAAAGACCTAGGCAAAAAACTAGACCAATGCCCCTGCACAAACTTTAAAGGCGCTTGAAACATGGAAAAAACTATAGCCTTGTTTTTCTTCGTAATCTTCAACCTCGTCATGCTATCGCCTTACTACCTAGCCTTCGGAACCGGCTACAGCATGCAACCATTACTAACAAACAACGGCCTGCTAGTCTTAAAGAAAGCCCAACTTCACGATGGCGATATAGTCGGTTACTACAGCCTAAATTACGGCGAAAAAATAATCCATCGCATCAACGCCCACGTTGATTTAGGCACTCAAGGCGTTTGGTATTGGATTTGCGGCGATAACGAGCAAGGCCGCTTGTGTGAGTGGATAGAACAAAGCCAAATTCACGGCAAGCTAGACGCATACCTAACAATACCAATACAGGTTATCCGATGACCGACTACCCGATACGACTAAGCCAACGGCGGCACGCCTTCGAAATCGCTAAGCTAAACGGCGACTCTCAAAAAATGCTCGACCAAGACGAATTCCTCTACTCTTACACCGTGTTGAAATACATAGTTGAAAATCAACCAATCAAAAGCGCCTACGAAATCGGCGTCCACCTGCAAAAACTGCCGTGGAAGTAAAACAACAAATGGTCTAAACCTCTTTCTGTAGTTTAAACAAATCCCGCACTTGCGTCAAAACAACCGCCTGCTCCCGCACAACCAACTCCAAAGCCTCAATACGCCTTTGTTGCTCTTGAATAAGGGAAGTGAAACTAGCGCGCAGACTTCCGTTAATCAACTCTTTAACCGCCTCAACTTGCGCGAAATCGTGCAGTTCAACCTGTTCAGGATGGCTAGAATCCGCCAACTCAGGCATCACGCCCAATAACGGTTGGGAAACCTTTTTGTTAAACGCCCAGTGAAAATCACCCCGCCACTCCAAATTACGAAAACGAAAGCCCGTCTCCCGCTCGAACAACCGCAAAGTCGGCAAAACCACCATTTCACCCCGCTTTTGAACTTCCTTAAGAGTCTCCCCAGGAACGCAAGCCACGCTAACGCTCAAAACACGCCGGTGCAACACCAACGTAACCCCAGCACGCTTGAACACCCAATTACCAACGCTCCCAGCGCAAATACGCGCAACCGCCCCCAAATCCCCCTTCCGCTTGACCAAAGCCCTAGCTTTAACGTGATGCGCCTCAACCAAACCACTTTCACGAGAAAACCCCGCATTTTGCGCGGTTTCCCCACCATATCCAAAACCTAAACTACCAAACGGCATACCCAACGTTTGCGCGGTTACCAGTCGCCAAACGCCGCGCTTGTGTCCGTCATTCCGCGAAACCAAGCCCTTTTCCCGCAAATCTCGCAAGATTTTAAGTATCCAAACGTGGCTTTTACCCGTCTTCCGGCCTATTTCCCTAATAGAATCCCCCTGGCCGAGCAAAAACAATACGGTGGCTGGTAACCCCCCCGTGCTCGAATGGTAACTAACCTTTCCCGCAAAATCGTTGAGAGAAAGCTGTTTCACGATAGACACGTCCGTTCCGATGGCTTTTTCAAATATAGTTATGCCTTTTTTTCATAACAAATTATAACTATCGATTCTTACTGGCGGGAGCGTTCCGAGAGGCTGAAACTTCGAAGAAGCAACCTCTCGAAAAGCAAAGTTATCCCTTTTCGATTGTTAGTCGAAAAGGCTTAAGCCACGCGGTTGCTCCATCACAAACGCGGGGATACTAACCACCAAATTTCCTTTGCCTCGCCCTTACAGACACGCTCCTCACGCCAAAAACTCATTCTTACAATATCATGCACTTATTGTTTCGCGCCAAAGTGTTTCCCATTCAACATAACCTAACTGGAAACTCAAACCCAACTCACGGTAAACTGCGTAAAAGTGAACTGCTTCAGATAGAGTCGCCGGATAACCACTAGACTTAAATTTGCGTATCGCCTCGACAGCTCTATCCCGATAAACACCCATCCGACCTTGAACCTTATTCATTTTTTCCGCCTCCTCAACTCCCGCAAAAGCTCATCATAATCTTTTAAAGATAATCTAAATTCTGGTTTTTGAGTATCGTCAGCAATGTCACAATTTATTCGATTACAGTCAAGGCAATATGTTTGCTCTTTCAACTTTCCACTTAATTCTTTCAGCACAGACTGCCGTCCAAACACGAAAATGTTTTTGAATAAAACGTAAAGGTCTTTAATCTCACGCGAATCAAAATCTTGGTATTCGTCTGTTCCAAAAAACTTGTGTTCAAACTCCGGTAAAGGATAATATATTTCTCTAGCTACATCATAACTAAAGTTTTCTTTCAGCCATTCTTGAAAACTCGGAAAATCAACCATCACAACTTCAACTCCTTTTCTTTCAAAAACTCATTTAACTTTCCATCATTGTGCGGATTGTAGTTTAATTCCTCGAACAACTGCACATCAACAAACGGATTTGGGTGCGAGACCCGATATGCGCGTAGTCTTTCACTTAAATTCCGCCGTTCTTCCACAGAATAAATCCTGCCCCAATTCGGGTTTTTCTTTCCTGAAATCGAGCGGATTAATTTTCTCTTAATAGCCAACGTCCATTTGGGCTTATGTCCTTTTTGAAATGCATATTCACCCCAGTTTTTAAGAAACATAGGATGCCCTTTTTTAAAGCCAGTTCCATGTCCTTCTTTCCACCTACGCTTCGCCAAAAACTTTGCTTGGTGCGATAAACAACAAAAAAAAGCGGGTGACTTTAATGATGGAAAAATCTTTTTGCATTCACCACAATAGCGTAAAAAAAAGCTTCTTTTTTCAGTCGAGCGATAACGGCGTTTTGCTTTTTCAAGATAATGAAAAATCCTTCCTTTCATTTTTCATTTCCCCTCCAACAAACGCTTTTGGACTTCCCTCAGCAAAAAAATTTCTTCGTCTTTTTCTCGCAAGACTTCCTCGAAATTCAAAACAGAAGGAACAAAAACGTGGTTGTAAAGTGCTTCATGGTCGCCACAACAATTTTCTTCATGAACTTTACCTTTACTAAAACAGCCTTTTTCCCCGCATTTTCCGCAATAGTCACTAAAAACCAGTTCAACCATTTTTAAAACCCGCAAGAAAAACAATGTAATTTTTTCTCCTTAATCGAATCAAACGAAACTATACGTTGATTCTTAGGGCAAAAAACCGCAAAAAGCCCAGCAAAAACACCTGTTTTCATTAAACTAACCGTATGTTTTTCAACCATTTTTACGCACCACCTGTAAAACGAAGAGGATTATCCACACTGCAAGCCAGTTTAACGGATTCCACAAGTCGTAAGCCCCAAGTTTCAAGTAACCTACCGCCCAAAGCAAGCTAAAAGGAACGCCGAAAAACACTAATGCAAAAATCAAGATTAAAACGACTAACAAACCAACCAACGTTAATAAATCGCTGAAAACCGAGTCAACCATTTTCGTCCAACTCCGCCTGCCTTTTCAATTCAGCCTTAACCCTCGCTAAATTCACTTGCAACACTTCCAGCACAACGCCTTCCGGCTGCCAAAACTCCAATTCCTTCAGCAACGCCTTAGCCCACTTTGCGCGAGAATACAGCTCATTAAAATAAGAAGCACTATCGATATTGGACGGATATGTCGGGAGATGCCTGTATTTAGCCCGCTTGATTTTAGGAAAAACCTTCTTTCGCCCTACCTTGTAATCCGGCAAGCTGGGGCTAAACGCATTACCCGAATCATCCTGAACCTTTTCAACCATAAATACCACCATTAGAAACATGACGAAACTTAGCACCCTCGAAATCAAATACGCCAAGAGCAACGGCATCAAAACAAGGGCAATCTATAAACCGCCTACCGCCATGATAAAGAAAACCACGAATTTCCTCTTCACTAACCATCTTCAAAACTCACCTTCTCGATTAACCCACATGCGCCGGTGCAACGGCTCTAAAACCTCACTCCGCTTAATCATTGTTTTCAACGTAGGCTGGTATAACCCGTTCTCCTCAAAAAACCTGTGAATCCGACCTAAACTATCAGGCGAAGGCAGTCGAACTAAACGCTCGAAATCCCCGTCCTCCGCCTCAACCCGAACCCCGTAAAACACCTCCCACGTCCTCTTAGTTAGAAGAGCGTAGTTTCCCTTAGTTTCAGGAAAACGCTCGTGAACGTAGGCCACCTTCTCGGCCATAGTCCGCATTACTTTCTCAACCCTCTCGCAAAAACCATGCTCCCTAACCATTTTTTCAACGTAATCCTTCGCCCGACAATACGCCCGATACTCCTTCTCTCGCTTTGACAAAGGAATCTTAACGTTCAAAATCTCCTGCAAATAAACCACACCCACTAACCGAAAACACAATAATGCCTGCCATCCCTAAACTTTTCCTTTGAAGTCCGGCAAAAACAATACGGGCAAATCATCGCTGAAACCTCTCTTTCTGCTTTGCGTTAATGTAAATCGTGCTGGCAATATCACAACAATCCTCACTCGTAACCCCAGCCAAGCCGACAGCCTCGTCAAAAACAGCGCTTAAAATACTGAAGAAACGCCCGACTTCCGCCAAATCTTGGTTTTCAACCTCGCTAGAAACCCCTATTTCACCAGCCGAGCTAGGCTTTCCCACGCTTTTAGGCGGTTCTACGGCCTGCCAAACATTCATTTTCTGGCTTAACTCGACTGAAACTTCAAACGCCCCGCCTTTCTTAAACGGCAAGACCTTAAAACTAGAAAACTCGCGGTTCTTTCCGTCAACCGAAACGCGGTAAATAAAGTAATCATTGCCTTTCTTGCTCTGCCGCTTTTCAACTTGCGTAACTACGCCTTTCCACTTTTCCACGTCCTTCAACCTCTCCCGAAATAATCCAGCTTCTTTTCCTCTCGCACTTCCGACCAATTTGCTAAAACCCTTTTTATGAAAAAACAAGCTTCGCAATTGAACGGAATGCTATCCCCGCGCCCTAAATGCGCGTTCAAATGTTCGTTAGCCTCGCCGTTGAAAAACAACTCGAAGTCAATCAAACTTCCACCACAACCCAATTAGTTTCCTCGCCTATAATGAAAATCATTTTTTTCGCCTCTTCTTAACTTTAATTTCAAGCACAAGCACAAACTAATCTTCCGTTAAAATTTTCATTGCTTTTTCCCCTCTAATTCCCTCAAATACAACCGCAAACCGTTTTCCACAATCCGAGAACGAAAACCCGAAATATTACGCGCCTTCAACTCTTTCTCAATGTGAACTAACAGCTTTTCCGCTTCTCGCGTCAAAACAACCGAATACACCAAAACAAACCACCCAATTCTTTAAACAATCCATTTTCTAACCGCGTTTAAGTATTCCTTAGCGTCTTGCGTTTTCTTGAATTCTAAGCGGGGCAATTTGAAGTCAATCAGGCAAGAAACGGTAAATCTACCCGCGACCCACGCATTACCCGCGACCCGCGCATTACCCGCGACCCGCGCATTACCCTCGACCCACGCATTACCCTCGACCCGCGCATCACCCTCGACCCACGCATTACCCGCGACCCGCGCATTACCCGCGACCCGCGCATCACCCTCGACCCACGCATCACCCGCGACCCACGCATTACCCGCGACCCACGCATTACCCTCGACCCACGCATCACCCGCGACCCGCGCATCACCCTCGACCCACGCATCACCCGCGACCCGCGCATTACCCTCGACCCACGCATCACCTTGTTGAGAAAGGTTTTTTTCAGCTTCGATAAACCCACCTAAACTACCTTGCTTGAAGATAGAAAAATCGGTTAACGCCTTTACTTGAAATAAGGGCTTGCCCAAAAAAGATTTTTTATCGCTGGGAATCAACTCATACTTCTTGCCTTCTAACGCTTTTTTTTCTACAACTTTCATTTTTGAAACCATTTCAAAATCCCCTCTTTCCCTTCAAAAGCTCATACTAGAAGTAACCAAAACAGGCTATATATACCTTGTTATTCCGCTAATGCAAGCTAAATACTACTCTTTGGTGGTTATTCGATTTTCAGCTTGTAATAGACCAATGCCAGAACGCCTAGCGTGATAACCGCCCAGCCTGTAGTCCCCAGAAAACCTATAATAGCGTAAGTCAAAACGTCATCCGGCGTTCCGGTTGGCAGAAGAATCCAAGCTACCGCCCCAAGAATCCCTAGTTTCTTTAAATCACCAAAACCACAACCCACCAAACAACAACACCCGCCCATTCCCGTTACCTTGCTTAACGTCATCAAAAGCCCCCCGAACCACAACCCCTAGCGCCCGCAAGTTTTCCTGCGCATTCAAAACAACCAAACGCATATCGAAAGCAGGCGGCACGGACAATTCAACGCCCGAAAGAACTAGAACACGAGGAGAAGGGGACGGCGTAGGCCTAATATAACCACCACCAGCAGGCTCATCACCACCGCCCGCCGCGCTATTATTTGCAAAATTAGCCCAGTATTGAACCGTGCAGTTCGCCGTAAAGTTCTCGCTTTCAGGAAAACAAGCAGTATAGTTGAAAGTCGCGTTGGTTAAGCTAGTCTGGTTAGCTTCTTCCGCAACTTGCAACCCGAAAGCCACTCCAGTGCTGTTTCTCGAAAGCGTCAAATTGCCTTCCGAAGTATTCTTACTCGCTGAAGCATTGACTGTCTCGCTTACGTTGTAAGAAGTGTTGGCGTTCGAGCCGTTCAAAACAAACATTAGCGAACCACTGTTGCATCGCCGTGCTGTAATTCTCATTACCCTGCCAATACAAAGAATAATTATAGTCGCCCGCCGCTAGGCTAGCGTTGTTTTCTGTCGGCGTGGTGGAATTAGCTACGATGGTTGCATTACGGAGTAATCGAAACACCAGGGCAGAAACGTTACTGAAGCCACTCGCGTTCACAGTTTGACCGAACACATAGGCTCTATTGGAATTACTGCCGTTCAAATGCAGGGTTAGGTTCACCATACCAAGCGAAACGTTAAAATACCGTTCTTTAAACGCCGTGGAATAATTCTGGTTTCCCGCAGAATAGCAAGAGTAATTCCAAAAGCCCACGACCGGCGTTTCATTATACTCCGTAATTTGCGTGCCTGACGCTTTCAAAGTCCCATTCAAATACAAATTAAAAGTAGGCGACATTATTGAGGGTATGCCAACACTATAACAATAAATGCGCGTTGTGCTAGCATAACTACCATTAAACTGGTTAATCCAAGTTGAAAGGTTGATCGTGTAAGCATTATAATCTTGACTTACACTCCAAGAAGTGTTAACAGAATTGTTGAACGTGCTAGTTGAACTTAAATTTCCCGAAGCTTGCGTATCGTTAGCCGTAAAATTAAAATCGTAAAACCCCGCCCCTTTTTGAAGCGTGAGATTATAATTCCAAACGCCGTTAGTAACCGAACCATTCCACAAAGACATCGTATAATTCGAGCTATTCCAACTCAACACTACCGCGTCAACACCATTATCGTCCGAAAAATTAGCGAAAACTTGAATGCTATTGCCCAAAACCCCGACAGAACCGAAAGGCGAATACTGCGTGCCGTTCGAAAGGTTTAAAGAAAACCACTGGAAGGCAGGCGGAGCATCAAAATTAGCCCAAAACTCGCGGCAAGAAGCCGAGTAGTTCTCTGAAGCCGAGAAACAAGCCGAGTAATTAAACGTCTGGCTTATGGCGCTAGTCTGGTTGCTTTCCTCCGCATTGTTCACCCCAAAAGCAACGTTTGAAGAATTCCTTTGAAGAGTTAAATTTCCTTCACCAGTAATGTTCTTAAAGGCGGAAGCGTTCACCGTCTGAAGCACGAGATAAGTCCTATTATTATGCGTCCCATTAAGGAAAAGCGAAACGTTAACAGACCCCTTGGAAACGTTAGTGTAAAACGTGCTTGATATTGAAGAGTAATTAACATTAGACGATGAAGAGCACAACCAGGCTAAATCACCATACGCGGGATTTTGGGTTACTGAAGTGCTAGTGCCAATCGCTTGAATCGAACCATTCCTTGCTTCCGTTACGGTCACAGAAGGGTTAGTGTTCGTATTGCAATCTACTTTCGCGGTCATTGGAAACGCGCCCGTCAAGTCCGCCGCACTATTGTTTATCGTGTGATTCAAATTCCAAGAAGAATTTTGGGTGATAACTAAAGGCGCGTTAGACGAAATGGCCGCCTTATCCCCATCAAAAGCCGTAAAATTATAGGTGTATGAAGCACCACCAGCAAAAAAACTAGTGTTGTAACTCCAATAGCCGTTAGTATTCGACCCGTTGTAAAGCGAGGCAGAATAATTAGTCGAGCTAGCGCCATCACCAACAGTCAAAACAACGCTAGACGTGCCATTGTCATCCGTAAAATTAGCGAAGAAAACTATCGTCTCGCGATTATACTGGGACACAACGCTTTTATTCGCAAAAATAGCGTTATTCACCGGCGCTTCATTCCGATAGGCAAACCACGA
>LCBS01000038.1 GCA_000997355.1 candidate division WWE3 bacterium GW2011_GWB1_41_6
TTAAAAGGTATTGATACGTCCAAGGATCAATCGTATTTTTTATATTTGTTGGATCAGGAACAATTATCAAGTACTCTGTTTCCGGTTGGTGATATGGTCAAAGCTGACGTTCGGGTATTGGCTGAGAAAGCCGGTTTACCTACTTACCGTAAACCGGATAGTGTTGGGATCTGTTTTATAGGTGAAGTAGATATAAAAGAGTTCCTGAAAAAAAGAATAAATCCCGTGACGGGAAACGTTGTAGATAGGACCGGTAAAGCTATTGGACAACACGAGGGGGCGCAGTTTTATACGATAGGTCAAAGGCATGGGTTCACGGTTGATGAATATACTGGCTTGCCGATGTATGTGATAGGTAAGAATATGGATGAGAACGAGCTGATTGTGGGTTTTGCGAACGATGTGAACCGAGATTCGTTTTGTGTCAGCGAGTTGCATTGGATTAACGACACTCCCGTGGATGAGTTTGTGTGTGATGTGAGGATCCGGCATCTTGGGGAACTGCACAAGTCTATTGTAAAGCTCGAGAAAGGGGTGGCAGAGGTAAAGATGGAAGAACCAATATTTGGGGTTGCTCCCGGACAAAGTGCGGTGTTCTATAAAGGGGATGTGGTACTGGGCGGGGGGATCATAGAGTAGTATTATAACCCTAGTTTTGTATAAGGAATCCTGTGTTACGGATTTGTAGGATTTTCTTCCATTTACCTTGTGTATCTACTTTAATAAGTATTTCCTTGGTTGATTCCAGATTTTCAGTCGTATCTATGGAACGGTAATAAACAGGAAAAATCCCTTCCCGTTCTATAATTAACGGCTCTGTATAAACTTCCCACGAATTCTCATCAAAAATCGAGTAAAAGGTACTTGCAACGTCATTACCGTTCGAATTATCTGCGGATAGTGTGAGTTGTGGGTAGTTTGTGTACCATCCGTTGCTTAAAGTACCGTCCAAGACAGCATGAGTTGTCGGATAATCCGTGTTTACTTTTTCACCGAAAACCGCGATTCGGGAGAAATGATTGGTCTGAGCCGTCAGGCTGTTTGTAACAGCATCATATATTGTGTTTAAGGCTATCCAAGTTCCGTTTGTTTCATGGAAATAATATATTTTTAGACTTTCTAATATAATTCCGGACAGATTAATGTCCTCCAGTTTGATGGTTATTCCTGCGGGTTCCGGAAGGTAGTCAACCGTGTTGCCGAAATGATCGATGATGTTAACAAGCATTGAAGTGTGGGGGACATACTTTAGGTTTTCGTAATATGACCGGAGTGACGGTTGTGAATACTCGATAATTTGAGTAGTTATTCCTTTGAAATATTCCACCGAAGGTACGCTTACAACCTTATTATTGAGGGGTATGTCTACAGGATCGTTCCCGGTGTAGGCAGAATACTTTGGCAGCGGATCCAGCCACAAATATGAGCTTGCAGTTCCTGTATGCGTGCCACCTATGTCAGTCCAAGTGTATGCCGGCCAGGGATCCGGCAAGAACGGAAACTTCCAACCGAAGGGATCTACTCTTCCGTGCGGGTAATCATCGGTGTAATCGCCGTTTGCGTTAGTATCCTTTTGCACTTCAAAGTGAAGATGCGGTCCGGTCGTGTATCCTGTCATTCCAACTTTTCCAATGGTATTTCCCTGCTCAACCCATGTCCTATCATCGGGGTTCATTGTTACCAAACCGTCTTTTTGCATATGCATATAGATCGTACGGTACCCTCCTGTGTGCTCGATAATAATACTATGCCCACAATCACTGCAGTAAAAATAACGCGCGTAACCCGGAGCAGCTGCGAGAACCGGAGTTCCATATGGTAGTGAAAAGTCCGTACCACTATGGGAACTGTAGTAAATATTTGGCTCTTTGTCTTTAAATCCAAGGAAGTTGAAAGTTGTATCGTTATATTCAACAGGTTCGTGAATATACTGATATCCTAATAAAGGATATTGGTGATCGAAAAATGCGCTGATGTTGTCCATAAGTTCTCCCGTTCGGACCGTCGACCAGGGTATTGATAAAATGGGAGTATCGCCAATACTCTCCGTTGACAAACCGTAACTGTAAACGCCTTCAGAGGAAAATACATAATAAAGTTTAGATGGTTCTGAGACAATAATGGCGGCGTCATTGGCGATAATGTATGAGATTGGTATTAAAGGACCGATGTTTTGCCAAGAAATCCCTAAATCGGTACTTTTTACTACCGAATAATCAAACGTTTGAGGGTCACGGTATCCGGAATAAATGGTACTATTGTGAATTATTATTGCTCCTGCGGTCACATCCCCCAACTGCTCAGATTTTACCCAGGTATTCCCAAGGTCGTTTGAGACATAAATACCCGAAGGACTTGATGATCCGATAACAATAGTGTCATTTTCCACAGCGATATTACGCATGTTCTTATTAGACAGAATGTTGACGATGTTCCAAGTGTAACCGTCATCGTAGGAGGCGTAGACATGATTTGTAGCCGAAACTACAACAATATCTTCGGTACTGACAATATCGTAAACTTCGTTTACAGGCCATGTGCCGGCAAGGTCTCGATCCCATGTTTCTCCTTCATCCCGGGACACCCACAGACCATAAGCATATGTGCCCAGAAATATAGCTGTTGAATTACGGTCTACACTTGATGAGGAAAATTCCATACCGGGATGGATCCAGTTATATCCTTGGTCGTCACTAATAAATAATCCTTTATCACCCGGCCGGGAGTAATATGTGGTAGCGTAGATCTTGTTATCAAAGTATTTTATGTCAGTTATTCCTTTGTATTCCAAACCGAGTTCTACCCATGTACTACCCAGATCCTTGGAGATGTAAAGACCGTTATAAGGTCCCAGTGATGTTCTACTGTCACGTTCTCCGGCTAATAAGCCCCACGGAGTAGTTTCAATAGAACTAATGTAAGGTTGTTGTAATACTGGTTCCCAGTCTTCCGGAGCTGCTTGAGTCTGATACGGTAGTATGCAAAAGGCTAGTAATATGGATAGAAAGGATAGGTAAGTGCGTTTCATAAAAATATAATATTCAAAAGAAATAACAGAACAACACCCGTTTGGATAATTTGCATAGAGATTAGCTTTTTGATATTGTGTTGACACTAAATCAAGCAAGAATGGGAGACAAAAATGCCAAGCGATAATGATATATCCCTACACCATGGGATGATGGCTTTTATTTCCAGTAAGGTACCACTGCGGAGTGAGGTCCTTAGGGAACTCAAGTATTACGCACACAAATATAAGGTGTTTCCTGTAGTCGTGATGCTAAACCCAACAGTTTTCGATGGTTTCAACATAGACCGTTTATCGGCATACCTCGAGAGCCGGGCACAGCAGCAGGTTTTTACGGCAAAGGCAAGACAGTCAAAACGCCCGCCTGAGAAGTATGTTTACGTTTGGTACTGGTGGTGCTTTCACCGGGTTCGGGTTCAGCCCAATAAGGCTGTATTGCCAAACAACCTAATGGTGTACCGGTTCTGAGTACGATTAACGATTAAAAGGATACTAAATTGAGAAAACATAAGAGAACGTATCCGGGAATGTTGTGTTTCGCGGGGAACCAACCCCACAAGCAAGATTAGTCTTATCATGTGTAGGCCGGAAATATAACTTGATTTCCGGCCTTTTTATGTTTAAATCTTGAATACAGGCTTTATAGGAGCACGAAGACAGGAGAAGAATATGAAGAAATTAAGCAGAATTACCGAGAGAAGGTTTTATTCTGTCATTAAGGGAGGAACACCTTTGCTGGTCCAAATGATTGAGGTTACTACCAGTTTTGTAGAGATGTATAGCGTTCCATCAAAATACATTAGGCTGCACCCGGAACCATTCCTTAGATACAAAATGGATCGTTTTTCAGGGATTACGGAGCACCTTAGGCAATCCGATCCTGAGCTTAAAGTTGATAGGATCGCTCACCCTGAAAAATATGTGTACGTAAGGTACAAGAATGAATTCTACCGAGTTGTTATAGTGCCTGATAAAACATTACAGCCCGACATGATGCTGGTGTGTATGACAAGAGAGTGACCGTAGCCGGTAAAATAATACATTACCGGCTATTTTTATTGCTAGGGGTTGTATAATTAGCCCGTGAATGATCTAGTTCAAAAGATAAAAATCAATAACTCCGATCTGAAAATAGCTGAGATAAAGGGTATTTTAAAAATCCTTTCCGACAATTCCGTTGACATTACGAACTCCGAGCTTATTCGTCTCACCGGTTTTCCAAAAGAAACATTACGAAACTTTAAATCCTCAATATCCTCGTTACTTGAGAATTCTGACGAGGATAGCATACGTCTTAAACCCGCAATCGTAGAAGAAATAAAAAAACTTGACCTTAGACCCCATAAATGGAAACTTTACTCTTACGAACAAAAAGATTTGGAAGATAGACTTCTTGAAATTAGGAAGACGTATGAGCTGGAGCCGAAAAGGGAGTATGACCAGTTCTTTGCAACAGCGAACACCTCGGTAGCCAAGGCATTAGTCCTAAGGGACAAGGGGTTGATCTCAGGCAAGAACATTGCTTTGTTGGGAGACGACGACTTGGTTTCAATAGTTCTAGGCTTAATGAACGAAGACCACCTTAACGTTACGGTTTTTGACATTGATGACGAGATCTTGGCCGTTATAGAGAGAATATCCAAGGATCTGAACCTCAAAAATATCCGGACGGTTAAATGGGATGTCAGGACCAAGCTAAACCCCCAATTTATGTCAGCGTTTGATGTAATGATGACCGACCCTCCTTATACCCGGAATGGCATAGCTTTGTTCCTTAACGCCGGTGTGGAACTATTAGGGCAAAACAAGGGACACGCGGGAAAATATATATTCCTATTCTACGGCAACAGCTTCAAATCCCCCGAAAAAACCTTAAAGGTACAGGAAGTGATTGCGGATTTTAATATGGTAATAGAAGACAAGATCGATAAGTTTGCACGTTATTATGGTGCGGAATCTATAGGAAGCGCGAGTTCGTTATACATATTAA
Source organism: candidate division WWE3 bacterium GW2011_GWB1_41_6 (assembly GCA_000997355.1). Taxonomy (GTDB): domain Bacteria; phylum Patescibacteriota; class WWE3; order UBA101185; family UBA10185; genus GWB1-41-6. The sequence goes on from LCBS01000038.1 coordinate 5,019, forward strand.
AAGCAACACCATTCACACACCCGCTGGAAGAAGTGTTGCTAACCAGGAACATTTACACGTTTGAGGAGCAAAAGGAAGAGAAATTCCCGTTCGTTGATCACTACACATTTAAGATACACAACGTTCCCCGGCACATTGTTGGTTCCAAAAAGGCTATTCTTAAGGTTGCGGGGGACTTTGCCAATGCACACAGGTTAAAAGTTCTTGATACAAAAGTTACCCAATTTAGAGGAAAAGGTTTAACGATCACGTTTGTTCTGGGTTCATCCAATTTACTGCTACACACATGGCCTGAGTTCAATGCCGTTCATATGGATCTTATAACTTGTTCTCCTATTTATAATAAGGAAATGATGGCAGATTCGGTGGTAGATTTATTTAAAACGGATAGGATCGAGATCAGGAGAATAGAGTAATTTAGAAGTATATTGTTGGCGGGTTTAGATAATACAGAACAAACAACGCGAGAACTACGATAACAACCGCAAACATCAACTTAAAAAACAACGATCCGACGGACCTTACCATAGATATAACAATAAAAGCTACAATAAAGATCCCTACGGCTACAAGCATTTTTGATGGGGTCATGAACGTGGATACATTAGCCTGAAGCATTTCTAAAAATGTTGGTGTTCGTACAAACTCCATATCAACTAATTATATTCCGTTTTTTATAGCGCGCAAGGCGTCTTGACTAACCAATTTAATACTGATATCTTGCCATTACTCCGAATATAAGGTATACATAGATGTTCGGGAGTACTTTGAAAAAAAATCATAACTTAGCTAGAATGCCTTTCGAGATATGAAAGGCAAAAAGAATGTTTTCCCGTTCACTTTTTATATTTGAACGGGAACGTAAATGCCTCGCATTTACGTAACTTTGAGAATTTGATCCTAGTTCAGGATGAATGCTAGCGGCGTGCCTAAGGTATGCAAGTCGAACGATCAGCTACATTTTCCAAATCGATCCGGCTTGCCGGAGAGGTGCGGATTCGTGGTTGATAGTGGCGAACGGCTGAGTAACACGTAGGAATCTACCCCCAACTCGGGAATAGCCCCGGGAAACCGGGATTAATGCCCGATGTGGTCGAAAGACTAAAGAGAATAAAAATTCTCTTGAAGTCGAGCTATAGCGCATATGCGCTATATCGTCGACTTTAAGATTTATCGGTTGGGGATGAGCCTGCGGCCTATCAGGTAGTTGGTGAGGTAAAGGCTCACCAAGCCATTGACGGGTAGCCGGACTGAGAGGTTGACCGGCCAGAGGGGCACTGAGACACGGGCCTCACTCCTACGGGAGGCAGCAATCGGGAATCTTGCGCAATGGGGGAAACCCTGACGCAGCGACGCCGCGTGGAGGATGACGGCCTTCGGGTTGTAAACTCCTGCAAATAGCACCGGCTAACTACGTGCCAGCAGCAGCGGTCATACGTAGGGTGCGAGCATTATCCGGAGTTACTGGGCGTAAAGAGTTCTGTAGGCGGTAGTGTAAGTCTAAGGTTAAAGACCCCGGCTCAACCGGGGAAAAGCTTTGGATACTGCTCTACTAGAGACAGCTAGGGGACACTGGAACTTACGGTGAAGCAGTGAAATGCGTTGATATCGTAGGGAACACCAAGGGGGAAGCCAAGTGTCTGGGGCTGTTCTGACGCTGAGAGACGAAAGCGTGGGTAGCGAAACGGATTAGATACCCGTGTAGTCCACGCTGTAAACTATGCCTGCTAGATACCTGTTTATATGGGTGTCGAAGCTAACGCGTTAAGCAGGCCGCCTGGGAAGTACGGTCGCAAGGCTAAAACTCAAAGGAATTGGCGGGGACCCGCACAAGCGGTGGAGCATGCTCTTTAATTGGCTGATAACCCAAGAACCTTACCCAGGTTTGACATGTAGATGCAAATCCGGTGAAAGCCGGACTCCTTCGAGGGTTCTACACAGGTGTTGCATGGCTGTCGTCAGCTCGTACCGTGAGGCGTACCCTTAAGTGGGTTAACGAGCGCAACCCCTACTGTTAGTTGTATCACT
>LCBS01000039.1 GCA_000997355.1 candidate division WWE3 bacterium GW2011_GWB1_41_6
TACTATCCGATAAAACTATTACTTATCATAATGTACCAAAATCCACAGATGTCATAAAAATAATTGAAATGATTAAGTTGCTTGGGGCGGAGGTCGAGGATAGCAAATATATGGATATAAAAATTAACTGCAGGAATGTTAATTCTTATACTGTTGATAAGGTACTGGGAAATCTTATAAGAGCTTCGGTAATGTTTGCCGGACCTTTACTGGCAAGGTTCGGTCAAGCAAGGATCCCGATACCGGGTGGATGCGTGCTTGGAAAACGGTCTATTGCAGCTCATATAGACTCATTTACGAAAGCCGGTATAGAGGTTACCTTTGAAGACGGTTATGCACATTTTAAAGCCCCGGAAAAGCCGGAATATTTATATGATGTATGGCAGTTAGAAGCAAGTGTAACGGCTACCGAAAATTTAGCCATGTACGCCGCAGGGACCGGTTCTGAAATTGTTATAACCGATGCAGCAAGCGAACCTCATGTAACACAGTTATTAGGACTTCTTCAAAGTATGGGTGCCGAAATAGATGGAATACGGTCGAATCGGCTAACCATTAAAGGTTCTAAGACTTTGAATGGTGCTGAATACACGCCTTCTCCGGATCCGGTCGACGTTGGAGGTTTGATAGTCGCAGCCGCGGTAACAAAAGGAAAAATAACATTAAAAGATTGCAATGACAGAGAGACTTTTGGAGGTATCTATGAGTGGTTCGAAAAATTTGGCATTAACATTACTGCCGTTGGTACAGATATAATTGTCGAAGGTCCTGAAAAAATCTATCTCGATCCTGAAAAATCAGGGGTGCCCCTTGCAAATGAAGGACTACCAAAGTTTGTACCAAGACCGTGGCCGGGATTTCCTGTAGATATCTTACCTGTAGTCGTCACATTAGCATGTAAGAACCACGGCCAGATGCTAGTTCAAAACTGGATGTATGAAACCGGTCTTGATTTTATAAGAGAACTCAACGCACTTGGTGCACGAATATTTATGTCGGACCCTCAAAGGATAATAGTAAACGGGCCTGTAACTTTTAACGGGGGTATAATAACAGCCCCAGGAATTATACAAGCATGTAAAGCTATTTTCCTTGCAAGTCTCGCGGATGACGTCACCACAACAATAAGAGGTGCGGACGTATTGAAAAGAAGATATCCGGACTTTATAGAAGTTTATAAAGGTTTGGGAGCAAAAATAGAGATAAATTGACAAGAAACGGTTTATTCTTTAGCATGTACGAATGGACGACAAAAACTCAACATATACGATAAATTTCAAAGAAATAGTATTCGGAGGTTTTAAGAACAATTTGCTGGCTATTGTATTTATGCTAATACTCGTCTCTTCCGCCTTCTTTGCCGGGTCTTTCTATACAAAAGTCCAATATTTACAAGGAAATGAGGATGCATTGGGTGGAAATAACCCCACGCTAGCTAACTCAGGCAAGGAGAATCAGCCGGTAGAAAAAATAAATACCGAAGTAATAAAGCCTACCGATAGGGATCATATAAAAGGAAACGCGAAGGCTGATATAATTGTTATAGAATACTCTGATTTCTCATGTCCTTTCTGTAAGACCTACCACGATACAATGAACAAGATAATTGATGATTACGGTGACAAGGTTGGGTGGGTTTTTAGACACTTTCCACTAGTATCTTTACATCCCTTAGCATTTAAACAAGCTGAAGCATCTGAGTGTGTCGCAAAACTAGGTGGACAGGTAAAATTCTGGGACTTTACCGACTCAGTATTTGCCTCTAAAGTTCAAGTCACTGAGGAAGAGTCAGCTAAGATCGCCGGGCAGCTTGGAATCAATACAGCACAATTAAAGACATGTTTAGACGGTGGAGAAATGACTGCACGGGTTGAAGGTGACTATCAAAGCGGGATCAAAGCAGGTGTCAACGGAACTCCGGGTAATTTCATTATGAATATTAAAACCGGAGAAACTGTACCTCTAAAAGGCGCGGTTCCTTACGATCAGATGAAAAAAGCCATCGATTCCATGTTACAATAGGGGAATGGGCGTTGGTAAGTTATACATTGTAGCCGGTTCTATCGGCAATCTCTCAGACATAACATTTAGAGCTATTGAGATACTTAAAGATGTTGAACTGATTCTGTCGGAGGATACTCGCGAAACTGACAAACTGTTAAACAACTATTCACTTAAGAAATCACAAATATCATACCGGGACCAAAACCATAAAAAAGTTTATTTGCACATTTTGGATACTCTTAGATCAGGTCGATCCGTGGCGTTAGTATCCGATAGCGGGACTCCGGTTATATCAGACCCAGGCTTTAAACTGGTCAGGGATCTTAAAACCGAAGGTATCGATATCATTCCCATACCCGGTCCCAGCGCTATTACCGCGGCAATAAGCGCGTCCGGATTACCGACTGATAAGTTCATATTTCTTGGATTCCTGCCAAAAACAGCTAACCAAAGAAAGAACATTTTAAAAGAATACGGAAAACTTGATGCTACATTGACAATTTACGAATCTCCTTATAGAGTGAGAAGATTGCTTATTGAAATTCAGGATACGCTGGGAGATAGAGCGGTATGTGTAGCAAAAGACCTCACAAAGATACATGAGAGCATTTTGACAGGACAAATCTCAGATATTTTAACCCAGAGTATTCCGGAAAAAGGCGAATATACAGTGCTTATCGCCAAGGAGGGTTTTAAATGGATCCGGATGTCTTAGAAAAAGAAAAATCACACTTACAAAAAACCATCGTAAAACTTACAAACGCAAGAAAGAATCTTGAAAAATCCATGGAGGTAATGGGTGCTCAAACACTGGAGAAATTAAAGGAACTTAGGGAAGACCCGCAAACGGAGCCGCACGACTTATTATTGTTCATGGAAAATCTGCAGCAAAAAAACACCACGTTCAATTTTAAAGATAAATATAAGAGACTTGATGAACTTCAACAATCGTTAGATGAACCCTATTTTTCCAGAATAGACCTAAAAGATGCTAACAACCCGCATGATGAAACCTGGTACATTGGAAAGTTCGGTTATACAGAAGATGTCCCGGTTATTGTTGACTGGAGAGCAAAGATTGCCTCCATTTATTACAGGTATAGATATCCGCAAAAAAACGTTGTATACGAAACACCGGACGGAACTGAAAAGCGTGATTTAACATTAAAAAGAACTTTCGAAATTGATAAAGGCGAGTTGATCAAATACTATAACAACGATATTCAACTAGATGAAAATGAGATTATCGTCGAAAAGATCGAACAGCGTACGGGCGGTGTTTTGGAGGATATTGTTGAGACTATTCAGGAAAGTCAGTTAGACATTATTGAAGCAGACCCTCGACAGATATGTATTGTTCAGGGCTCAGTGGGAAGCGGTAAAAGTACCGTCGCTATCCACAAACTATCGCATATATTCTTTAATTTTCCGGAGCTTATATTTCCGGAACGTTCTATACTCATTGCCAAGAATCAAATTTTAGTCGGTTATCTTTCCACACTTTTTCCTAAGCTTGGTATCTTTGACATTAACTACAAAACTCTACGCGATCTAGTATACAATGTTGTTTTCAGAGAGGAGCTAAAGCTTAATATTGATTTTGATAGAATTAACGACATCATGTCAGTTACCGTTGAGGAGATTAGTACAATAAGGGAAAAAATAAAGAAAATACAGGTTAAATACGAAAATGAGATACAAGTTCTTTTCCAGGACCCGGATAACGAAACTTTTGGTGGTTTCAAATACAACCGCGATATTCCCGTATATGAAAACTTCACCGAGGTTCTTTCCGATATGGAGGAGGAGCTGCAAATGCAAAGAGATTATCTAAAAGAGTACGGTGAAAAGTCAGCACGCGCGTGGAGGTTTAAGGAAAATATAAAAATCTTAAGAAGAATTGTAAATAAATTGAAACGTCTACGAACAAAACTCCGCGAGAGCGATTTCACCGAGCTTCATAAATCCCTGTCACTACCGGTTAATGGACAAATGGGGTACAAGGATACCTTAATGTACCTATTCATTTACTCTGAAGTAATCGGTTTCCAGAATATCCAAAAATACCAGTATTGTGTTGTTGATGAGGGTCAGGATTTCAGTCTCCTCGAGTACCTCATTCTGGGAAAATTGGTGATAAACGGCCGGTTCTGTATATTGGGAGATCTTAACCAGTCCATATCCGATGAAGGCATACCTGATTGGGATTCCATATCAAGAGTTATCAAGGAGGCAAGAAGCGCTAACACGTTCGAGCTTGACACGAACTACAGGAGTACCCGACCGATAATAGATTTTGCAAACTCTATTCTAATGCCGTATACAAACGATTATTTACCCAAATCTATAAACCGCAGAGGAGTCGATCCGGTTGTTAAAGTGTTCTCTGAAAAAGACCATTTTGTTAAAGAATTTTCCGGGGAATTGGCAAATGATGTTAAAGAATTGAATAAATCTATAGGTATTATATGTTTTGATGAGAATCTTTTAGAACAAATTGATACTCTTATAACAATTATGGGCGTTAATGGCGAGCGTTACATTAAATTGGACAGCAAGAAGAAGATATCCTATATACCTAAAGGCATTTATTTGACAAATCACGAAAATTGCAAAGGTTTGGAATTCTCCAAGGTTTATGTATTAGGTTTAGATCCTTCAAAGATCAGTCAATTTAACGAGGCTAAAAAGGCTTTTGTCGCCGTGACCCGTGCAATGAACGAACTTCATATATACCACTACTAAAAACTGTCTTTGACTAAAACGCACTCCTGATTTAACATTTTACTGTATGACAATAATTGTAACTTTAATCGCGGCGTGGCTCCGGCTTATAAATCTTGGTTATTCTGATTACCAGGGCGACGAAATAAAAGCTCTATTTTTACCTGCGGAGGGGCAATCTATTTCCGAATTTCTACTTGATCAAAGAAAAGGGCCTATTCAGTTCATAATTACAGGCATACTTAAATTCTTTAATCCCGAATACGACAATCAATTACTGATGCGCCTTCCGTTCGCTATTGCGGGAATACTCACGGTTCTGTTCTTTTATAAGCTAATTAAAATACATTTCGGTAGAAAAATAGCTTTTTATGCATCATTCTTCATCGCTACTAACGGCTTCTTCATCGCATTTTCAAGGATAGTCCAATATCAGTCATTTGTAATTCTATTTGCTGTGCTTGCACTATATTTCTTTACGTTGGCTTCTACACAAAAAAAGTGGACATACATGGGAATATATCTGGGTTTTATTTTCTGGGCTCTGTCCATTCTTTCGCATTATGACGGCGTATTTATCGCTCCTTTTGCGTTCTATCTCATATATAAATGGTATCTTCAGGCACCTACCGGCCTTAAAGAGCGCCGGAATCACCTTATGTATTCCATGTTGTTAAGCGGAGCGGTTCTTGCAACGTTCTATATACCTTTTGTCATCTCAATCAGTGCATCGACAATGAGCTACTGGCAAGGCAGGCTGGCAGGTACAGGAGGTAAAATATCAAGTTCACGGTATCTATTCAGTGTGTATCAGCCCATTTACGTAATACATATATATATAGGCCTCACATTACTTGGAATCGCGGAAACTGCAATTAGAAAAAACCTTTTAAAATTATCGATAATGTTCTGGTTTCTGCTGCCTTTCACATTTTTTGAACTCATTGTTGGTATACCGGGAACACATATATTCAACTACATACTTCCCGTTACCATAATAATGGCAATGGGAATCGATTTTGGTGAGGAAATAATTAAAAAGTTCCTTGGTTGGTTGGCCGCGAAAATATTAGTCGGGTTTGGCGTGTCTATAGTCTTTATTTTCATATTTCTGCAATCTACAGCGGTCTTTGTTGACCATACAAGAGAGTACCCATGGGAACCTGAATTTTTTTTAGTTTGGGAGTTTCCAAAACCGGTTCCCAACTTCCACCTGAGCATGTTCGGATTTCCATATTTCAGACATTGGGAAGCTATCAGCGAAATCGTGAACTCAACCGAACACAACGGGTATTACTCAACAAACGAAAGGTCCTCTATATCACGGTATTATATTCCTCTCAAAAAATCATCTGATGCGGCAGGTTATTACATATACATAGTAAGTCCACAGAGTTTTACTGATTTAATTAGCAGTGACCGGGTGCGTATCTGGACCGAAAACTATAAACCTGTAATGGAATTCACAGATGCTGAGGGAAGAACTATAAGCCAAATCTATTATTTAACACCGGGACCTTTGATAAACTTAGATAATGAATATTAGCGACTCGTCTTTTATTTTAGACCAAATGAGGTTTGTCAGTAACTTTCAAGATGTGCGGATTATTCTTCTTGTTTCAATTTCACTTCCGGTATTATTCCTCTATTACAAAAACTACAAAATTGAGAGCATCCTAATGCTTGCTACTACAATTAGTTACCCATATACATTGTTACTTAAGCACATATTCAAACTGCCACGACCCTCTACGAATGATCTAAATTCCTTATTCCGGACCGACCTCTATGGTTTTCCAAGCGGACACACAATATTTTACACTATATTCTTCGGTTTTTTGATCTACTTGAGTTTTAGAACACCAAGGATAAGTAGAATGGTGAGGAAGTTCGTTCGATGGGTTTCTATTTACTTTATTGTTATGGTAGGGGCATCGAGAGTAGGATTAGGGGTTCATTATGTCCGTGATATTTTGGCGGGATACTTGTTTGGCATACTTTTCTTATTTTTACTAATAAAACTTCACATACAATTAAAGAACAGAAAATATCCGGTCGCCAAAAATAAGAATTAGAATTGCTAGTGTTGTTATAGAAGTAGTCAGAACAAAACCTGCTGAAAGGTCTTTGATAATACGGACTCCTTCGTGGTACTCCTTAATCAGTTGGTCGATAAGTTCCTCAACGACTGTGTTTGTCATTTCAGCCGCTAAAATGCCACCCTAAAGCAACTGACGCTACTGCAATCATAATTTGGATCCGGAAGTTTGGCTCGTTTATAAGAGCATGAAAAAGACCGTGAAAAGCGTACTTAAAACTTTTTGCGTGTCTTACCGGGTGATGATTACCGAAGAGACTTAACATATAATTATATTACCACTATCTTTATGATATAGTAAAAAATGGCGTTATGAAGCTTTCAAGAAAAAGAATTATTTTAATAATCGTTGCAGTAGCTGCAATATTTGGTTTGTGGCGGTTTAATTCTGTTTCGGGGATAAAAACCGTATCTGTTAAAAAAGTTGAAATTCAAAATGTGCAGATCAGTAAAACAATCTCAGTTAGTGGGGCGGTTAAGTCAAAAAAAGACGCGCAACTTTCGTTTGGCACTTCAGGCAGGATCAAGAATATAAATATTCAGGAGGGAGATCCGGTAAATACAAATCAGCTAGTGGCCGCACTGGATGCACAGACACTGAGCAGTAATTTG
>LCBS01000040.1 GCA_000997355.1 candidate division WWE3 bacterium GW2011_GWB1_41_6
GATACCGGCAGAGATCAAAGATGTTCACATAGCAGAAACGGATAATTTCATATTGGTAGACCATAACGAAGAATCACAGCGTGATCCACGCGTCAATCCGGCAAAAGTTCTGGAGATCGTAGACCACCATAAACTTAATATCAATTTCACATCCCCAATAAGGGTTGATGTGAGGCCTTTGGGGTCTACATGTTCGATAATTTACGAACTTTTCAAGACATCCAAAATAGAACCTGAACCGGCTACAGCAAACCTTATCCTAGCTTCTGTACTATCAGATACGGTCGGATTGAAATCCACCCTCACAACGGGAATCGATGTAACAATAGCCCACGAAATTGCTGAAAAACATGATATTGATATAGAACAACTCACTGTAGAGATATTTAAGGCTAAATCCGATATAGAGGGCTTGAGTGCCTATGAGATCGTGAACAGGGATACAAAAACTTTCGATTTTAAAGGCACAAAAGTGTTTATTGGAGAAGTTGAGACCGTGGAACCGGAAAAGGTTATTGAGCAGAAGGCCGGCCTGATCGAAGCGCTTGAAGATACAAAGGTCAAGAAAGGAGTAGGTATAGCGTATTTGTTTATTATCGATATCCTAAACCTGAATGCGCTTGCAGTTTATGCTACCGATGCCGAAAGGGAAATCCTGGAAAAAGCTTTCACCGCTACAGGCTCGGACAACGTTATGGACATCGGACCGAGGATAAGCCGCAAGAAAGATATAGCACCGGCTATAGAGCGCGTAGTTACAGGATAAAACCTCTGTGTAACATTTCAATTTTCAAGAAAAAAATGGTATTATTATTCAGTTATGGCGAAAAATGACGAAAAAATCACATCATTAACTAACGGAGACGGTAACCTCGGCGGGGATGGAAGTGTGCCGACTTTATTAAGAACCGATATAACAAAAGAAATGCAAAGTGCGTATCTGGATTACGCGATGAGTGTGATTGTCTCAAGAGCACTTCCTGACGTACGAGACGGACTGAAACCGGTTCACAGAAGGATCATTTACGCCATGCAAGATCAGGGAATGGTCGCGTCGGGTAAATTCCACAAGTCCGCGGCAGTGGTCGGGGAAGTTCTTAAGAAGTACCACCCTCACGGCGATGTTGCGGTTTATGACTCAATGGTCCGAATGGCACAGGATTTTAGTCTGAGATACCCGCTAATAATCCCTCAGGGAAACTTTGGAAGCGTTGACGGTGACCCGCCCGCAGCAATGAGGTATACGGAATGTAAAATGGCTAAGATCTCGGAGGATCTTTACGCCGACATTGATAAAGAAACAGTTAATTTTGAGATGAACGACCTCCAAAATCTGGAGCCTATCTACCTTCCTTCACGTCTTCCTAACCTGCTTTTAAACGGCGCATCGGGAATTGCGGTTGGTATGGCAACGAACATACCACCTCACAACCTAATCGAAGTAATAGACGGACTTCAGCATATGATAGAAAAAGCCGATAACATTGGAACGGCGCCGGAAAAAGATGCAAAAGAACAAATCGCTAATATAGAATTCTCCTCTACTGCTAATGTGGAAGACTTAATACAGTTCATTAAAGGTCCTGATTTCCCGACAGGAGGCATTATATATGATCAAAAAGAGATAATGCAGATGTACGCAACCGGTAAGGGTAAGGTAGTTACCCGGGCAAAAATGGACATCGAAGAGGACCGCAGGGGCAGAACGAAGATAATTGTCACGGAAATACCTTACCAGATCAACAAAGCTACACTTGTGGCAAAGATCGCGGACCTGGTGAAAAATAAGAGGATAGAAGGAATATCAGATCTTAGGGATGAGTCCAATAGACACGGTATGCGTATCATGATCGAACTCAGAAAAGAAGCCGTACCCAAGAAGATTCAGAACCAGTTGTACAAATATACACCTCTACAAAACACTTTCAACGCCAATATGGTTGCTTTGATCGATAACGAACCCAAGCTCATGACATTAAAGATGATACTGGAAGAATTTATCAAGCACCGACAACAAATAGTCATCAGAAGGACAATATATTTGCTCAAAAAGGCCCGCGAACGTGAACATATCTTACTCGGACTTAAGATCGCACTCGATAACCTTGATGAAGTCATTGCGTTAATAAGAAAAAGCAAGGATGCAGAAACCGCAAAAGCCGGTTTAATGAGCAAATTCGCCCTTTCTGAGATCCAAGCGCAGGCAATATTGGACATGCAGTTAAGAAAACTGGCCGCGTTAGAAAGACAAAAGATCGAAGACGAGCTTAAACAGATCCAGGAGACTATCAAAGGCTACGAAATGATCCTTATATCACCCAAAAAGATTATCGACGTTGTCAGCAAAGAACTGAAGGAAGTGCGCGAGAAATACGGTGATGTCAGAAAAACCAAAGTTATAAAAGGAAAAGTTGGGGAATTATCCGAAGAAGATCTTATTGTCAACCAAAAGTGTATTATCACTATTTCCGAGAATGGTTATATAAAACGGCTAAAAGAAGACACTTATAAGAAACAGGGTAGGGGAGGGAAGGGCGTAGCGGGGGCTACAATGCGCGAAGAAGACCAGGCCGCTACGATCAGGATCTGTGACACACACGATTATGCGTTCTTCTTCACCAACACCGGAAAAGTGTACAAACTACGGATCTGGGATATACCTGAAAGCTCAAGAACCTCCAAGGGTACTGCACTGGTAAATTTCTTAAATATCAGTCAAAGTGAAAAAGTTCAAACGTTCCTAAATATAAACGCCGACAAACTGGAAAACGGTAAAGGTTTTGTATCTTTCGTCACCGAGAAGGGGCAAGTTAAGAAGACATCCTTGGAGGAGTTCGCGAATATCAGATCCTCGGGAATACTTGCAATAAAGTTATCCGGCGATGATTATCTTACATGGGTAGGCCTTACGGAAGGTTCGGATGACTTGTTATTAACTACCTCAATGGGACAGTCGATCCGATTTAGTGAAAAAGACGTTCGTGCGATGGGAAGAGCAGCTGCAGGTGTTACGGGGATAAGACTAAGCAAAAAGGATGATTATGTTGTTGGGACGGTAATTATTCCACATAAGAGTACAGATATTGCACTTATGGTGGTTACAGGCAAGGGATACGGGAAAAAAACACCTGTAAGTGAATATAAAGTGCAGAACAGGGGAGGTTCCGGAATATTAACGTACAAAGTAACCGATAAGACAGGGAAGTTAGTTACAGCTAAAGAGTACTATCCCGATGTAGAATGTGACCTACTGATCGCTACCGTGAGCGGAAAGATTATAAGGCTTTCAACTGAACAGGTACCAACTTTGGGTAGAGCAACTATCGGTGTCAGGCTAATAAGACTTGGAGAAGGAGACCACGTGACATCCGTTGCCTCGCTTGAAAAAGGCCTGGAAAATGGGAACGGATTAGAGGAAAACGGGGTTAATGGAAACGATACGGGCGAAACTTTAGCCGAAGAAGAATAATTCCCGGAACTGTTATACAATCCACATAATGCTTATTGACATAGAATCCAAATACTGGAAAAAGGGAGTCAATCTGATTGCAGGAGTTGATGAAGTGGGTAGGGGGTGCCTTGCCGGACCGATGGTTGTTGCTGCGGTAATACTAAATCCGGACCATATTAACGAAACGATCGGAAAGGGGGTTTCCTTCGGAAATGGAGTTTCCTTTAGAAATAACGACGTCTCGTTACAGAATTTTAAATACTACAACCGTATAAAGGATTCAAAAAAACTGTCACCAAATATAAGAACAATTCTCTCTGAATTCATTAAGAATAACGCTATTTCCTATTCCATTGAAATAATTGAAAACACAAAAATTGATGAGTGGGGAATATCTAAATCTACTCAAATAGGGTTCTTCAATGTTATCAACAAACTTAAGAAGAAACCCGATCATATACTAACGGATAGTTTTAAAATTGCAATCCTGCCAGAGTATAGACAAACAAATATTACCCGCGGCGACTCACTAAGTATCTCCATCGCCGCCGCATCTATCGTTGCCAAAGTATACCGCGACAACTTAATGGTAAAACTTCATAATTCAAATGGAAAATACGCTCTATATGGGTTTGATAAGCATAAAGGGTATGGTACCAGACAGCACTTGGCAGCACTTTTAGAGCATGGCCCCGCGGACATCCACAGAAAGAGTTTTAAACCCGTAAGAAGTTGTTTGACGACACCCCGCAATTAACATAAAATAAAACACGTGCTCGATGAACAGTTCCCACTAGCATTGTCATACGACGACGTGTTACTAGTGCCACAATTCTCTGATATAAAGTCCAGATCAGATGTGGACCTCTCAACACATATATCACCAAAACTAAAATTAAAAATACCAATGATAAGTACGAAGATGGACACGATTACAGGTGTGGAGATGGCAGTTGCTATGGGTAAACTAGGCGGTATGGGAATTCTGCCAAGATTCGACACATTGGATATCCAGGTTGCAAATGTAAAAAAAGTCAGAGAAGCGGGTGTTGTTGCAGCTGCTGCCGTTGGTGTAAAGAATGGTTACATGGAAAGAGCCGAGGCGTTGATACAAGCAGGGGCGACTGTTATCGACATAGACGTAGCTCATGGCCATATGAAACAAACAATTGAGGCAACCATAAACATTAAAAGAAGATTCGGTGACAGTATAACCTTAATATCAGGGATCACGTCCACTTATGAGTGCGCGGATGATTTATATACCGCCGGAGCCGATGCTGTGTTGGTTGGAGTAGGGTCCGGCTCGATTTGTACAACCCGTATCATGACAGGTTTCGGAGTACCGGGACTTACTTCCTTAGTAGAAACGGCAAGGGCGGCAAAGAAACACAAGAAAACTTTTATACCCGATGCAGGAATAAGAAACTCCGGAGATATTGTAAAGGCACTGGCTACAGGTGCCTCAGCGATCGTAGGGGGTAACATTTTTGCAGGTACGGACGAGACACCGGGGGATATTATAGAGTATGAAGGAAAACTGTATAAAAAATACAACGGCTCCGCTTCGCAGGCTGAGAAGATAAATCAAGTGGAAAAAGATCCAACTGATAAACCTGCCGCATATGTTGTTCATGTAGAAGGAGTAGAGGGATTAATGGCGTACCGAGGGCCTATAAGCGATTGGGTGAATGGATTACTGGCAGGTGTACGTTCAGGTCTTTCGTATGCAGGCGCACGCAACATTCCTGAACTATGGGAGAAGGCTAAGTTCATTAGAGTAACTACTGGCGGACTTAAAGAAAGTAATGCTCATGATATTATTATCAAGCTAAGCTAACATCAAGAGTACAATTATTCCTCATTTTCCGGCAGGACGTCTTTATGGAATTTCTTATGGATGTCTTTGAGCTGTTTGTTAGTGACATGAGTATAAATTTGAGTAGTGGAGACGTTCGAATGTCCAAGAAGTTCCTGAACCGACCTCAGATCTGCACCTTCGCTCAAAAGGCCTGTGGCAAAGGTATGTCTTAGAGTGTGGGGCGTAGCATCTACGGCAATGCCGGCTCTAAGTACATACTTCTTTACTAACCTCTGTACGCTTCGTACCGTTAATCTTAATGACTCACCATCAAAGTCCTGCTCTTCCATTCTCTTACCGGAGTAGCGGAGGAACAGGGGTTTAAACGAGTCGTGACGTGTAGATAAATAACGACGTATCCAGTCTTTTGCCGACGGGCTTAAGTATACGATTCGCACCTTTCTGCCCTTGCCCAAGACACTAAACTCACCGGAATCAAGGTTCACATCACCGATATCCAACTTGACCAGCTCACTTACCCTCAACCCGGTACTAAATAACATTTCTAAGATGGCCCGGTCACGTACACCGGACCTTTTGTTCAAGTCCTGAACCTCAAACAGTTTCTTAAGCTGGGTATCATCAAGAACTTTAGGTATGCGATCCTCAACCTTGCCAAGAAGGATCTTTTCCGGGGACATGACATCAAGCCCTTCTTCAACAATAAGGTATTTTATAAAAGCCCTGAGCGCCACCAGGAATGTCTTTTGAGTTGAACGTTTAAACTCCTCATTGGATTTGAAACTGATCCTGCGGTTTAGATCCAAGCGGTACTTTTTTACAAGTTCGTTATCAAGGTCATCTGGTGTAACTTTTTCAATTTTTAGAAACTTCATCGACCAATTCGCAAAATCGGATAAGTAAAAGTGATACATTTTGATCGTATTCTGGGAAAGGTTCTTTTCAACCTCGCAGAACTCCAGATAGCGGATGATAAGGTCATTTAAACTTGTTTGAGACGATACTTTACTCATCTTAATAAAAAAGATTTATCCTGGGGCATTCTGGAGCCTCCTAGGACTTTACAGCGTAGCTAAAGGACAAATCCTGTCCAGTGGTAATTACTAATAGAATAATAGCACAAAAAAGTGATCCCGCACGTCTTATAGGAGGTGCGGGATAGTAAATGTTACATTTATCTACGTTCAGAAACTATGATCTTACCCGGGCTTGTCTGAAACTCAGTCAAGACCGGGTTAATAAACGGATTGTAACCGCTGCGCAGTATGACCTCTCTTGCCATTACATATAGCTGTTGCTTTGATCCTTCAGTCAGTAGATCAATGAGATCCGTTACTTTAAGGCCTAAATGTATGTGAACGGATACTCCTATCAGTTCTGCTGAACTGACGGCAATCAATTGACCGTCAACCGTCTTTAGCATCACAGTCTTTACTCTTTCTCCAACCACACGCAACGGTAATCCACCTTGGGACATTGTCTCCATCCTTTCCTTATGCTGTTAAATCGGATTAACTTTCACCAATGATCCGGACGCCCGTTAGATTACCTTTGATAGGCATCTGTGTCCGGACCGCGATTACACCATCACCATTAGGAGCAATCCTAAGATCAGTGTAACACTGACCAACTGCTGAAAAACCTGTATTATCA
>LCBS01000041.1 GCA_000997355.1 candidate division WWE3 bacterium GW2011_GWB1_41_6
GCGTTTTTTGTTCAGAAGGGGTGTCTCTAACAGGTCTTACGGACCGGATCAAAAACTTTTGAGGGGATTGTGACATATCAACAACCTCGTCCGCCTTATCAAATAACCTAGCCGAACCCGTTTTTCCAAACGCTATCACTTCCGTTCGTACACCCTGACTGCGTGCGAACTCCAAAAGATCGGTATAATCTCCATCTCCCGAAACAAGCACCATCACGTCAAGTTTGGACATCATTCTCACCGCGTCCATGCATAAACCCACGTCCCAGTCACCTTTTTTCGCCCCACCGTAGAAAATTTGGAGCTCCTTCTCGCGCACTTCAAAGCCGATCTTGTTCAGTGCCTCGAAAAACTCCTTTTCCGCTCCGACATCCGCTCGGATAACGTAGGCGAACGCGCGTACAAGCTTTCTGCCCGACACTGCGGCGTTCATGATCTTGCTAAAATCTACTTTTGACTGGTATAGATTCTTTGCGGAGTAATACATGTTCTGTACGTCTACAAAAATACCTACCCTTTGTTCTTTATGTTGTGTTGGATTCATACGATAATTGTAACAAATTGGAGGTGCAACGTGGTAAAATATGCGGTGCAATGGGGGATCGTCTAAAGGCAGGACACCACACTCTGGATGTGGGAATTGGGGTTCGAGTCCCTGTCCCCCAGCCAGCCTGGACTATTTGGATATAGGACTTTCTTCCCATAACTACAATATTTGGCTAGAATTCTCTTGTATGGAATTCATTGAATATCCTGAAATTAATAGCTTTTTGAATACAGCGCTAGACGAAATGAAAGTGATACTCGGCGATAATCTGGTAGGCCTCTACCTGTACGGATCTTTGGTTTGGGGAGACTTTGATGAAAATATTAGTGATGTTGACCTATTGGCTGTGACTAAGACCCCTCTGAATGGTTCCGAATTTGCACAACTAGAAAAGTTGCACAATGAGCTGGTTAAGTCCTACAAAGAGCTAGACAACAGAGTAGAGATTGCATATGCCCATCTTGCAGCACTAAAAACCTTTAAAATTCAGAAAAGTGAAATATCAGTTATAAGCCCAGGTGAACCATTTCACAAAAAGGAGGCCGGTATTGACTGGCTAATAAACTGGTACATTGTACTGCAGCAGGGCAAAACATTATTTGGGCCAGACTCCGATAGAGTTATTGAGCCGATTTCAAAGGAAGAGTTTGTGCAAGCGGTACAAAGGCAAGCAAAAGAGTGGGCTGATTGGGTAATACATACGAAAGGGTCTCGTCCATATCAAGGCCATGCAATATTAACTATGTGCAGGGCATTTTATGCTCAGAAACATGGCGAGCAAGTCTCAAAGAAACAGGCTGCATTGTGGGCAATGATAGAACTGCCCGAATGGACTGCTCTAATACAACAAGCTCTTCAATGGAGAAGAGATTTTAGAAACAGAGAAGTTGATAATGAGGCAACCTACCCTCAAACGGAGAAGTTTGTAAAATATATGGCCGGTAGAATAGCTGGGTTCTAGATCCGTATGCTCAGCCAGAACGGGCACGCTCCCTTTACGACTTTATAAATGTTATTATTTATCTATGAGTAGATTTTTAATCGAGGCTCCGCATGAAGGAACTAAACAAGCTTGTGAGTTAGCAGTTCAAACTTTTCTTAAAACAGGTTCTCATTTTATGACAAACGCCGATTGGGGCTGTTCCGACGGTGAGCACAAAGCCTGGATCGTAGTAGATTTAGATACAAAAGATGAAGCCATGCTTATAGTACCACCGGAGTATAGAAAATCGGTCAGAATAATTCAGCTTGAGAAATTCGCACTGGACGACACAGGCAAGAACCTTCTTGCAAGCCATATTTAAATTCTATGCCCAAAGGATTCTCTACTCGGGCAGGGACGCGAACTGCCCCGGGGAATACGATTGTTCCTGACCGACATGCTCAGCCATATAGCCTGGATATTAGGAATATATGAAATATATAGATAAAGCTCAGAAATCACTTTCTGAGCTTTTTAAGTAACTTCTTTCCCAAAATATACATTGTGACTTCAAGAGCAAACATTCCAGTCATTATAATTTTGAATAAGCTGGGATAATCTTTTATGTATATCCATACGGATATGATCAAATAAAATAATGCGAAATAAGGTAAGTGCGGAATGTGATCATGCAGTATTTTTGTACGGATCTTTGATTTAGAATCCAACTTAACAAAAATCCAGCCAATTCCTGCTCCACCAACTAACCCAACTAAAACAAGAATCGTATTCATGACTACTTCTCCTTTTGACTGTTGTCGCTCATTCTATCATAATCTTTGTTTTTAAGTTCCTGACCGACATGTTCAGCCACAGAAAAGAGGATAGTGGTACCACTTTTTGTTATTGGAACCATTGATGAACACGCGAGCGGGAGCGTAACATGTGAGCGAAGCGAACCGTCCCTTTCACCGGATACACACTATAGATCGACTACTTTGATGCTGCAGCATATAATCCCATATCTTGCGTTTGCAGTGCTAGAGTTTATACTTTAAATTGACTTTTCTTATGATCTTTTCTTTGCTGAGAAAAATAAAAATATACGGATTTGGAAAATTTCTGGAATATGTTTGGATAGAATTAACCTACTATCTGCCAAACCGCCTGTTTAAAAACTCGTTCAGTCAGTTGGCTGAGGATTTGATAGTACACAAAGCCCTCGGAAATATAAGCAATGGTTTTTATGTTGACGTGGGAGCTAACGATTCAATGAGGTATAGTAATTCAGAACATTTTTATAGGTCTGGTTGGTCCGGAATAAATATAGAACCCGATCCCACAGCCTTTAAATCGGGATTTCTTCTCAAGAAGGTACTATGAACTTTTATAAATTCTCCCCAAGCACCCACTCCACATTTTCCGATGCTGACGCCGAAACATTTTCGAAAGCCGGATTTCAAATAATTTCCAAAGAACCGGTAAGAGTTGCAACATTAGCTAATGTTCTCAAGGAATATTGCAAAGCAGACAAAATTGATTTTCTATCGGTTGATACCGAGGGTTTTGATCTGGAAGTATTAAAAGGTATGGATTGGAACTTATATAAACCGACCGTGATCTGTGCAGAGGATCCGGCCTGTAAAGATGTATTGGAACCGTTGGGGTACAGTGTGATCGGTCAAACCCGTTTTAACATAATTTATAAAGTGACCACGAAGCTTTGAAATATAAGAAGGTTGGCTAAAGCAATAAAAGTTTCTGACCTATACTCCCAACCGCCCGGAGAGTTTTATCTATTGTATAATCTTACTATGATAATAGTCCTGGATCGCAAAATTACACCGGAAGAATTTGAAAATGCTAAAGAAGTATATCCCGATTATATAAAAACTGTAGTAGATACTGAAAAGAGTGTAATGGCGGTTGGAGGGGAGTTTCATATTGATTGCGAAGAAGCTTTGATATCTCAAGGTAGTAAACTGGAAAATTTATATGGCGGAGGGTATAGAGTAAGTACAAAAGAAGTTGAATATATAGCAATGAGTAATTTTAAGCCCGTACTAAACAAAATAACCTATGAAGTCATGGACCATGAAATAAGAAAAAAGATATATAGCTTAACAAAGGAGTATTTAGAAATATGAGAGATAGGAATTTCTATATTAACTCAATAAAGATGGACCTGTTTAGAGTAGTGACGGCAACAGGAGATGTCTCAAAACCACCTGCAAAAGAATCAGCCCGTGAATTCTTAGATCACGCTTTGAACGACTTTGATAAATTTGAGAACACTTATCACGAAAAAAAGATTAAAGAAGAGCTTAAGCAGTTGTATGAAGAAATGTTTAAACTAGATGAACCAAACCACCGGCTACGTTGGACTGAGAACGTTTTAACAGCGAGATGTAGAATTTCATAACGAACTTACCTGCTAACTACTTTATCCGTGGTCTCGTCGTAACATTCCGGTACCAAGTTGCTTGAAAAATCAGGATAATCTTTAAAAGAACTGCACAATTACGAACCCAATATGTCTATAACTTTTCGGAGAAAAGAAGAAGATTTTATATGTGAGAACTGTGGTATTCCCGTGAAGGGAAATGGGTATACAAACCACTGTTCGGTATGTTTATGGAGCAAGCATGTTGACATAAACCCGGGTGACCGCGCGGCAACTTGTTTGGGGATGATGCAGCCGATCGACATTGTGCTGGATGGTCAAGATACATATATCCTGCACCAGTGTGTTTTTTGCGGGTATCTTAAACGGAACAAGAGGCAAGATACCGATAATTTCGATACGGTCCTAGAAGTGAGGAAAAACAGCTAAGTAATGAATAATACCTTTAACGTTTCGAGGTCCTGAAATTAAAAATATACTCATAAATTCCCGACCAAAATATTCCAAGAGAAAATGAAAAAACATACTCCTCAAGGGGTAGCTGGAAAACTATAACCCCTGATAAATTGTTCAAAGAATAAACGTTGTCGATATAACCAGGATATAGGATATAGTTAAATAATGTGAACATGACAAAATAAAGTAACATAAATAAGAATCCACTAGTAACACTTTGTTCGAAAAGATCCCGACGTGTGAATATTATTACAAAGGCTCCGACAGCACATCCAAGCATTAAATTATAAATCGAGTAATCAGGGAACAATAAATCAAGTCCTACGAAAATAAGTATTGAAAGAAGATAGGGCGTCAGGTTTAAATAACGGACTTTTTTCTTTCCCGAGTACCTGACAAGTTTTTTGTTCTCAATATATTCGAAAATTACTGTAGCAATACTTCCGGGGAAGAACGCGAACATTACATCTTCAACGCCAATTTTTGTGTAGGGAATAAAGCCGAATAAATAAGCTGGGTTCCAGTATTCCGGAATAAACCAAGGAGCAGTGAAGACGAGAGGTAAACTTAGTAATCCTCCAATAACCATCTCTTTGCGTAAATCACGCCGGTTTATAAAAATCAAAAGCCAAGGAAGAAAAATTATCAGGTTTCCTGCAAAGTAACCGGTTCTGAAATCCATATGTTAAGTATACAAAAAGCAATCTCTACAAGGTATCATTAATTTTAATGCTTAACCGTAAGTTTTTAACCGAATTATTTCTCGTTTTTTTGGGAGTCTTTCTCATTTATATATCTAATCTGTATGCCGATTATTCAAAAGATATATCCAGGAATGGAAATGACGTAGTAATAACAAAGGAAGGTTACCGCAACACTTTAACATCCGTTGACAATGTTCCAAATGTTTTTCTACCTTATCTGATTTTGGAAAAACACACTGTGTATTTTGACGGGGCTCTTAATGTTGTAAAACGTTTTGAAGACGAGCTTGCCCCATACCCGTATTTTCTCCTGCCGACAGATAAAGGTTTAGTTTCCGTGTATCCCTTAGCGTCTACAATTATCACACTTCCTTTTTATATTTTACCGTTCGCACTTAAAAATCCCGATATAAATTATTACGAGAATGTTATGTTACTGCTTTTAATTTCAAGGGTGGTTACGGCTGCAATGACCGCGATATCGGTAACAATAATCTATGCCGCGGTTAGTTCGATCAGCAAAAGCAAACAATTTAACCTTTTATTAATAACATTCCTTGCTTTTGATACATCCCTTTTTACGATTACCAGTCGGGGGCTTTGGATGCATACCGCTTCACTGTTGCTGGTCTCTATATCTGCTATACCTCTTTCTTAAAAATAAATTAACTCAGAAATATGTATTTATCGCGGGGCTTCTTATGGGATTACTGGTGTTGGTAAGGCTTACGAACATAGTGATCGTATTGCCGCTAAGTATTTATGTAGTACTTCAAAATAAAAAATATATAGTTCCGCTTGTACTTGGCGCAATACCGGCAATAATTTCAATGTTATATATGAACCAACTATTTTATGGATCGATGTTTTCGAACGGTTATATTGCGCGAACCGATTTTCATTGGACCACGTCTTACTTTGAAAGCCTGCCTGGTTATTTCGTAAGCCCGGCAAGAGGATTTCTGTTCTTATCGCCGCCATTACTGTTAGGTTTTATTGCCTTGTTCAAATTCAAGAACCTAAGCCTGCTTTATAAAACATTCATTGTAATATGCGTGTTGCAAATACTTGTCATGGGTAAATGGTGGGCTTGGGAAGGTGCGAACGCTTTTGAGGCAAGGATGCTAACAGAAATACTGCCCTTTTTGTTTATCCTTACCGTGGAAATGATCAAGAATATAAAAAGCAGAGCAGCATTTCTATTACTTGTTTGGTTAACCACGCATCATCATTCTACCTACATAAATCACGATCAACGAACCTATCACTGCTACAACCAGGGACATCAAGTTAAACCCTGTCACACCGACCCCAAAAAACATTTGTCCCAAAAAACCGCCTACTACAGCTCCGATAATTCCCAGAACTATCGATCCTATGATACCGCCTTTTGAACTAGGCATGATAAAGTTTGCAATACCGCCAGCGATTAGTCCAAAAACTACCCAATAAATAAAAGTCATATCTTTCACCTCCTGATTCAACAAATTACAATAGGAAATCCATCAACAGCACTTTTCCAGACTACTGTTGTTCCCCGGAAAATATTCTTACTAACTTAACTACTCCCCAAGCTGCAAATGCATAAACAAAGAATGCTACTATTGTTGCCGGTTCGAGTATCGCGGTAGTTTCTATTCCCGGTGATATCCCTCTTCGGAATATTCCTTCAAAAGGAAGAATAAACAATCCGGTTATTCCGTAGATAAAGGATACAAAAGCACTTGAAGTACCTGCTCCTGTTAACTTAAATACGAGTCTGAAGGCTAATAGAATATCCAGTATGCCAAAGAAAAAATATATCAAATATTCTATCTTTTGATAGTTGGTTGCCGCTATTTTTACCTGAGTGGCCATAACCGGATTGGTATTTTCAGCTGTGGGTGTTGTTACTACTGTTTGAGAGTCATCGTTTTGGGTTGTTACGGTTTCTTTTATTATTTCTGTCATTTATTATCACCTTCTTTAAGTTTTACAAAATTTTGAACACTTTCTAATGAAACAGGGCTAATTTAAGATTGCTGGTCAACGTGCTTTCTGAAATCTACTTTTTTAATTATTGTTTCTGGGGGTAAGTAGTTGAGCAAAGCTCTTTCTACAAGAGCGGTTAGGGTGATTTCCTCAATAACTGCTTGTGCTCTGGATTGCTTTGTTATAGAGGGATCTATAAAAAGAGTTATACGTTGTTTATTACCACTACTTGACACACTTCACATAGTACATGTTATTGTAATGGTTGTCAATGACAATTCATTGGATGGAACTTCTACCTACCCGCACGTCTTCTCATCGTCGCATCAAGGATCTTTTTTCGCAGGCGGAGATTTACAGGTGTGATCTCCAAGAGTTCGTCATCTTCCAAAAAACCAAGCTGTTGTTCCAAGCTTAACTCTACGGGAGGAGGCAGGATAATACCTTCTTCTCCAACCGAGCGGTTGTTCGTTAACTGCTTCTCCCGGCAGACGTTTACTTCAAGGTCTTCGTCCCGCCCGTTTATTCCCACGATCATGCCCGTATAAACTTGCGTCTGTGGCCCTATTAGAACAGGTCCTTTGTCATGTGCGGCCACCAGTCCGTAAGGTACTGCCTTTCCCGTATGGGATGAAATAACAACGCCTTTTCTTAACTTTTGCATCTGAACGCCTATTTTTTCGTTCCGGATAAATATCGAACTTGTGACAGCCGTGCCTTTGGATAGTGTAAGCAAAGCACCTCTTAACCCCAAGATTCCGCGGGTGGTAATTTCAAACACCAATCTGGTTGACGCACTTGTAAGTTCTTCCTGGTCGATAAGAATTCCTCTTCTTTTTCCGACCTCACTCTTAACTGCTCCAACATATTCGTTATCAACGTCAACGGTCAGTTCTTCCACAGGTTCCATTTCAACACCGTCTACGACTTTGGTGATTACGGTTGGTTTGCTAACCTCGATTTCAAAACCTTCTCTTCTAAGTGTTTCGAGAAAGACCGACAAATGAAGTTCACCGCGGCCGGACAATACATATTTTCCTTCTTCACTGATCCTGAATTTCATGGCAATGTTGGTTTGTAGTTCACGCTCTATCCTTTCCAGGATCTGTTTGCCGGTGAAGAATTTTCCTTCCCTGCCCATAAGCGGTGAGGTATTTGACCCTATAGTTATGCTTAATGTTGGTTCTTCGATCTTAATACCTTCCATCGCTTCGGGTTTTGAAGAATCGGTGATCGTATCCCCGATGTCAGCCTGTTTTATTCCCGTAAGAGCGATGATATCTCCCGCTAAGCCAGTTTCTGCCTCTACACGTTTTAATCCTTGGTTCACAAAGACTTTATCAACCACTACTTCAGACTTGGTTCCGTCATGTTTTATAACGGCAACCTTATCTCCGGATTTAACTGAACCTCTCGTAACTCTTCCAATCGCGTATTTTCCTTTGTAACTGTCCCAATCAAGCGCCGAAACCAGCATCTGAAACGACCCATCAAGATCAATCTTTGGTTCCGGAACATATTCTAAAATAGCGTTAAATATTGCTGTAAAGTCAGCCTCTCCCTCTGTATCGGCTGGAAGATCGTTCCATGATTTTCCGGCCTTTCCGGTCGCGTATAAAGTAGGGAATTCAAGCTGGTCTTCGTGTGTGGCAAGTTCAAGAAAAAGGTCGTTTATCTTTGAAATTGTATGAGAAATGGTGGCATTTAGTTTGTCTATCTTATTTACAACTACAATAATCTTCAGTCCAAGTTCTAAAGCCTTCTTCAAAACAAACTTAGTCTGGGGCATAGGTCCTTCTTGTGCGTCAACAACCAAAAGCGCGCCGTCAGCCATGTTCAATGTTCTTTCTACCTCCCCGCCAAAGTCCGCGTGTCCCGGAGTATCAATAATGTTTATTTTAGTGTCCTTGTAGGTGACTGCGGTGTTCTTTGCGAGAATTGTGATCCCTCTTTCCCTTTCCTGGTCGTTGGAATCCATGATCAGGTCCTGTGTCATCAAGGCTTCGTTCTCTCTAAAAGTTTTGGACTGCTTTAACAAACCATCAACAATAGTGGTTTTTCCGTGGTCGACGTGTGCAATTATAGCGATATTCCGTAATTTCATAAGACCCATTAAATATCATATTAAACAACAAGTGATTATACACCACAGGCCTGCTTTATATACAAAAGAATCGTTGGAAAGAAGTAACAAGATGTGGATGGAAGCTATTATTGGGATTGCTACAGAGAATTATGTGAATAGGGTGGTGTAAGATTCTTATCTGTTATTCTTTCAATAATACAAATAACATTGTGATATAATCCACCCAAACAAATCCAAAACGTTGAATAAAGGGTATAGGGAGGCTGTAATGTCCGGTTTTTTGGCGTTGAAGAAAAAAAAGAAAGAAGAAAGGAAAGCAAAAGCAAGATTTCTTAAAGAGCGCAGCGTGGATATCGGGCATGTTCTTGAGAGGCTGTCCGCGGAAGTTTTGGATGGCACTAAAGTGCACAATAAGGCGGCGGGGTCGTGGGAGGTAAGTCTATCCAAGAATTATATTCTATATGTAGGTTACAAAATACACCCCGCATATCATACAGAAGGGTTAGAGTTAGCGGTTTATGAACATGCCAGGGGAGAGGAGTCGGGGCATATAATGGCACTGAAATGGAACAAAGAAGAAAGCAAGCTTGAAGACGACATATCC
>LCBS01000042.1 GCA_000997355.1 candidate division WWE3 bacterium GW2011_GWB1_41_6
TGCCATACTTCATAGAAATATTCCGGCTTTTCCGGGGCTTTAAAATGTACGTAGCCGTCTTCAAAGGAGACCTCTATTCCGGCTTTCATAAATGAATCTATATGAGCTGCAATTGACCGTTTTCCAAGCACGCATCCACCCGGTATCGGGATCCTTGCCTGACCGAACCTTGCCAGCAAAGGTCCAGCAAACATTACCGAAGCTCTGATAAGATTTCCCAGTACCTTATCAACAGTAAAAGAATTAACATTCCTGCAGTTAATTTTTATATCCATATAATTGCTATCCTCGATCTCCGCCCCAAGCAACTTAATCATTTCAATTATTTTTATGACATCTGTGGATTTTGGTACATTATGATAAGTAATAGTTTTATCGGATAGTAGCGCGGCAGGTAGGGCTGCTACAATAGCATTTTTATTGGGTACGGGAGTGACTATACCTTGTAACGGAATCCCGCCTGTAACTTTAATAGTGTCAGACATAACAATATTATTATTGTCTCTTATGTATAAGAATTCCTTTTACTTAAGCTTTTGAACTTCTTTGTGTAGGGTATGTTTTCTAAGTTTTGGGTTGAACTTCATTATCTGAAGTTTTTCCGCTGTATTTACCTTGTTTTTCTGGGTAACATAGGTCCTCATGCCTGTTTCAGTACATTCAAGTGCTATCAATATTCTGTTGCCTTTTTTCTTTGCCATGGGTGATAATATAGTATAAAATGGCCGAGAATACAATAATCAAAATATGACTTACAACTTTAAGAAAATAGAAGAGAAGTGGGCAGACAAGTGGTACAAAGACAATATATACCGCTCAGAAGATTTTTCACAAAAACCAAAAAAATATATACTCGCTGAATTTCCATACCCATCAGGGGCGGCACTACATGTCGGACACATGATGCGTTATACAGTTCCGGATATGTATTCCAGATATCTTAGAATGAATGGTTATAACGTACTTTTTCCGATGGGATGGGATGCGTTTGGTCTTCCAGCAGAGAATTACGCTATAAAAACAGGAATCCATCCCGCTGAGACAACTAAAACAGCTATCGCAGATATGAAAAACTCGCTTATTAAAATGGGTTACAGTTTTGACTGGCAACGCGAACTAAGTACTATCGATCCCGATTATTACAAATGGACGCAATGGTTATTCCTTAAGTTTTATGATCAAGGCCTTGCAGAACGTAAAGAGATGCCAATATGGTGGTGCGAAAACCTTAAGACAGTACTTTCTGATGAGGAAGTTTTAACGGACAAAGACGGCAATAAGATCTCCGAACGCGGTGAACATCCTGTAGAGAGAAAAAATCTCGAACAATGGGTACTCAAAATGCCTGAATATGCGGAAAAACTTCTGGAAGGCTTGAACGAGGTCGACTTCCCTGAGTCTATTAAACAAGCTCAGATCAACTGGATAGGAAAATCTGAGGGTGCTGAGATTGATTTCAAGGTTGCCGACACCCAGGATAAACTTACTGTCTTTACTACACGTCTTGACACTATTTACGGTGCTACTTTTTTAGTTATATCACCGGAACACCCTCTACTTGAAAAAATCACAACTTCTGAACACTTAATAGAGGTCAATGAGTATAAAAACAAAGCTAAACAAAAAAGCGACATGGAACGTACGGAACTAATGAAAGAGAAAACCGGTGTTTTTACCGGTTCGTTTGCAGTAAATCCATACAACGGCATGAAATTGCCTATCTGGACGGGTGAGTTTGTGGTTATGTCTTACGGAACCGGGGCAATAATGGGAGTCCCCGCTCATGATGCAAGAGATTACGAGTTTGCGCAAAAGTATGAACTAAAAATAGAGCAGGCGATTGAAAGTAGTGAAAAGGAGGCGGTCATTATCCCCTACCTTGAGGAAGGTATTGTAGTAAATTCAGAGGACTTTTCAGGCTTGCGCAGTGATGAAGCCAGAAGTAAGATGCTTGAAAAAGCACAGTCTGAAGATTTTGGCAGAGGAAAGGTTAATTACCGTCTGCGCGATTGGATATTTTCCAGACAACGGTATTGGGGTGAACCCATACCCTTAATATACGTAGAACCGGATGGACACATTGAAAAGGAAACAAATCTTCCGTTGATCCTGCCTGAAGTACCAGATTACAAGCCTACCTCTGATTCCGTTTCACCGCTTGCTAAAAATCAGGAATGGGTGAATACGACTTCCCAAAACGGAAGACCGGCGAAGCGGGAAACAAACACAATGCCCAACTGGGCAGGTTCCTGCTGGTATTTCATGAGGTATGTAGATCCTAAAAACGATGAAGAATTTGCGGATCCGGAAAAAATGAGGTATTGGTTACCTGTGGACAAATATTTTGGCGGGGCAGAACATACCACAATGCACCTTTTGTATTCGCGCTTTTGGTATAGGTTTTTCTATGACCTTGGTTTAGTCCCTACAAAGGAACCTTACAGTTGGAGGTTGAATGGCGGTCTTCTGCTGGGACCGGGCAGTAAGAAAATGTCCAAATCTATCGGTAACGTGATAGACCCCATGTTAGTTGCTGATAACTACGGGGCTGATGCGCTCCGCATGTTCATTAGCTTTCTTGGACCATATGAGGATACATACCCTTGGAACGAGAACGGCATCAAATCAACATGGAGGCTTTTAAAAACCATCGAAGATCTTAAAGTAAGAGTTTCTGATGATGTCGACGATAAAAATGTTGAAAAATCTTACCACCGCATGGTCATGAACATCGGTGATATGCTTGAAAATATCAAGATGAACACAGCCATAAGTGAGATTATGATCTTTGTTAATGTTCTTAAAAAGTCCGGGAAGATCAACACAGAGATATGGAAAGGATTTATTAAAGTTCTGGCACCATTTGCACCTTTTATGGCTGAAGAACTTTGGCAGGAAATAAATGAGTATGAAAAATGGAATCCCACAAATAGCGTGCATCTACAAAGTTGGCCATATTACGATGAAAAAATAGTGATAGATGAAACAATACTTATTCCGATACAGATAAACGGAAAGGTCCGCGGCGAAGTGCAGGTTTCGGAGAACGATACAGAGGAATTAGTTAAAGAAAAAGTGCAGCAAATATCAAGAGTGGAAGAACTTTTAAAAGGCAGGAATATTACAAAATTCCTTTATATTCCGCGTAAGATCATAAGCATAGTTGCCGAATAATGTTTTACCAAAGTCTGTATGTAACAGTTACGTATTTGTAGACAGGGGTTGTTCCGGGCTGAATTTCCATATCACCTGCACCACCAAAACCTTGCCTTTCACTTAAGATAATGGGAGCCAGACCTTGTTCAGAACCTTCTACTATGCTTACCATTTTACCTAACTTCCTGTTTCCCGCTACTGCCAGTGCATCAGCTTTTGAACGTGCATCCTCAAGTGCGGAAAGTAGAAGTCCGGCTTCATCGTAATTAGTAGAATCTGCCCTAAAGTTTGGTCCGAATATTTCTGTGGTATCAAGCTGCGCTAACAGGTCAGCGATTGAACTTATCTTTGTAGTGTCGGTTACTCTAATATCTACTGTAGTAGATGCTCTCCAGTCCCTATATTCAGTTTCCTGAGTTGTCTCGTTCCAGATCTGGTCTCTAAAAACGCTGACATTTGAAGTTTTAATATCGGAAGTGGGAATTCCGGAATCTATCAAAGCATTTACAACAGCCGATGCTTTTTCATTCATCTCACTAACAGCAGCTTCTTTGTCCTTGTTGACCACTGTAATGCTAGCACTAAACGCTGCCATACTATTCTTCTCGTAATTACGGGATATGCCCGTTACGGTTACGGTGTCTTTGCTTGGCACTATTGAAATACTAAGAGTCGAAATTAAATACGCACCTACTATAGATAACATTAGAACTGATGTTATCAACAAAAATGGAATATTATGTAATGCATTTGAAGCTGTTTTTGCCATTGAACCTCCTAAAAATTAGTTATTAAAAGTATAGATTAGTTGGAATTTTTATTCAATGTTTCAGTTGGGATTGAGTACAGCATCACGGATCTTTTTTTGTACATCCCGGTAGGGTTTTTCTCCTTGAGCTTTTGCTATGTCCAATTCCGTTACCAATTTATCCAAAATTTCCAGCGTAACCTCAGTCTTTTTGATCTCAAGCGTAACAGATTCTTCTGTTACTTCGGGGGGTTCCACAGGATCACCCTTAGGCCGTCCAAGTTCTTTATCGTCTAAATTTTCTGTACTGGTTATAGCAGGTATCTTTTCCATAATCATGTAATTAAATTATTTACGCTATCATACCATTTATTGAATTTATTCATGTGACCGGGGTAAGCACTGTTAAAAGGACTTCCTGTATTGTAGGCTACCGTAAGTTGCTGAACAGTGAGTTTTCCTCCATACACATCCTGGTTCCTGCGGTGATACTTACCTATAAGATCTATATTTATCTCCGGATCGTATAAGTCTTTGGCGTTACCCTCAAAACCTATACTCCGTGCCGTGCCGTATAATATCTGTCCTAAACCGTAACTTGAGTCACCTATGCTTGGTTCGTGCCTGACTGCATACGTATCTCCTCCGGATTCCAGCATTACAGTAGCAAATATCAATTTTGGATCAAGGTGATACTTTTCCGCTGTTTTGTTAATAAGGTAACCATACCTTTGCCACACTAATTCTGCTTTTTCTTCATCAGTTAGACCTTGGAGTTCGTTTCTGGAAATTATGGTGACAGGTTGCACAAGTTGGGTGATCTGTTCCTGAGGAGGAGCATTACTGTTAGGCAGTTCCGGTACCATCACGCCAAGCGCGAAAGTAAAAGCCGCCGCAACATTTATGGCATATTTTCCAAGATCGTGAACGTCTATCTTTGACTCAATGAGCCAGTTATAAAAATCAGAATGCCTATCTCTGAGCTCTGCAAGCAGGCGATCCCGTTCGGCATATAACTCGTCCCTTCTTTTAATGAGTTCTTGCAAAGAGGTTTGTGGATCCATACAAATATTATAAAGCAAACAACAGATTAAAAACTAATTTTCCTGCTAATTCCCCAGTGCAAACTCCTCCAGTTCCTTTACACCGCCAAACGATATTCTGTCAGGAACGTACTCTCCGGTGTCGAGCATACGCGCAGGTGTAATAACATAATCGCCCCATTTCTCGTTTATAAAGTCCAGGGCGTCCGAAAGCCTCTCCTTTTTCGATACATCTTCAAAAAGTTCCGTCTGACTCACATCTCCGTCTACCAGATCAAATACCGACTCGGCCAATATTGCCACCGGCTTTTGATAAGGAGAATGACACAAAATGCGGTAAGCTTCTTTATAAATATCCCGTGAATCGAACAGAATTTTCCCTGTAAGGTGTCCGTGATGCCAGTAGCTTCCGTCACGGTAACTTACCGCCACATGGATCCCTCTTGCTTTGTAGCCGCCTTTTCTGAGCCTTCTGCCGGTCTTTTCCACCAGTTTGTGCAAGATAGGTGCCAGTTCCTCTATTTTCACCAGAGGTTTGGGAAGAGCGTATGAATTCCCGTAACTGTGCCTGCCGAACTCCACATCATCTATTTCCCAGCCGTGCAGGCGCAGATACCAGTAATATCCGTTTATGGACTGAAAAGCAGCCTTTAGTGTACGAACATCGGATCGGTAGAAGTCTGTAACCGTGTAAATACCCTTGCTTCCCAGACGGGCGGCGTTCCGCTGTTTTATGCCACAAAGATCCATCAGCGACATCCCCGAATATATCTCCATGAAGTTATCCTTATTTATCTCGTCAAGACCATCCGGCTTGCGCAAACCCGCCGCCGTTTTGGCAAGGAACCTATTCGGAGCTATACCCACCGAAACCGTGATCCAGTCCCCTATCTCTTTTTTTATCCTGGCCTTGACCTCCCGGCCTACGTTATGAATACCGTGTCTGAACGCGGGACAGCCTTCCATGTTCAAGATAAATTCGTCTATGGATTTTGGAATGACGTTATCCGTATAGGTCCGCAGAAGATTACGCAGTTTCATATGAGCGTCGCGGTACTTCCAGGGGTCGGGAGGCAGGATATCAAGTTTGGGATAAATAAGCTTTCCGTCCTTTACCCGCATACCTGTTTTAATCCCCAATTGTTTAGCCTCTACTGAAGCTGCCAGGATACATCCGTTGTCTGTTGTATAGGCCGCTACGGCTACGGGGCGACCGCGCAATTGGGGATTGGCCTGCTGCTCGATGGTGGCAAAACAGGAATTTATATCTATGTGCATAAGGGTAGATTCCTTTGGATTAAAAGGCAGGCTGATAGGGTTATCATCAGATGTTTTGTCAGTTGACTGCGCCATCGGATATTTCCTCCACCTCCCAGAAAAAATTTTCAGTATTGCAGACAAGACGAAAATAAAGGTTTTTTGTGGCCACGGAAAAAACATGATGTAGAACGCGTCCCGACCGGTAAGTGTGGTGATACCCGATCTTCGATACTTTATACTTCCTACCCTCCCATATCACAACTAAAGGCGTGAATAGCTTCCTTTTGTGATCGTAAAATGAGAATATTGAAATAGGTGCTTTAAGACGTTCTATCATACCCGAATGTAACCCGAAGATAATTTATTTATAATGGTTTGAGGGGTTAGAGTCAAGGGATTCTTACAAAGTTGTTACGAAAGTTGGAAGTTATGTTTTGATAGGGTTTTGTAAATAAAAGAGCCTGTTTTT
>LCBS01000043.1 GCA_000997355.1 candidate division WWE3 bacterium GW2011_GWB1_41_6
CTGAATTTACTATCAAGCAGATAATAAAAATAAAATCCTACCGGCATCTCCCCTTTTCTCTCGTGATAGAGCCATACATAGAGTAATGCCTGAAGATCCGGAAGATCAGGCCATGGATAACCAAACCACTCTTTTTTCTTCGACGAATACTTACTTGTTTTCAGATCTACGATCACCTCATCCCTGTAACCGGGTATTAATTGACCGTATTTTATTAGTTCAGGTCTTATATTAGATATGGTTCGTGAATCTACTCCCCTGATCTGGTCAATAGATGAGTAGAGCTCTACGTTCCCCAGCATGTGACTCCAATACCTGGCTTCTATTTCAAGCGGGGGATCCTTACTCCTGTTTTGTTTGAAATAGTTGAGAACGCAGGTAGCACCTTTATCCCTCATCTCCTTTTCGAACTTCAAAAGAGATGGGTACCTCTTTATTTGTTCCGAATAAAAATCATTCCAGGATTGACGTGCAGTACCGCCAACCCGCACATTCTTTGTGTATCTTCCGCTTTTTGTGAGTCTATAGGAACCCCAGATAAACCGGTGAACGATTATTCCCGTCACCAAATGTTTTGAAAGTTCATGTTCCTTTTTTTCAGCCAAGCGACTAAACCCGAATTCGGCGGGACATCGTTGGTATCTCTGTAGATCGGTAAGGCTCAGTTTTAATGAAGCCATAGCCCCTCCTCCTTTTTGTATATGGGATTGTTTGTTAGGTGCAGGTTATCAAATGTAACCTATATACACAAGAAGATTGTTTAGTTATATATAAAATAGGAAAAGTACGAAAACCGTAAAGTAAAATATACCCCACCCCACAGTCCAACCAATAACCGTAAATGATTCTTTGTACTTTTTCTCCCAGAAAAGAACGCCTGCACGACCTAAGACTAATGTAGCAGAAATTACCGCGGAAATTACAAAAAGGAGAAGCATTATTAATGGTGCGTAAAACTCAGCGTTTGCTTTATCGAGGTGTGGTGTAACAAAAGTAAAGAATGATGAAATTAGAATTATATATATTACAAGACCTGTAGTTTGTAGAAAAGATAAAAAAGGTGCAGAGAGCTTTTTCATAATATACCTGTATTATACCAAAAAAGATGCATGTGTTCGAAATCAGTCTAATTTTACCCTGAATATAAACTATTATTGTGGAAGAACTTAACGGTCTATCTGATAGTAGTAGTTGATTAACAGAAATAAAAAAGCGCCTGTTGGTTACGTTTAGACCAGGTACCACTTTCTAAGATCCATGTCAGGACTAATATCATCCCATTCAGGTAACTTTGCCTGTGCACCGACCCTATAGGCACCTTCCGGATGAAAATTGTATACGCCGTAAAATACCATGTCCGCTAAATTCGGTGTATTTTTTTGGGATTAAGCTATACAACTTAACCATACTATTGTCTCCTCTCAAGATCAGTTTTTACTATTACACACTATAATTTGAGTGATATGTAACTTTATGTCGTAACACTTGTTAGTACTTTGGAAAATAAGAATTGAGGATTCGTTCCAAACAGATACTGATATATGTGAGCAAATCTGGTGCTACAATAAATAATATGCACCAAGTGGAAGCGTCAGAAAATTCGCTCGGACAAGAAAAACACTCTGCTGAAATAATTAACGTTGAAGGACTCAACGAGCTTCCCAAAGGTTGTTGTTTACTTTCGGATGAAGATAATGGGCGTGGCATTTTAGCAGTTGGAGAAAATATTGTTGATATTGTTAATACACTGGGAGATAGAGTACCAGGTAGTTTCCGCGAGGAAGTTGAAAGACAAGCTAATTACCCTAAATATCTTATCGGGCGTGTAATGTCTAATTATCCGTTGCGTCCTTTTAACCTCATAGCCGAACAGCTTTTAGAACGCTATTCTGCCTTATGCTGGTTTAGAGGTACGGAATATTTCGAACTTGATAATGGTGTGCCTTTTCCGAGTAAATATTATCAGCATGCGAACGGTTACCTCGGGGATCTGGAAGCATTGTCATATGCATCAAAGCCCTATAGAGGAAAAAACACATACCCTGTGCTTTATATCGCCTCTTTAGAAGGAATACTAGAAGGTATAAGCTCGGGGACTATCGATATAAAAAGTGAACAAGGTTTCGATGTCGACATCGGGATTGGGGATGGTGACTATGAGTCCTGGGCTATTAAAAATTGGATTATTTGTGACCTTGGGGTAGATGGCAAAGATATGGATAGGGCGTATGAGATACTTCGTTCCAAAGCAATAGTTGTTCCACGAGCGTATCGGGTTTAAGATTATATAATGCGCAAAGTTGTATTAATAAGCGTATTTGTTCCCGTGATATTTCTCGGTGCTTCTTCCTATGCCTTATCCCACTGGAACACGATATTTATTGACCAACAGACTGTTATAACACCTCTTGCAGAGATTAAAGAAAAACCAAAACCCTTATCCCCTCTCGAAGATAAGGAAGTTCTTAATGTTTTACTGATAGGAGTAGATCGTAGAAGCAAATTCGAGCTAGGATTTAACACAGATACTATGATTCTTGTTAGCTTAAATCCAAAAACTCATAAGGTGCTCTTAACATCAGTTCCACGGGACCTTTGGATAAATGGGAATAAAATAAATGCCTTATATACAGTGAATGGCCCCGAATCATTAATAGATGCTTTTAAACAAATTAGCGGGCAGGATATAGACGGGAATATTCTTACCGATTTTTTCGATTTTAAGTGGGTTGTTGATTCATTTGGTGGAGTTTCTGTAGATGTCGAACGTACATTTACGGACTACACGTTTCCAAATGATACTGATACGGATATCGTAACCGTAACTTTTACTGAAGGAATAGAAGTTTTGGATGGAGATAGGGCTTTAACTTTTGCCAGATCTAGAAAAGGCACGAACGGCGAAGGAAGTGACCTTATGAGAGCTAAGCGCCAGCATTTGTTACTACAGGGGTTGGTAGAAGCCGTCAACAATCCCGAAAACGTGTACAAACCGTTCGATATAAAAACTTTTTTTGAAGCAGTTACTTCTGTAGGGAGAATGAAAACAACATTAAGTTTGTACGACGCCCTTTATCTTTGGGATTTTTATAAAGATAGAGAGCAATATGAAATAGAATCTTTTGTGGTTGGAGATGATTATATTTATCATCCCGGAACGTACCCTGAAAGCGCATATTCGGCTTGGGTTTTTGTGCCAAGGGATCCGTTGTGGGAGCAGCTTCATTTGGATATTGAGTCGAAGTTGGATGGTACGTTCGTGGAGGAAACCAAAACTTTATCGGAGTAAAAAAGACCCATGTCTCGTGTAAAGACCTGGGCCTTTTTATTAATTAGTCACCCTCTCTGAGCGTACTTATTTTTTGTCACGGCATCGGAGTTGGAGGTGTTAATCCGTTAAATTCCTTACGCCAGGCAAGGAATTCCTCCTCGGTGGCAGGACGGACATCCCGCGATTCATTCCATTCACCGTCTTCTTCTTGCCACACCAACTTTATATTAACGTGGAAGAGTTGTCTAGTCTTGTCGTACAGAGTAAACGCTTTTTCAGGACCACCCCAAAACGCCGCTACGATCAAGTCAACAACTGCTCTCCTATCCTCTCCGTTTTTTCTAATCGTTATTTTCTCTTTGTAACGAAGATCTTCAGTTTTCATGCCCTTTGGTAATTCGATCAACGCCTGATTTCCGTGTGGTGTTGCACGAGTGTGGTATGACATTTTGTCTCCTATTAAAAGTTTTTATTCTGATTTGATTTTGATTGGTATTATAACATTTAATATAAGTGTATTGTTATATGGAGTTTACTGGTTCCCTCGTAAGTGTTGGTTCTAATAAACCTCAAAAGTTTTTATTTTTGATTTACTACCTGCTACTAGTTTTATGCGTGATTTAGGTACTTTGTAAAGTTTTGAAAGCACGTTTACGACTGCATTATTCGCTTTTCCTTCAAGAGCCGGCTCTCTGACATAAACATGTGTTACGTCAAAAGCGTCTTTCTCGATCCGGGGGTTTTTAGAGTTTGGGTGTGTTACAAGGCTTACTTTCATATCCGTATTTTAACATTATGTATAATATATTTATGAACGTTGCGCTAGTCACGGGAATATGCAGAGGAATTGGTTGGCTAACAGAGGATTGGGGCTTTGTAGTGCCTGCTGGAGAGCTTTTTGAGCTTGCTAATACTGATTTTAAACCTGGTCTGTTCTATAAAGGTTTGGAGGTTAGGGATTGGTGAGATGAGAATAATCACGTCTCTTTTACTTGCGATAATTTCCGCCTTATTTTCCTTTGTTATTTCTACATTCCAATATTATATAGTTACGAGCTGTATCGATCTTGCTTGCCTTGGGGCCGCCAATATGCTAATTGTTCCTTTGATTACATTTCCAGTATTCTTAGTCGTTTTTATATTTCTCTCGTATAGGCAAAACGAGGTTTACAAGTATGTCCCCTTTTTACTAACTTGTTTAATGTTTATTGCAGCTGTGGTGGTAGGTTTGCTGTTCTACTATCGTTGATCATAAGTTAAGCCACCCTTTCGGGTGGCTTAACTTAACTTAAATTAATGTTCCTAAAAGATTATAAGATTATCTTGTTACTGCTATGTCAGCAGGCAGAAGATCGCTTGTATCGGGAGCAGATACCGTGACTCTTCCGTCGGTATCTACCATAACCTGGTAATGTGTGTCATAAGCGATTGTACAGTCAATTACATCCCCACCTGTTAATGAAGGATCTTTCGGAAGCGCCGAAATATATTCAGTAGTAATATCATCGCAGATATCTGCGCCAGCCGTGGCTATATTAGTAGCGATGCCGGTAATACCACCGGGAATTGCCCCTTTATTATCAGCTGCGTACTGATGGATAGCATCTAACAAAGCAACTACGTCACTTCTGCGTTTAGTATCGTTAGCCTGCTTAAATTGTCTTGCCGGATTTATTGCAATTAATACAATTGCTAAAAGTATTGCAAGAATGCCAATAACTATAATTAATTCTATAAGGGTGAAACCTTTGTTGTTTAATTTTTTCATACAAGCTTTTTAACACAAACTTATAGTGTTGTCAATAGGGGTATTATGGCAGTTATTATATAGACCCTATAACGTAATTACGACATCGTAGTCACTAACCTCACTATCCTGGACTACTGTGTCGACAAATATTTTATTGGTCTCGCCGATTAACTTATCTCTTAATGATTGAGGGTAGTTAGTCGAAAAATCTATATATGTTTTTGATGTGTTGCTTTCACTCCCTGCTTTTTCCAGTATAACGGAATTAAATCCTAGCGATGATAACCCCTTTGTTAATAGAACCGCCGAATCCAGATTATTATCATAAACAACTTTAATTGTTGTGTTCTCCACGGTTTTTCCTGACGTCTGCTCTTGTTGATCAGATCCGATAGGGGCGATCAAAGGCATGCTTTGAGGAATTTCCGGTGCAGTAAATTCCTCAGGAGGCTTGCGGTTCATAAACAATACTAATCCAATTAGAACAAAAATAAGGGCTATAAATATTGATAACAGGACAAGCGGCCTTTTACTTTTTGGATTATTCTCGCGTTCCTGCAAAAATAATTGTCTTTTAGGTTCTTTTTTGGGTTTTTCCGCTGGTTTTCCGTTCAATACAGTGTTTTCCGTTAACAGGTTGTAGGGTAAGAGCTGTTTTAATAATTGATCAAGATCTTTTTTGCCGTTAACTTCAAGTATATTTTCAGTGTTTAGGCTGTGTTTATCCAACGCGAGGTATGGAATGACAAGTTGAATGTCCAAACCTTCTTTTTCCAGGATATCTTTAATTGTTGTGACCAGTTTTTTATTTGTGGACAGTATCCTCGTTTCCCCATCAAGTTGGATCGTTCTTGAACAAACTTCCTCAAACGGTGTCAGTTCAATAAAATTACTAATTTCTTTATAGATATCCCCTGAGTCTTTAAGTATCTTTTCAAAGAACAGGTTCGAATTTAGTACCATAATTATATTATTAGAGGTTATCTTGTTTTCTTTAATGAACTTATGTAACGCTTCATTAAGGTTTTCAAGACCAACAATTTCCAGGTCGTTAACAGTATTTTTAGGAAATTTAAGTTCAAAAAATGTCTTATGGTCGAAAAATACCAACGACTTACTATCCAACACGACTAATGCCGAACTAAAGATCTTTATACCTTTTTTCTTATGTTTTGTTTTTTTAACTATCTTTGACATTAAAATACTTCTTTCCATGAACTAATTGCCATACTGGTTGTGTAATCAATACCGATCGTAAGTGTTCTTTGATGTTTTCCGGTTCTCCCTGTAGATGTTATGGATTTTCTATCCCCGGAGACAGTGATAATGATACTTCCATCGGATGTGTTAATTGTTTCGCCGTTATAATTGAACGGATCGCGTAGGAACCTAATAATTGCATTCTCCAGACCGCTTTCCGCAAGATCGGCGGCTACGATCCCACGCTCAACTTTACTTGTTGCCAAAGAGTTTATCATTATTACCGTGGTTGCCGCAAACGTAATTGTCATAGCTATGACTACAAAAACTATCATAGTTACTGCCGAAAACCCTTTTTGGTTGTAAACTGTGTTATTTTTCATAAATTTCATATCATAAATTTGGTCCTATGACTGTGTTTACATTTTTTAATTCGGGTCCTGAGGATAGGTTTACTAAACTAATAACAGTAAAACCAATTTTTATCGAATTGTCCCCGCCCGGATTTCCAAGCCTTTGGAAACTTAAGTTCGTAATTCTTGTGTCGTGGCCATTTAACTTATTAGGTGTGCCGTTAACATCGAGTATCAAATCTGCACCACTCAAAGTAAAAGTATAATCATTTCCTGATACTCTGATATGTAATGTATTACCCGGGGCTGCACCGAGTGTAGCCGGTATGACGATATCACTGGCATTTTGGATATCATACATCATTCTGGCAAGTATGAACCTGCTGTCCTGCTCAACATTTGAGGTAGACTCAGCTGATAGTTGAACTTTTAGTGTACTTATAAACATCTGTGTCATGACTACAAGTAATATTGAGAATAAACCCATATAGATCACGAGTTCTACGATAGTAAACCCACTATCGACTTTTAATGTTTTTTTAATATTTAATAGTGATCGGTTCATCATGGTGAGTAATTGACCGTGAAATCATATAAACTTGGAGTTTTCGAAG
>LCBS01000044.1 GCA_000997355.1 candidate division WWE3 bacterium GW2011_GWB1_41_6
TATAAGGAACTTTTTATCAGTTACACATGTTCTTTTATTGAACAAAGAGGAGGCGCAAGGACTCGTAGGCGAAGACCCACTGGAAGATCTACATCAAAAACTAAGGGGATTGGGACCAAAAATGACGGTGATCACAGACGGGGAGAATGGATCCAGTGCATCGGACGGGAACGAGTTCGTACAAACTCCTATTTTTAATAGAGAACAAACTATTGTAGATAAAACGGGAGCCGGAGATGCGTATTCATCGGGTTTCCTCTCAGCAATATACCATAACAAACCCTTAAAAGAAGCCATCGTTTGGGGTAGTATTAACTCAAGCAGTGTTATTAGAAAGGTAGGAGCCATTAACGGCCTTAACACCAAAGAAGAACTCGAAAACCTGCTAAATAGATCATGAACACATTCGAGCAGCTGCAAAAAGCAAGAAAAGAACACTATGCGATTGGCGCGTTCAATGCCGCCAACATCGAAACCCTTAAAGCTGTGGTAAATTCAGCGGTAAAACTACGCTCACCGGTTATTATCGAGGCTTCAGAAGGCGAGGCTGATTATATCGGGAAAAAACAAATCTCATCCTTGGTCCGGATATATAAAGTGGAGCATAATATTCCCGTCATACTTAACCTGGACCACGCGGCTTCATTTGATGCCTGTAAAGACGCTATAGAAGCGGGGTTCGATTATGTTCATATCGACGGCAGCAAGTTACCGTATGAGGAAAACCTCCGGATCACAAAGGAAGTGGCAACATACGCACACCAACACAATGTAATGGTGGAGGGGGAAATGGATCACATTCAGGGAAGTTCGGCCGATCACACCAATGAGGACCCCGGAAGTTACCAAAAAGCATCGCAGTACACCGATCCCCAAAAGGCGCTTGATTTTGTATCGCAGACAGGTGTGGACGTCTTCGCATCATTTGTCGGCAACTTGCATGGCCTGTACGCTGATGAGATACACCTCAAATTGGATATTCTGGAACAAATAAAAAAGCTTCTACCCGATACTTACCTATCTCTGCATGGCGGTTCGGGGATTGTTGACGACGATGTCCGAAAAGCAATAAAGATGGGCATTGTAAAGGTAAACGTTAACTCTGAAATGCGTATCGCGTTTAAGACAGCGCTGCAGAAAGCATTGAACGAAAGTGATGAAGTAGCAATTTATAAGCTCACCCCGCCCGCGATCGAGGCTGTGCAAAAAGTGGTTGAAAAGAAGATCATGCTTTTCGGAAGCAACGATAGGCATGACTTGAAAAATACCGCCTTTTTACCTATCCTTTAATTTATGAGAGTTCTAATTACACGTGATATTCCCCAAGCCGGCATCGATCTGCTTAGACAGCATCCTGAACTGGAGATCGATCATAGAAAAGGCTCTCCCCTAACTGAAGCTGAACTAAAAAAAGCTATAAAAGGAGTTGACGGAATAATACCTGTAATTCCAGACCAAATAACTAAAAATATACTCGAAGCTGCAGGACCGGAACTTAAGATCGTGGCACATTACGCAGTGGGTTACGACAATATTGATGTTGAATCTGCAACTAAATTGGGTATCTACGTTTCCAATACCCCGGGCGACCTTACGGAAGCGGTAGCCGAACATGCGCTTGCTTTGATGATGGCAGTAGGAAGAAAAATTGTCGCCTCAGATTCATACACAAGAGAAGGTGACTACCATTTCTGGGATCCAATGATATTTCTCGGACCTAAGTTCAAAGGAAAAACACTAGGAATAGTGGGTTTTGGTAGGATCGGGCAGCATTTTGCCAGGATGTGCAATAAAGGTTTGGGCATGAAAGTATTATATGTTGATACAAAAAAGTGCGTTGATGCGGAAAATGAGACGGGAGCAACAAAAGTAGAGCTTGATGAACTGCTGAACAATTCCGATATAGTTTCTCTTCACGTTAACCTTACTGAAAAAACCAGACATATGATCGGAGAGCAGCAGCTTAAAAAAATGCAACCGGATGCGATATTGATTAACACCGCCCGCGGCCCCATAATTAACGAAGAAGCTTTGGCCGTGGCATTAAAAGAAAGGTGGATCGAGGGGGCGGGGCTGGATGTGTTCGAAAAAGAACCCACCGTTCACGAAGATCTGATCAAACTAGAGAACGTAGTACTGACACCTCATATAGGAAGTGCAACCAGAGAGGCAAGGATACAAATGTCGAGAATGGCTGCTTTAAATATCGTTGAGGTCTTGATAAATAAGAAACCACCTGTTAATCTAGTGAACACTGAGCTGTCGGGAGAAAAACCGGAGACGGAACCCCGGTTGTTCAGGGATAAGATAAGTTCGTTAATTTAATATGAACATTATTAGAAGAAACTTACCCGTATTCATAATAGGTTTTATTACCCTCGCAATATTCGCGGTTATTATTATTGCCGCGCAGAATGCTCAACCCCAGGACGGACCTTCCCTTAACGAGATCAATACCGATGAACTGATTGCAGGTCACACATATGTTCAGGGTCCTGAGGATGCTCCCGTAACTCTGGTCGAATTCTCGGACTACCAATGTCCCGCGTGTAAAGCTTTTCATCCTATCATTCAGAACGTATTTAATAACAATAGCGGA
This sequence comes from candidate division WWE3 bacterium GW2011_GWB1_41_6, assembly GCA_000997355.1. Classification (GTDB taxonomy): domain Bacteria; phylum Patescibacteriota; class WWE3; order UBA101185; family UBA10185; genus GWB1-41-6. The sequence goes on from LCBS01000044.1 coordinate 2,600, forward strand.
ACTTTAAGGTGGGCTTATAGGCATTACCCTCTCCCACAACACCCGTACGCCCGTAAAGCCGCTGAAGCCGCCCAAATTGCCGGGGAGCAGGGGAAGTTCTGGGAATATTCAGCACTAATGTTCAAGAATCAGGAAAATCTTACGGAAGAAGACTTGATCAAATATGCCGAGCAGGTAGGTTTGGACGTGGCAAAATTCACAGACAGTCTTAAGAACGGTAGTTACGCGACTATTATAAATGACGATATCGCAGCTGCGAACAAGCTCAAAATAAATGCTACTCCAACGTTCTTCCTGAACGGTAAAATGATGAAATTCGAGGACCTGGAAAACTTTAATAATCAGATCAATAAAGAGATAGAAAAATTTAAGTCACAGTCAAAACTACTTCCTAATACCACGCCAAATAATGAGACCCTAACTCCCGAATTAAACGAGAGTATCAAGAGCTTGAATGGCAACTTGAATTACGCAGAAATAGACAAAACGTTTGGAGCACTTGAGATAGCATATACGAACAATGGGTTCGACCCAAAGAACACAACAGCCCGCGAAGGTCAACTTGCCCGTTTTACTAACAAAACGGACAGTACCATTATTTTTTACCAACCGATATATAGATTTGAGGATGTTGAACAGGAAGTTACAATACAACCCGGCGCTAATATTGAGATCAGATTATCAAAGACCAAAATATGGTCCTACCGTGAAAAAAATACCGATAGTTTCGGCTCTATTTTTGTTAACCCCACTCAGGATTGATCCAAAAACTATAACCTAAAAATGCTAAGTTATTCGAACGTAAACGCTGAAGGGCATAGCTTGTTCAATACACAACCACTACATTTTGGTTTTCTTGCGGTACAAACGTAACGCCCATGCAATACCAATGCCCCGGAAAAATTCCGCCAGTATTTTTTCGGTATCAATCTCATAAGGTCCTGTTCGATCTTTACGGCGTCCGTATGGTTTGTCAGACCAAGACGGTTGGATACCCGGGTCACATGCGTGTCCACCACAACACCCTCCGCGATATCCCAAAGCTCCTGCATTATCACGTTAGCGCTCTTTCGTGCGATACCCGGTATTTTTACAAGTTCTGGTATCGTTTTTGGTAGAACACCTCCATAGTCTCTTAATATAACTTGTGCGGCTTTGATCATACGGTCAGCTTTTCCCAAATGGAAATTCACACCATGAATATCTTTTTGAAGCTCTGCCAAGTTTGCGTTTGCGATGTCCTCCCATGTTTTATATTTTTCAAATAGTGTGGGTGTGATCTGGTTCACCTTTTTATCTGTGGTTTGTGCCGACAACATAACAGCCACGAATAACTGCATCTCGTTGATGTGCGTCAGCTCCGTCTTTGGAAGAGGGTAAGCTTGATTTAAAGTTTTGGCTATTTCTAAAGCTCTGTTGGATAATTCCATAATAATTTTACAATAATGTTGCTCCTATAATAACGGCAGCTGGTTATCCGGAACAGCCGGTGCCGTATCGCTTTCTACCTCCAACCCCAGTCTTTTTTGCAAAGATTTAAAATTGAACTTTTCCAGGATCTCTTTTACCTCGGTCGTTTCAAACCCCTGGTAACGACATTCGTTCAGATCTATTGTGATGGGGCAATCATTATCTATTGTGGCTAGATTTTTGCTCATTACAGCTTCTTCGGCATTATTTAAAAGCTTTTCCCGCAAAGAAACAGGCGTAACGTTTTCAATATTACGGTAAATATTTTCTACTGACCCGTAATCTTCAATTAATTGTTTGGCAATTTTCTCGCCTACACCACGCACACCGGGGATATTGTCGCTTGGGTCTCCGCGCAATCCTTTGTAGTCGGGAATCTGGTTTGAGTTAAAACCCATGCGTTTCACAACCTCTTCGGCTCCTATCCACTCTGCCTTTCCGTTTGTCGTAGGAGACATAACTATCACGTTCTTATTAATCAACTGCCACATATCATGATCGTTCGAAACTATAATAACCTGACAATCGTCATTACTAAAGCGCGTCGCCATCGTGCCTATAATATCGTCCGCTTCATAACCGTCGGCAAGGATTGGTTTAATCCCAAACCCTTCTAAAACCTCAAAAACCTTCGGTATTTGACTAGCCAGGTTATCTTCCATTGGAGCCCTGTGAGCCTTGTACGCCGTAAAATTCTCCACTCTAAATGTTGGTTTTTCCCCATCTAATGCCGCAATAGCGTAATCCGGTTTTACCGTTCCCAGAACATTTATGACCATAGCAGCAACACCGTAGACAGCGTTTATCGGTTCGCCTTTTTTATCCCTGAAACTAAGAGGTAAAGCGTGATAAGCACGGTGCAGGAAATTGAATGTGTCTATTAAGAGTAGTTTTTGCATCTTAAACATTATAACAGCCGAGTTGAATAAGAATAACACACATCGATCAAATCCTTTCTGTACCATATCCATTTTATTTAGTAGAATATCTGGGTATGTTTGCCACGCCGTTAATTAGAAATTACTATCGATACGTTATGAAACCCGTGTTTTTTACACAGGATCCGGAGCGTGTTCACGACAGAACAGTGCGGATGGGAAGCGTGCTTGGGTCTAATGCAATAACAAGAAAATTGACTAAGGTTTTTCTATCTTATGAAGACCCTATCCTCAAACAAAATATCTTTGGTATAGAGTTCAATAACCCCCTCGGCCTCTCAGCAGGCTATGATTATGACGGCCACGTTTCAAAGGCGATGAAAGAAGTGGGATTCGGATTTAACACCGTAGGAACAGTGTCATACCATTCTTATGAGGGCAACACGCCGCCCAGGCTCGGAAGACTGCCAAATTCAAAATCGTTGTTCGTTAATAAAGGGTTTAAATCAGACGGAGCGGAAGTTATTGCCAAACGCATGGATAGCAAGGGTTTAAACGATAACATCGTAGGGGTGAGCGTAGGCAGTTCGAACATCTGCGATGTGGATACGATAGAAAAAGCCATAGCAGATTATATTTCCACTTTAAATATATTTAAAGACAGAGATTATGTAAAATATTTTGAAATAAACATCAGCTGCCCCAATACCGCAATGACGGAAAGCTTTGTCGACAGGAAAAACTTTTCCTCTCTTCTCTCCAGAATAAAGGATCTTGACGTAAGACAGCCGTTTTTTATTAAAATGCCAAATGAAGTATCCGTGGAAAAAGCATGGGAAATTGTACAAACTGCAATAGAACACAGCATAAACGGTTTTATTTTTTCCAATCTTGTAAAAGACAGAAACAATCCGGTATTCGATCAAAAAGAAATAGAAAAATTCAAAGGACTAAAAGGTAATTTCAGCGGAAAACCTACGTTCGAAAACTCCAACCGACTTATTAGACACACCAGGCAAAAATATGGAAAAGACGTAGTGATTGTTGGTGCCGGAGGCATATTCAATGCCGAAGATGCATATACAAAAATTAGGGCAGGAGCAAACATTATACAAATGATAACAGGTTTGATATTTGGGGGACCACAGGTTGTTGGGGAGATCAACAAGGGTTTGGCAGTATTACTCCACCGTGACGGATTCGGAAGTATCAGCGAAGCTGTCGGCACGGGCGCTTAAAATCGCGTCATACTCGTCTTTATCTATCGTTTCTTTTTCCAACAATCTTTGCGAGATCCTGTCCAAAATCTCCCTTTTCTCCATTAGTATTCTTTTTGCCTTGGCATGAGCATCGTCTATGAGGTTTTTGATCTCATTATCTACTTTTGCCGCCATTTCCTGACTATACCCTGCTTCTCCCATCTCACGTGCTACCCACGGAT
>LCBS01000045.1 GCA_000997355.1 candidate division WWE3 bacterium GW2011_GWB1_41_6
ATAATAGGGATCTCAAGCATTGTTATAGCTTTCTTGTCTTTGCGTTTCATTCCCCTGCTTCCCGAACATATGGATTACGCCAAGCTGGCGATTGCTGCGGCGGGGGCAAGTTTTGGTCTCGTTAAATTTACATGGAACCCATCAAAGATAATGTGGGGGTTTTCAGCGATGTCGGCAGGTGTGGTTTTGGCGGCTTTATCCGTTCTGATCAGCAGCAAGATCGCGGCCTCAATACTGATAGTCCTTATCCCGTTCCTTGACGCGGTGGTTACGATCATCAGGCGTTTACTACAGGGAAAGAACCCGTTAAAGGGTGACAAGGGGCATTTGCATCATCTGCTGCTGGAGAGAGGCTGGAGTATCAGAAAGATAGCAGTATTTTACTGGGCATCCACTGCGTTTCTCGGGCTTGTAGGATTATGGGCATCGGAGAAATATGCAGTGCTCATAACTCTTACCCTAACCTTAATAGTGGCATCTTTTATCGTATTATTGAACTGGAGATCACTAACAAAGAGACGAGTATTACGATTAACTGAGTAATTATTCCCCAAGGCAAAGGCGCCTGGAACTGCATTTTCCTTTGTATATTAGTCAGAATATTCAACACACCTGTTTCCTTTTGCATAAAAATGTATGGACCTTCCAGCGCGTCGGGAAGGACAGCAGCAATTCCGGCGAGAAAGATGCTAGTTGCGGTGTTTGTGTCTTTCAACACCCAAAGAGCATAGTAAGTTGCGGTCAATCCGACCGCGACAGCTATGATCAGATCAGCCATTACAGCTAGAGGCCTCCATCCTTTTAACCTCTCTTCCCGGGTAGTGTTTGAGTAAAAGTCCCAGTGCGGAACCGCGTCACCAAGGAAATGCATGGCAATAGAAAGCGGTACTGCAACAAAAGGATTTGAGATCGAAGCGCCTATTGCTACCCCGACGAATGTGTGTGGTGTTAATAGCATATTGTGGGACTAACTATATAACGAAATATTTCGTTGTTCAAGTCATTGACCGGATGGTTAGTTTTAACTGTTTCCAATTTAATTTTATTTTAATAAGATTCTGATACAAAAAGAGTTGGGTAATTTATCCATAGTAGTTAATGTGAGGTTATTGATAATTTCCGCTGACAGCTTCATAGCAAGGGATACTAGCAGAAAGGTTAGAGACCATTATGTGGTTGATGTATCTTGTAGCGGTGATGACGGCTTAATGTTAGCTAATACTAATTATTATGATGGCATCATTATTGATAACGGTCTGACGGATATCAGTGGATTGGAGATGTGTGGGATTATCAGGGAGGATGGGATCGCTTCTCCTATTCTTATGCTGCTGGAAAAGGAATGTGCATGTAAACGTGGGTTGTATTTGGATACGGGCGCGGATATGTGTCTGATCAAACCCGTTGAGCAGCTTCTTTTACTATCAAAGTTGAGGGCTATCGCAAGAAAAAACTGCCATCATATTTGTTGTAGTAGTCTCAAGATCGGCCATCTTCATATTGATTTTCAGGACAAGATCATATTGCGTGATGATACTGAAATCACTCTCCGCCGCAAAGAGTACGATCTGTTCGAATATTTGATTCGAAATAAAGGAATTTCTGTATCAAAGGAAGATCTTCTGGAACATATATGGGATAAGGGTATGGATGTTGCCTCGAACACGGTTGAAGTTCACATGACGCGTTTGCGGAAAAAGATAGAGAGCGATCCGGAAAAAAAGTTGATCAAAACTATACACGGTTACGGATACAGAGTGGATTGGTAATTTTTTTCAGCGGCTCTTGCGGTTGCAAATATACGGTTTTGCTTTTATTATCCTAGTAATGATCAATTTTATATATCAGCTTCTCCGAACAGCGCGTCCCCGTCAATGGCTCAAAAACTTCAGTGTCTTTGCCGCTCCGGTCTTTTCAGGGAGTTTATTCGATCCTGATATTCTTATTCCTTCCGTCCAGGCCTTTTTTATCTTTTCAATGGTTTCTTCCGGGGCATATTTTGTGAACGATATTATCGATGTTGCAAAGGACCGTACCCATCCCATTAAGAAAAACCGCCCCATCGCCTCAGGAAAGATCTCCGAAACTACTGCCTGGCTGGTGGCATTTATACTGATCATTGGCTCGGTGATCCTGGCAGCGCTTTATGTAGGATCGTATTTTACGCTGGCGATAATATTCTATATTCTTCTACAAATATTTTATTCACTTTATCTTAGGAATGTTATTATTCTGGATTCTCTGGCAGTGGCAACCGGTTTTGTCATCCGGGTTTTTGCGGGAGGGTTTGCTGCACTTACTTCATTATCTTCGTGGCTGATACTTGCGACAATCGGACTTTCTTTGCTTCTGGCTTTTGGTAAAAGACGTTCTGAAAAAACTATTCTCCGCAGGCATCTAAAGTCGGATCAGGAAGGAGACACACGTAAAACACTGCGCCACTATCCGGATAACCTTCTTGATAGTATGATTTCCATGTCGTCTACTTTCGCGATCATTACATATTCTTTATTTGCTTTTCAGGTATCGCCGCAGGGAGTGAGTCCCGGCTTGAGCGTTGTTCTCCCTTCAATATTAAAATCCCCTAAATGGATGATGCTTACGATACCTTTGGTAATATATGGTGTAGCTAGATATTTGTATGTTATATACGAACGGGAGGACGCCGAATCACCTGAACGCGTTTTGCTCGGCGATAAGCCACTGCTTCTTACTGTAGTACTTTGGTCATTAACTATTCTCTTTATTGTTTATGGAATACCGGTGTTAGGTTGATATTCGAGTTAATTTCCCGCGAACATATCTTCAAGCAGTTCCTGGTCAGTTAAGTTCGAAGAAGTTGAAGATGATGTGGTTTCGGGTGTGTCCGTGAGAAGCCCGGCAGGAATCTCATCCATGTAACGGTCTATCTCTAACGGAACTACACCCTCCTCAACTCTGATAGTACTTGAAGGTAATACATCCCCGGACACTTCAGAACCGGGTTTTTCCACGCCGCCGATCCCAAGAGAACTAACCGGTAATATTATTACGCTAACCAAAAACACAACGAGGAGGGAATCCAGTGTTAGTTTTACAAACTTATTGTTCTCAAGATTATTTTTCATTCTTTGAACTCCAAAATAAATTCTTCGGTTTTATCCGTTGTGCTGCCCTTGTGGAGATCCAGTTCGTTCTCGACGTCAAATACAAAAAGCACAGATGTCAGGATCGTAAGTATTAATGAAACATAAAAAACCCATGTGTATATCAAACCGTAATAAGCCATAACCCCTGAAGTTAACAGAATCAGGTATAAGTAAGATAACCAAATAGACCCTTGTGAATAAAGGTCAAAAGAGTTTTGAATGACGGACGATAGTTTCAATGAGAATAAACGCGCGGTTAGGTGAGGCGCGATGTGAGTTTCATGGAACAGGAGAGCTTTAAGAAGGATGTACATAATTCCGACGCTAAGTAATACCACCATGATAAAAACAGAGTAGGAATTTACGAGTACGTAACCTCCGGCATCACTATAAACAATTCCCTGACTGCCAACCGTATACTCTATACCAAAATAACGGGCTACAAGTACAAGTGATATAATCCTTGCAGTTACAAGCATTATGGCAGGAACAATCGACTGGTCTATAAGTTTTATTAATATTCTAGAGAACATAGAAGCTTGGCCGATACCGGCCGGCGCTTCCCGTCCATCATTTTGAGCAGATGGTTGGGCAGGGCTGTTATGATTATAATAGCATGAATAAAGTTATGTCCGTCAAATTTTACCCCCGAAAACTTTTCCTGTTTTTACTCGGGCTAACGCTATTCCTGGTTCCGTTGATATTCGGGTCCAGCACACACGAATTATTCGAGTTCCCGAAAATGTTCTTTGTGTATCTTACAGGCACCGCCCTTATTTATCTGTATCTTCTGCATTTGCTTATGAATCCCGGCAAGGATATTTTTAAGCGCCCTGCTTACCCTCTCACTGCCTTTGTAATTATCTACGTAGCTGCCACTTTGCTATCTTCACATTTATACACTTCCTTTTGGGGTTACTACAGCCGTTTCAACGGAGGACTGCTTTCCGTTCTGATTTTTTATGGAATCTACATCTCTGTGATAAATATAATAAAGAAAGAGAACATAAAAGATTTTGTGAACGTTGTTGTACTGTCAGTATTGCCTGTAAGCATTTACGGTATTTTTCAGCGGTTTGAACTAGGATTTTTGGAAGGTGAACTCATCAGTAAGAGTATTCTCAACATTAGGGCAGCCCAACTGGCTGGCCGCTTATTTAGCCATGACCTTGCCTGTAGTTTTCTACAGAGTTCTGAACGAAAAGAAGTTGAAGTTTTTTATGTCGCTTGTATTTATTCTTGGTTTTGCGTGTCTTTGGTTCACTTACAGTTTATCAGGGCTATTGGGTTTTACTGCGGCGATGGGTGTTCTTATTTTTCTTAACCGGATGCTAATAAGGGAGAACGTCCGCGTAATAGTTGTGATCTCTTTATTATCTTTAATTATCGCAATCACAAACCCCGGCATATTTTCCGGCAAGGTCAATGATGTACTTAAAGATGTGGGGAGAACGTTAAGCTCGGTTACGGCTGTCCGCGCCCAGGAAACACAGCCCGCCTTTGAGGCGATTTCCGACACAGGGTTCATAAGGGCAGGTTTGTGGAAAGGTACACTTTGGTTATCCTTAAAAGACCCAAGGACTTTATTATTAGGTACAGGACCGGAAACATTTCCTTATGAATTTCCCCCGTACAGGGAGAATTCATTGAATTACTCATCGGAATGGGATTTTATTTTCAACAAGCCGCATAACTACTATTTAGAACTACTCTCACAGACAGGGATTTTAAGTTTGGCAATCTATTTACTGATCATCAAACGTGCCTGGAAATCAAGGCATCCATACCTCACACCCTCCCTGACAGGGCTGTTCGTTACGAACATTTTTGGTTGGCCTGTTGTTGCAACGGCGTTGCTTTTTTGGATATTCCTGTCTTTTATGGAGGTGGAAAATGAGAAAAATTAGACTGGTTCTGATAGTAACTTTAACTATCGCGTACCTGATGCTGGCGATAAAGTTCTTTACTCTTTATAACGCTGATGTTCTATTCGAAAGGGCTGATGACCTGCTTTCTGAAGGCGAGATAGCATTAAGCCTTGAACGCATGAACCGGGCGGTAGAAAAAAATCCTAATGAGCCTATTTATTACCGTGGTCGGGCTAAAGCCTATTTAAGCGCAACCGTTAACCAGGATATGGAAACGGAAGCGGTTCTGAAAAAGCTTGCTCTGGCGGACCTGGAAAAAGCATATTCGCTTAACCCCAAGAATTTGGCCACACTGCGCAACTCCGTTCCGTTGTATTACTTTCTGACGGTTGACGACCTGAGTCGGCCGGGAAATCCGCAAAATGTTGATACGGAATTTTTGCCCTACACGATAGATTATTACAGAAGAGTTGAGAGTATCGCCGGGAACGATGTGGGTATTTATGTTCTTTTAGCTAAATATAGGAACAAATTAGGTTTGGAACAGGATACACTTAACGCACTGGAAAGGATTAGAGAGTTGCGACCCGACCTGCTTGATTGGCATGATTCATTGAGAGATATCAACGTAGGTCTTTGATACCCACCCTTGTACCGTGTCCGACACCATGATCTTTACCCATTCTTCCTGTTCTTCCAGCAATTTATAGCTGCCGCCGACATCCACTCTTGCGACCTCACCTCCGGTCAGTCCGGCAACATCGCGGACCCTTAGCCACCCCGTGCCGGTCTGTTTGATCGTGACCGTCTTTTCCCCCGATGTGCCGATTTCGCCGATGTTCTGCAAAGTTTCTTTAGCCGCCTGGCTCAGCCCGTTTCCGTCGGACGTTCTGCCAAGGTACGCTCCCCTTTCAGCGTTTTTAAGTTGTTCGTAATCTGCTGGGTCCTTGATAAGTTCCCCGTCTTTATTGTATATATCACCTTTATAATCCAGGTAGTAGTCGAATACCGGTTCTTTGTTAATGCCTGTTCCCGCAAGATTGATACCCCGGGTTTTATTCCAGTAAATCACTGATTTAACCCAGCTTGGGACATCCGCGTATATGGATCCGGTACCTGTAGAAACGTTGTATAAGTTTTCCGAGCCTTCCATCAGGTTAACTTTTGCGGGAACCGGTATGGGAAAAAGTTTTAGGGAGATGTTCAAATTAAACCCTTTTTGTATCTTGATCCTTGCGATGTGAGATTCATAACCGGGTGCTTCGACTCTTAAGTCGTACTCTCCGGTGGTCAGGTTGCTATTGGAATAAGGTGTTGTTCCAATTTCGGTCTCGTCGATAAATACTTTTGCGTTGTTCGGTTCTGAGGTTATGCTAAGCACTGTTCCTGCAGCGCTTTTTTCTATCCAAAAGTTCTGTCCCGATGAAAACATCTCCGAAACTCCCATGTCCTGATTTACTACGATCTGGGTATTCTGAAAGAATTGTATTGTAGTATCGTACTGTCTTGACGGAGTTTTTAAAGTGATCTTGTTTTCACCGGCGGTTATTTCATCAGTTTGGATTGGTGTAACACCAATACTTTTTCCGTTCACCAGCACTTCGGCCTCCTGGTATTGGCTTATAGCCTGGAAAGCAGCCTTGCCTTTAAGATTACCAATATTCTTGATGACATTCCCGCCGAAATAGACTATAAAGACTATTCCCAGCAGAGCAAGGAAATAGACAACTATGTTTGAGAAATTAAGCTCCTTTTTCGGTGTAAGTGTATTGATCGGCATGTCTCCAAATTATCACGGTAGTGGTAAAATATCAACAGAACGAATGCAAAATGTTAATGGAGATCCGGGCGGGAATCGAACCCGCGCGTAAGGGTTTTGCAGACCCTCGCCTTACCACTTGGCTACCGGATCGTAGTCACTTCAAAGCTTATTTTATCACGAATACGAGCATTCCCTAAAGTTAAGAAAATTATCGACCTTCGCATAATATTTGGGTATTAATATTATAGTGCCTAACCTCGTGCGAAAGTATAAATTAAATGAAGAGTATTTTTCTCACTGGACTTCTCAAATGGCATATGTCCTTGGGTTTTGGTATGCAGATGGGCATATGCGGCACGAAAAATCATATAGGATTTATTTTACTTCTAAAGATAAAGAGCACCTTATTAGCATAAAAAAACTATTAGAAACCAACTCTCCATTAACTGCTTATGGAGGTTCCTGTGTAACATTGGTGGTTCACTCGAAACGTTTGTTTCAAGACTTGTTACTTTTAGGCGGTGTTCCAGGGAAATCGAATGTAATAACATTTCCAAAGATTCCACCCCAATTCCTTCCCGATTTTATCAGAGGATATTTTGATGGGGATGGAAGTGTTCATAGAATCGTTTATAAAGCAAGTAAGAAAAGTTGTTTACTTCACAGCTATTTGTTGCACCAGCCCCACTTGAGGTATGATTAAATTGTGAGAAAACATCAGTTCGCTCTCTTTTTGATCATAGCTTTTATTTGGTTCTTTTCACTTGTTCCTATTGCCTTCGCAGACCTTGTTAACTATGACTTTATAAACTCTACATGCAAGCCCGGCGAACAATGGATTTCCTGCACGAATTATATAAAAACCACCGATCTGGTTACGACAGATAACTGTAAAAAGCTGGATCTTGATCCGCACTACACGTTATTGAGCGAAAAAGGCTCAATACTTGGCGGAGAAAGGACATACTGTTACCGGGAGTTGTCTTCCACGGAATTCTTTCCACAGTATCTGAGCAGATTGTATAAGTTTATCGGTGAGGTGATCGCTCCCTTGGTTTTTCTTACGGTGATCCTGGAACTTCCGGTGTTTTTTGCTTTGGGGCTGAGGACAAAAAAACAGCTGATGTCCGTTATTTTTGTTAACTTTATTACAGTTCCTCTTATAAACGTTACTTTGTTCTTAATTCCTATTGGTGGTTTAATGATGTTGCTAGCCGGTGCGATGTTCGCGGTGTTTTTTGAATCCGGTTCACTTGTAGCATTTAATAAGACCTTAACACTTCCCCGTATTTTTGGTATCACGTTTGGTGCGAACGTCCTGTCGGCCGTGGTTGGGGGTTTGATCCTAAGCTGGATGTTAAGCTGACCGGTTGTAGTTGTATAGTATAATGCCAAAATATATGACTTCTCAGGAAATTCTGGAAAAATACATAAATTTTTATACCGTGCGCGGACACCGTGTTATCTCAAATGTGTCCCTTGTGCCCGAAAACGACCCAACATTGTTATATGTTAATTCGGGTATGTTCCCATTGGTTCCATATTTATCAGGCGAATCTCACCCGATGGGAAAAAGATTGGTGAATGTGCAGAGAGCTTTAAGGTTTTTTGAGGATCTGGAAAATATAGGTATTACTAACAGGCACACAACGGCGTTCCACATGATCGGGAACTGGAGTTTGGGGGATTACTTTAAGGACGAGCAGTTGCCTTGGGCATACGAGTTTTTGATCGAGCTTTTAGGACTGGATCCGCACCGAATGTTTGCCACTGTTTTTGAAGGGGATGAGTTCGCTCCAAAAGATACTGAATCCATTGAAATAATCAAGGAAATTTTTGCTAAGTATGGAATCGAGGCCAAAGAGAGTGAACGTATTTTTGCTTACGGACGCGAGGATAACTGGTGGCAGAGGGGTAACGCGGTAGGGGAGCTCGGTGGTCCGGATAGTGAGGTTTTTTATTATATCGGAAGTGAAGGTACCGGATTGGGAAGAAGCCCCTCTGAGTATCAGGATGAATTTATAGAACTTGGCAATTCTGTTTTTATGCAGTATTTCCGAACGGAAACAGGCTGGGCTGAACTTTCGCAGAAGAACGTTGATTTTGGGGGAGGTTTGGAAAGGATTGCCATGGTTGTTCAGGGAAAAAGCGATATTTATCAAACCGATAACTTTTGGCCGATCATACAAAAGATCCGAGATATAAGTGGCAAGGAATACGGCACAGATGGTAAGACTACAAAGGCTATGAGAGTCATCGCAGATCATATGAGGGCATCGGTGTTTTTAGCGATGGATGGAGTTGTTCCGTCCAACAAGGATCAGGGCTATATCTTAAGAAGATTGCTTAGAAGAATGGTACGCGCGGGAAGGGGTTTGGGGATGGAAAAGAATATTTCCGTTTCGCTAGTTAGGGTTGTGGTAGATAGTTTTACATGGCTATATCCGTTTCTACAGGAGAAATGCGAAGATATCGAAAAAATCTTTTCCGATGAAGAGATTAAGTTTTCGAAAACATTGCAGGCTGGGAGCGGGGAACTGCTTAAACTAGTAGATTATATTCGGAGTGAGTCTCCTTCAGCTCCCGATGTATCCAAAGAAGCCTTTCGTTTATATCAGTCGTTTGGTTTTCCTTTTGAAATTTTTGTAGAGTACATGAAAGACTTTGGGTTACTTGAGGAAAAAAACATAAAAGAACTGGAGGAAGAGTTTAATAAACTGTTAATGTCTCATCAGGAACAATCCAGGAAAGGGGCTGAACAAAAGTTTAAAGGCGGCTTGGCCGATCATAGCGATACCGTGGTCAAATACCACACGGCTACACACTTGCTGCACTTTGCTTTAAGAGAGGTGTTAGGGGAAGATGTTTACCAACAGGGAAGTAACATTACCGGCGAGAGGTTAAGGTTCGATTTTAACTATAAAGACAAGCTTACTGAAGAGCAGATCGGGAAAGTTGAGGAAATTATGAATTCTTTTGTTGATCAGAATCTTCCGGTAAAATTTGAGGTTATGAACCGGGAAGATGCCGAGGGAACCGGCGCATTGCACTTTTTTGGTGAAAAGTATGGCGATTCCGTGAAAGTCTACTATATCGGTGAATCTTTAAACGAAGCTATAAGCAAGGAATTCTGCGGTGGCCCACACGTAGAAAGAACAGGTCATATTTCCAAATTGGAGATCTATAAACAGGAGAACATAGGGAAAGGGAAGATGAGGATCTACGCCAGGTTTGTCTAACTTTACACATTTTCCACTTGCATGTAACATAGAACAACCATGAAAACACTGCTCATTGGTTTGGCTGTTCTTGTTGCTACAACAAGTATAGTTGCTTACTTCACCCGTCCGCTCGTACATAAGTTCGAGGGGCTTCTTGAACTCAGCCCTTCCTTTAACGCTAACGGTCAAAATGTCCCTTTTAAGAACGAAGCATTTTCCTATACGTTTAAGTATCCGTCCGAAATGGTGCTGCTTCTGCTGGAGGGTACGGAAGCCTCAAACATAGTAAGTATAAGATGGAACTACGACGCGGCTCTTTCCCAAAAGGGCATACGACTTTTCGTGAAAAAAGATTTTACGCATTCCTCTTTACTTGATTTGTGTAAACAGGGTGATGAGCAGGTAAAAAA
>LCBS01000046.1 GCA_000997355.1 candidate division WWE3 bacterium GW2011_GWB1_41_6
ATCGTTAAGTTTTCGTTGCTGCCCAAAGCAACAGCGGTTCCGTTATCGGCATTGCTATCCGCATCGGGGCTTATGGAATTTAGTGTATATGAGTCTTCGTCATCTTCCGTGAACGTATAAATCCCCGGCGCCAATTCGAACGAACCGTTAGCCTGTTCGCTGACTGCCGTTGAACCTCCGCTCCATCTCACCGTGAACTCTTTGTTGTCACTGATGTCACTCCCGTCGGAATTTCTAACGTCTTTAATTACTGTGATGTTTGCGGGTTTTTGTTTGTTCGTACACGTAACATTTACGGTCTGCCCGCTGGTTACCGACACCTGAGCACCGTTTTCGGCGTTGGAGTCATTATCAGGTGTGCATGATACATATTCATAGTCGTTATCGGTTTGTTCCGTTATTGAGTATGTTCCCGGGTTTAAGAGATAAGAAGCAGTTAATGTTTCTGAGATTGTTTGGGCATTACCCCCGTTCAGTTTTACAACGAACGAATGCCCGTCACTTAAGTCTGAGCCATCGGAAGCCCTGATA
>LCBS01000047.1:0-4187 GCA_000997355.1 candidate division WWE3 bacterium GW2011_GWB1_41_6
CTCTGACCTTGGACATTGGTGCCGGTAACGGTATCACAGTCAATGCCAACGATATAACTATCGATGCTACTACCACAGGAACCACACTTGTCACATCCAGCAACTCCGGTCTTGAAGTGACAGCGGGCGGTTTAAGATTACTTGGAGGTTGCGCTGATAATGAAGTATTAAGCTGGGATCTTGATACTGAAGTTTGGGCATGTGCTTCTATAAGCGGACTTGGAAGTGCGATGGGTACAGGTGAGGAGGGTCAGATCGCTTTCTGGACCGACACCAATACTATTGGTGGTAGTAATGCCTTCTACTGGGATACAGGAACATCAAGACTTGGTATTGGAACCACAGCTCCCGCTTATGCAATTGATGTATCGGGAGATATCAATGTTACGGGAGTATACAGAGTTAATGGAGTACAGATCTCAACTGATGATGTAACAGAAGGAACTAATCAGGAGAATTTAGTATTTCTCAATCAGGTGCGGCCAGTGACGGATATCTTTCATCCACTGACTGGAACACTTTTAACAGCAAAGAAAACGCATTAACATTCTCCAATGGATTAACAAGAACGGCCGATGCTATCACTCTGGGAGGTGCTTTGACAGGAAACACGAGATTATATGACGGAACGTACGAGTACCTTTTCTTTGACACAGGTGATGGTAATGTCGGCATTGGAACCACAGATCCTGCTTACAAATTGGATGTAGGCGGCTCATTCAACGCAACATCACTTTACCTATCAGGAACTCAGGTAACATCTACAGCTTCGGAGCTAAATATTCTAGACGGCGCAACGGTTACATACTCCGAGCTAAACCTCTTGGATGGCTCTACTGCTACTACGGGGGGATTAGTATTTGGTAATGGCACTTACATGACACAGGATAGTGCAAACCTCTTCTGGGATGACAGCTTAAACAGACTGGGCATCGGTACAACAGCACCGGAATACGCACTTGATGTTAACGGAGATGTGAGAATCGCTAGCGGTTCAGATTTATACTTAGGAACGACAGCAGCCCTTGGAGATCTTGATTACTCATCAAATAACTATGTTACGGATAATACTTCTTTTACCACATCCATAGGGGCACTTGATTCTGCAATCAGCTCAGTGAGTGGTGCCAACTTGTGGACAGACGCTGGAACATACATCAGTCCTACAAATTACACCTCATTTGTCATTACCAACACAGGAAGGCTTGGAATTGGTACAACAGCCCCAGGATATGAACTGGATGTTGTTGGTTCCATTAACGCTACTGGTTTGTACCTTGCAGGAACACAAGTCACTTCATCCGCAACAGAACTAAACATACTTGACGGTGCTACCCTATCAACAACAGAAATTAATTATCTTGACGGAACTACCGTGACCTCAGGCGGGATCATGTTCGCTAACGGTACTTATATTACTCAGGATTCCTCAAACTTCTTCTGGGATAACTCGCTAAAAAGACTTGGTATTGGGACTACTACTCCTGAATATAACATAGAGGTTGCAGGCGACTTGGGAGCGACCACCATCTACCAAGACGGTAATCAAGTCTGCGATACCTCAGGCAACTGTTCGGGAACTAGCGCGGGATTGGGCGGAAGCGGAACTACCAACTATCTCTCAAAGTTCACGGGACAGTACGAAATTGGTGATTCCCTACTCTACGATGATGGCAGCGCAATCGGTATAGGTACAACCGCGCCTACAAGCCTGCTTACAATCGCCTCTTCAACAGCTGCAGCATTCCAGATCAATCCTTTCGGAACATCAGCAGGTGAAACTGGAGAATTTAGACTTTTGGAACTTGCTGCAAATGGTATTAATTACACAGGATTTAAATCTCCTGATTCATTAGCTGATAGTGTCATATACACCTTACCTAATGCAGATGGAACTGAAGACTTTGTATTAACAACAGATGGTAGTGGAGGCTTAAGCTGGCAGTCAGTTACAAGTGTTGGAGCCGGAACAGGTACTATCACAGCCGTAGGTTCCATGACAACAGGCGATGCTTTTGCAGACTCTTCAGCAGATGGTCAGTGGCTTGGACTTGGTGCAACGGATGGAAGAATACAGTTTTATGATCTTGGAACAGACACCATAGCTTTAATGAGTGCTAATGTTGGTATCGGGACAACATCACCGGGATACACACTTGATGTTAATGGTTCACTAAATTCCACCAGTCTTTACCTGTCCGGCACACAGATAACCGCTGATGCTTCGGAGCTAAATATTCTTGATGGCGCCACAGTCACCTACTCTGAACTAAACCTTTTGGATGGTTCTACGGCTACAATCGGCGGACTGTTGTTCGGGAATGGAACCTACCTAACTCAAGATAGTGCAAACCTATTCTGGGATGACTCATTAAAAAGACTCGGTATTGGAACCACTGCGCCGGGATACACCCTGGATGTTAATGGAGATATCAGGATAGCTGTTGGTTCTGATCTGTACATTGGAACCACAGCAGCGCTTGGTGACCTTGATTATTCATCCAATAACTATGTTACGGATAATACCTCATTTACTACAGCAATAGGGGCGCTTGATGCCGCGATAAACTCGGTCAGTGGTGCTAACCTCTGGACAGATGCAACAACTTATATCTATCCCAATAACTATGCCTCGTTTGCGATTACTGATACAGGAAGGCTGGGTATTGGCACTACAGCACCGGGATATGAACTGGATGTTGTCGGTTCGACCAACACATCATCTTTGTACCTTGCAGGCGCGCAGGTTACAGCTGATGCCGGTGAACTAAATATTCTAGACGGAGCAACCCTTTCTACAACAGAACTTAACTACCTTGACGGAACAACCGTAACAGCAGGAGGACTTATGTTCGGGAACGGAACATACATGGCACAAGACTCGGCAAATCTCTTCTGGGACGACTCTCTAAAAAGACTTGGTATAGGTACAACAGCTCCCTCCTCTGCCCTATCTGTCGGAGCATCATCAGAGTTCCAGGTTGACTCAAATGGGGATATTGTAATGATAAATGGTATTGCTTATACCTTCCCTGATGCTCAGGCAACCACCAACGGTCAGGTATTAACAAATGACAGCAACGGAAATCTTACCTGGGGTAGTGTTGTTGCATCTGATGTTGCCGACGATTCATTAGATTGGGAACATTTTAGCGATACAATGACACTGGACGAAAACACTTCTATTAATTTATACAATGGTTCCGCCTCAAAGAGTTTTAGATACTACAACTCCAATACAGGATCCGAAAATATTTATATTGACGGAGCTAACGGGCTAATTGGTATTGGAACTACCTCCCCTACCGCATACCTTGACCTAAACGGTTCTGACACTTCGTACGCGTCACTCAGAGTCAGAGCAGGAACTGCTCCGTCCTCACCAAATACCGGTGATATCTACGCTGACGGAGGCAATCTTTACTACTACAACGGTTCCGGATGGGATACGATAAATGGCGGAGGAACGGTTACAAACATGCAAACTGCGTATGACGGAGGCGGAGACATACTCATGAGCGCAGGCGAAGGAGATATCAGAATTTACAACGATGGCGGTGATGAATCACTGTTTATTCAGGAAAGCAACGGCAGGGTCGGTATTGGAACAACAGCACCGGGATACAACCTCGATGTTGAAGGCACACTCAATGCTACAACACTTTACATCGGAGGAACTCAGGTCACCTCTACTGCTGCAGAACTTAACTATCTTGACGGAACTAGCGTAACTAACGGCGGAATAATGTTCGCAAACGGAACCTACATAACTCAAGATGCAGCTAATTTCTTCTGGGATGACAGCAACAACAGACTTGGTATAGGAACTACCGCCCCTTCATCATTCTTACATGTTTTAGGTACCACCGAACAGCTTAGACTAGGCTACGACGCAACCAACTACATGTCATTCACCATCGACGCAACAGGAAACCTAACCTTCTCCGACAGTGGTACTGAAGTAGCAACGTTTGGCGCAACAGGAGCATCTTTCGCAGTCCCCGCTTCGTTTAACGCTCCCGGTGATGTTTCCATGGCATATGACTTGCAGTTCATAAATCAAACCGCAAGTTATATTAAGTCATATGCTCCTTTGTATATAGAAGCCGGAGAAAGCTACGAAAGCAGCGATCTAGTATTTAAGACATACAATGCCGGTGACATTGTGTTCGATATTGGCGGGAACG
>LCBS01000047.1:4200-10532 GCA_000997355.1 candidate division WWE3 bacterium GW2011_GWB1_41_6
CTATTGTGCTTGACACATTAACAACAGGAGATACTGACTACTGGTTAGGGATCATTGACGATGCGGCCGGTGATGACAATGATATATTCGCTATCGGAGACGGAACAACACCTGGTTCCAACATACATCTTGCCATAACATCATCAGGACTATTAGGTATAGGAACAACCGATCCGACAAGTCAGCTGACCATTGTCCCCTCCTCTGCAGCTGCGTTCCAAATAGATCCATACGGTGCATCGGCAGGTAATACGGGAGAATTCAGACTATTAGAACTTGCTGCAAGCGGAACCAACTATACAGGTTTCAAATCTCCTGACTCTCTTGCAAGCAACCTCATTTACACACTCCCATCTGTAGATGGAAGTGATAACTATGTCCTGACAACAAACGGTACCGGAGGACTGCAGTGGGAGTCCGTAACAGGTGCGGGAGGCGGTACGGGAACAATCACGGCCGTACAGTGGCTTGGACTTGGATCAGCGGCGGGTAGAATGTATTTTACCGACGATACGATCGACTTTATAAGTTTCCTAGATGCTTACGTAGGAATAGGGACAACTGCTCCCGGATACGCATTGGATGTAAACGGGGATATCGGGATTGCTTCAGGTTCGGATCTATACATTGGCAATATCGGCATCGGAGATACAGGACCTTCTAATATCTTATCTGGAGCATACTTGATAGGTGTTTTTGATGAGTTCGATAACTCCAGTAACAGTAATTTGCAGGCAGTTCTTAACGACCTTGACTCCGCAATATCAGGTATTGGAGGCGGAACATCAGGACTTTGGAGGGATGAAGGGACCTTTATATATGCCGCAAACTTCGATCAGTTTGTCATAACAGATAGCGGGAGAGTTGGCATAGGGACAACAAATCCTTCTGTGGAACTTGAAATCGTGGGAAGCCTTTATGCTACTAACAACTTATTCATCGGCGGTTCATCCGAAACAATGGCCAACACAGGTTTTGTCATGGACGGAGACGACGGTTTCATAGCCGGTATGCTCGGTGTAGAGGGAAGTATATATACAGATGGATCTTTTATCGCAGGCGCATCCACAACATATGGGAACGGATCCATATCTCAATCATCCGGTGAAACTTTGACGATAGGAACTACCGAGGCTGATCTTACCCTGCAAACAACAACATCCGGAGGAATAGTGCTTAATTCCGCCGGTGCGTTGAACTTTACTGCAGGGTCGGCATCTACGTTCGCACTGCCAAGTTCTACAATCGCATTAAACTTTGCTAGTGGACTTCTAAATCTAGACACTCAAAACACAAGAATCGGTATAGGCACCACTGCTCCTTCATATACACTCGATGTGAATGGTTCCACAAATACCACAAGTCTATATATCGGCGGAGAGCAGGTCGCAGCAAGTGCATCTGAGCTAAATGTGCTAAACGGTGCTACGTTATCAACCACGGAGTTGAATTACCTGGACGGTACGACTGTTACATCGGGAGGTCTAATGTTTGGTAATGGCACCTATATGACACAGGATGCAGCGAACTTCTTCTGGAATGATGCAGATAACAGACTTGGTATAGGAACCACCGCTCCGAGTACAAAACTGGATATATTAAGTTCCGATACCACAGGAGCATTAAATCTGACCGCAGATTCCGTTACTTCCGGTAATATAGCCAGTATCTCCGCGGATGGCCTGACCACAGGAAATGCATTATATATAGAATCAACATCAGGTGATTTCACTTCAGGCTCTTTAATTAATGCAACACAGAATGCCACAGTAGCTAATCCCATCGATTATAGTAGTAATCTACTTGCTCTAAATAGGACTATTACTGTAAATAACGGGGAGAGTACAACTCCGCTTTTAGATAATGAATCTTTCCACCAAGGATCAAACTTGTCCTCATATACATGGTCACATACCACAGGATTAAGTCTAGACCGCATTCTAATTGTAGGTATAAGCTCGGCGGATGGCGACGGGTCGAACAACGCGGCTGCCGGTGTTACTTATAATGGCGTCAACCTTCAAAAAATAGATAGTTACGAGACTGATGTTAATAGTACTACATCTGAATTGTGGTACTTGGTTAACCCACCCTCGGGAACATATAACGTGATTGTTACCTACACCGGGGATGCTATGACAAACTTTATTGGTGGAGCTACAACTTGGTCAGGCGTTCATCAAAGTACACCGTTAGGAACATCCCAAAAGGCCAAGGGAGCAGGAAGCCCCGCTACCGTTGATGTCAGCAGCAGCGGAAATGAGGTTGTGGTGGATAACGTCGCTGTATATAACATTTCTATCACCCCAGATCCCAGCCAAACTGCACACTGGAACTATGAACACACGTGGGTGGGTGGCGGTAGCAGCTCTGAAACCGGATCAGCTACAACCACAATGTCTTGGACGTTTAGCAGTGGAACCCTTAATTGGGCAATAATAGCGATTCCGTTAAAACCATCCGCAACCTCAAATTCAACCAATCTAGTTGGAAGCCTAGCAGCGTTGTCATCCAATTGTGTAGAAACAGCTGGCAGCTGCAATGATATCGCCAATATCTTATCTCTAACTCAAAACTTTAGTGGTGCAACCGGTTCTGTGTTAAGCATAACCAACAGCGGGCTTGGGGCGGATATAGAGTTTAATACCAACCCGATACTACGAATGGCAAACACAGGGATGATGACATGGGATGATGGTACAAACGTTCTTGCTAGGCTTATCGATGACGGGACTACTGGGATATTAAACGTTACCGGTAAGATTGGAATAGGCACAACATCTCCTACCGCATATCTAGACCTCCCAAGCAGTGACACATCTTACGCATCACTTAGAATAAGGGCAGGAACAGCTCCTTCATCACCAAACACAGGTGACATCTATTCCGATGGTTCAAGTCTCTACTACTATGATGGCTCCGAATGGGACGTTCTGAATGGAGTATCAGGTGCTGTTACAGACCTCCAAGGGGCTTACGAAGGCGGCAGTAGCATTCTCATGACCGCCACAGATGGGGATCTAAGGATATACAACGATGGCGGCGTTGAGTCCCTGTTCATACAAGAAAGTAACGGCAGATTAGGTATAGGAACTACCGCTCCCGGATATAATTTGGATGTGAACGGAAGTATAAATGCTTCTTCACTATATCTTGCTGGAATACAGGTAACAGCTGATGCTTCTGAGCTAAATATTCTTGATGGAGCTACCCTTTCAACAACAGAGCTTAACTACCTGGATGGAACCACCGTAACATCAGGAGGCTTATCATTTGGAAACGGAACTTACCTTACACAGGATAGTGCAAATCTCTTCTGGGATGATTCTCTAAACAGACTTGGTATTGGTACTACAGCACCGGGATATACCTTAGACGTTAACGGAGATGTTCGTATTGCCGCAGGGTCTGATTTATACATTGGTACAGTTGGAGCTTTAGGTAATTTGGATTACTCATCCAACAACTACGTCACTGACAACACCTCATTCACAACCGCAATTGGTGCCTTGGACGCAGCAATAAATACTGTAAGTGGGGCAAATCTCTGGACTGATGCCACAACATACATCTACCCTGACAACTACTCTTCATTTGTCATAACGGATGCAGGAGAGGTTGGGATTGGAACCACAGCTCCGGGATATACACTTGATGTTGTAGGTTCTGTCAACTCAACTTCACTTTACCTAACAGGAACACAGGTAACCTCTACAGCCGCAGAATTAAATATATTAGACGGTGCTACTGTTACCTATTCTGAACTAAATCTCCTTGATGGAACCACAGCAACAGCCGGAGGATTAACATTTGGAAACGGGACATACCTTACTCAGGATGCAGGAAACTTGTTCTGGGATGACACAAACAATCTACTTGGTATCGGTACTACATCCCCTACCGCCTACCTTGACCTCCCCGGCAGTGATACCTCCTATGCATCGATGAGGATAAGGTCTGGTACAGCTCCTTCAGCACCAAATACCGGAGACATTTATGCAGACGGAGCCAACCTCTACTACTATGATGGTTCAGAATGGGATCTTATGAATGGTACATCCGGAGGTGTTACCAATCTACAAACTGCTTATGACGGTGGTAGCGACATACTTATGTCCGCAGCAGAAGGAGATCTGAGAATATACAACGATTCAGGCGATGAGTCTATATTTGTACAGGAAAGCAACGGCAGGGTTGGCATAGGAACAACCGCACCGGGATATAACTTAGACGTGTCAGGCAGCTTAAATGCTACCTCACTCTATATTGGAGGAACTCAGGTCACCTCAACTGCAGCAGAACTTAACTATCTTGACGGAACCGGCGTAACCAACGGAGGGATAATGTTCGCTAACGGTACATATATTACACAAGATGCCAGCAATTTCTTCTGGGATGACGGCAACAACAGACTTGGTATAGGCACTACTGCTCCTTCCAGTTTCTTACACGTACTTGGTACTACCGAACAGCTTAGACTAGGCTACGACGCAACCAACTACATGTCCTTTACCATCGACGCCAGCGGTAACCTTACATTCTCCGACAGCGGAACCGAGGTGGCCACTTTCGGTGCTGCAGGAGCTTCATTCGCAGTCCCAGCCTCATTTAACGCTGCTGGAGATGTTTCAATAGCTTATGATATTCAGTTCACCAACCAGACATCAAGCTATATGAAATCCCTCGCTCCTCTATACATTGAAGTCGGAGAAAACTACGAAAGCAGCGATTTCACAGTTAAAACATACAACAGCGGTGACGTGTTCCTTGAAATGGGCGGTAATCTTGTCCTACAAAGCGCGGATAGTTCTATCATTTTTGATACAGTTACTTCAGGGGATACGGATTTCTGGATGGGAGTAGTTGATGACGCCGGCAGCGATGATGACGATCTTTTCGTCATCGGTGACGGTACAACGCTTGGGTCTAACAGATTCCTGAGCATAGATACGTCAGGCAACGTAGGCATCGGTTCGACAAGTCCATCTGCCCTTCTCTCGGTCGGTTCGGGAAATCAATTCACGGTGAGCTCTACCGGTGACCTGACCAAAATAAATAACGTAGCTTACACCTGGCCTTCATCACAGGCCGGTGCGGATGGCTACGTACTAACCAACAACGGCTCTGGAACCCTAACCTGGGAAGCATCCAGCGGCAGTGTGACCGGAACCGGTGCCAGCGGGCAGGTTTCGTTCTGGGACGGTACCAGCTCACAAAGCGGTTCTTATGACCTTTACTGGGATGACGCACAAAGTAGGTTAGGTATCGGAACAACAGCACCATCCACTGCATTAGAAGTAGTAGGAAGCATTTATGCTCAAGATAACTTGTTCATCGGAGCCTCATCCGAGACACTCGCCAACACAGGCTTTGTCATGGACGGTGACGACGGATTTATTGCAGGGATGTTTGGCGTTGAAGGAAGTGTTTATACTGATGGGTCGTTTGTGGCAGGCGCTTCTACATCTTATGGCAACGGATCAATTACACAGTCCGCATCAGAAACCTTAACTATAGGAACAACCGATTCAAACCTTACACTCCAAACAACCACATCCGGCACTCTCGTGCTTAATTCTGCAGGTGCGTTGAACTTAACTGCAGGTGCTGCGTCAACATTCGCCTTACCCAGTTCAATTACTGCTCTTAACTTTGCAAGCGGGTTGTTGAATTTAGATACACAGAACTCAAGGATCGGTATAGGTACAACCGCCCCGGGATACAATCTTGACGTCAACGGCTCAACCAACACAACCAGTTTGTATATTGGAGGTACTCAGATAACGGCTGATGCAACCGAACTTAGCTTGTTAGAAGGGGCTACTCTATCTACAACAGAGCTTAACCTATTGGATGGTCTTACAGCTACAACGGGTGGGCTGACATTTGGAAACGGCACCTACCTTACCCAGGACAGCGCAAATCTCTTCTGGGATGACTCTCTAAACAGACTAGGGATCGGAACCACTGCTCCCGGATACACACTTGATGTTAACGGAGATGTGCGCATAGCAACAGGGTCTGATCTTTATATTGGAACAACCGCAGCTCTTGGTAATCTTAACTACTCATCAAATAACTACGTTACGGATAATACTACGTTTACTGCAGCCATAGGAGCATTGGATGCTGCGATAAACTCGGTCAGTGGTGCTAATCTTTGGACGGATGCAACAACATATATCTATCCTGACAACTACACTTCGTTTGTGATAACAGACTCGGGGAGACTTGGGATAGGCACAACAGCTCCTGATTATGAACTTGATGTTGCGGGTAGTATTAACGGAACAGCACTTTACCTATCAGGAATACAGGTCACCTCCACAGCT
>LCBS01000048.1 GCA_000997355.1 candidate division WWE3 bacterium GW2011_GWB1_41_6
TTGTTATTATTGGGGCAGGGGTTGCCGGTTTATCTGCAGGAATGTATTCTGCCCGATTGGGTTTGAAAACTCTGGTTCTTGGTTCTAGTTATGGTAGTGATATGCCTGTTGGAGGAACAATTACTACAACAAATATAGTCGAAAATTATCCTGGATTTATCAAAATAACTGGTGCTGAACTTGCTGAAAGGATAAAAAAACATGCTTGTAGGGCTTCCATAAAGATTGGCTATATTTGCACTCCAACGCGGAAAAATAATTCCTTCACTTAGAGATTCATAAAAGGAACCAAAATAGGTGATACTTGTTTCAATATCATGGGCAGTGAATATCCCTTTTTGAACAATTGGATCATAGACGAGTAAACTCACAAAAATAATAAGTGTGGCAAGCGGTAATAATTGCTTAATTTTATTTAGCATAGTTCTAAAGATTAGAAATTGGTTTTACTGTTGTTAAGATGTAGTTAAAAGTTTCTTGGAATCTTTCGCTATTATTAACTTTTGGAATGAGAAATTCAACACATTCATTCTCTATATTTACTTTATAGTAATTTTCCTGTGATTTTGAAGAATCTTTTAACGGTCCTGTAGAGTATGATCTAGCCCGCACTTGCGTTTTCTTCTGGTATAGAATGGACGATATTCCTTTTAGGGAGGTTTTTGATGTAACACTAAAAGAGTACGACTCTCCTGTGGATGAACCGAAGTTCGCGGATTTTTGCGAAAAACATGCGCAGAATCACTCAGAACAGGTGCGTTTGCATAAAGAAGTGTACGACAGTGAGGAATTTTGGAAAGAAGATTACGAGTTTTCCAGGAAAGCTCTCAAGGAAATCAGTTTATTCAAGTCTGAGAGGCTGGTCCTGTTCAAAGACCAGTCCTAATTTTACTGCGGTTTCGGCTTTTGCCAGCTGCCTGCCCAGATCCGCGGCGGCACCAAGTTCACTTAATAACATGTCCCTTAGTACCATCGCGCAAAGGTCCCTTGCTGCTTTAGGTTTCTTACCGTTTTCTCTGAATGTGGCCAATTCCTCCGAACCATCTGGTGTAAAGAATGTAACGACAATGTCCTCTCCTTCTATACTGATAGTATAGTATCCGCGCGTATCATATAGACATGTTCTTGCAAGACTGTCATTTTCCGCAACTACTTTTTTGGCGTCCTCATAGTCAATCTCATAAATCTCAGCTATATGTGATATCGTGGTTAGAGCTCCCAGGTTCTTACCTACTTCTACGGCTATATTTTGCTGTAAATTCCTTAGCGCAAAGGCATTTAACGGCCATCCACCATAAATGTCGTTATTCCTGAATACTGCTGTCATATGGAAGTTGTCACCGATGCACTGCCCCATTATCATAACCAAACAGGGAACCTGCCAGCCTTTTGTCTGTCCGTTTTGTGCCATTTCAGTTTCGGTTGGAGGGTAGTTGTCCCTGTGAGGTTTCCATAGAACGGCTAACGCTCCCCTGTCGAAAGGGAACCGGCTCAGCTTTTCCACCATGATCTTTTTTTGATCTATCCCATCCCAATCCAGTATTCTCTCACCGTACGTATAAGAAGATCCCGATTTTTCAGTATCAAAAAATCCCTTGATATAAAGATCCAAACCTTCCTTGCCGAATTTCAGGAACGGCTCGAGTTTGGGGCTTTTAGGGTCTTCTTTTTCTATGACAATGGACAAATTATGACACGGAAAGGTCGCTTGGGTACTGTTTTACTTCATCCTTAGCGGGTTCGGGGAAAAGTACCGGTTCGGCATAAGGAACTTTCTTCTCAAGAGATGCGATAAGACCGTTCACCTCTCCCAGGGGTTTCATTCTCAGATCAAAAACCTCAACATTTATACGTATCAAATCGAGAGCTTCTTTTGTGATCTCTTTATCGAGCAAAGCTTCATCATCACCTAAAATTTTCCAACCTTTTAGCTCCCCTGCTCCGCCACTCTCCTCTGAAACACCGTTCTTAAAAAACTTTAGTAATGCTTCACCACTTCCCTGCCTGTCAACACCGCATACAATAACATACCTAATAAGAGTATTTGCTAACAAATTGCGTAGTAGCGGGTTAATACCACGTTTTGTGTACAACTGACCGCATACGCTAAAACTCCCCTCGTCCAGTTCCGAAACAACACTTTCTTTTGGCATCCATAGAGTCGCTACACCGACGTTAGAAGATAAATCTCCCATTATTAAACGTTCTTTAAAATATAATGGCCAATCTTTTGCCATTCCATTTTGCATGGGTTTAGTTTACCAAATTTTCCAACCGGTATCTCTCGTAATCGCTTTGTATATATGTTAATATATGACACCTAAATAACCTATGTATAAGAAATGGAGGAAGATATGGTTCACGGTTCTGCGAGTGACTTAAGCAACAACCAGCAAGTCAAACTACTGTTGTTGATCAGACTTTTTGACTCGTTAATACGGACCTCGAGGAGCGATAGCAAAAATTACCATTGCGCTTTCGCCATCAACACAATTCTCGAACGTGCGAACAAGACTAATACTTCGGTCTCGTACGAGCTTCTGGATGTTCTAATCAGAGAGATCGAAGTAACTCCAACCGGTTTCATTGAAGGCGTAACAATGCTGAAGAAAGCAGGCGGTGGTACCAACGAACACTTTCTGCATTATGTCACAAACTACAAGTCCCGCCACGGGGTATGAAATTCATACCCCTTCTTTATCCCCATAATTCTCATACATAACACTCCAATGCCCTACCCCCAAACCTCGGATTCACTTATTTGCCAAACCGGAATCCCCACTTCTCTAAAGAAACCCTCCGCAACATTACCCAATGTATACATATCAAACATATAGTAAATTTCCTTGATACCCGCTTGGTAAATCAACCGCGCACAATCCAAACACGGATAACGTACTGAATATAAAACAACTCCATCCAAAGGTACCTCTTCTTTTTCCGCTTTAGCCACCAGATTCGCCTCCGCGTGTACGGAATAGTCTCTTTCAGGTAAGTCTGTTCCCACTTTACTTATATCTTCATCCAAAATCACATTCCACGCTCTCAGGATTATCTTTCCATTTTTTACCGCCGCACAGCCTGTTTTAGTGACACAGTTCGAACTGTCACACGCCCAACAGGCCTCTTTCATATTATTTATGTGGTTATTTTGTGAAATAGTCATTATTGATATGTTAATAAAATGTTATCCCTGTAACCGGCCCACCGCTTTCCGCATCCTTTCGGCCATTTTCAACGGGGATACTTCCAGCTTTTGGAACTCCCAAATAAAATGTGTCTTATGATACTGCATAAATTCCGGTGTTATAGGCAGTATATGAACGTGTAAGTGTCTCAAACTTATCCCGGAACTTCCCCCCTCACGGTATAAGATGTTCGTATTCTCAACCTTAAGTTCGTCTTTAACAATTTTTATTCCGGTATCCAATAAACTCTTCAGAGCGTGCCATTCCTCATCGTTTATCTCCTCAAATTTTTCGATATGCCGCCTGGGAATAACCATCAAGTGACCGTCAATATAAGGAAAGAGGTTTACACTCAGAACCACTCCATCCTTTTCGACAATAATATACTTATCTTTAAGGTCGCAGAACGGGCATTTATCCAAGCTGGACGTTACCCTGTCATACCACTCTGATACCCTGGCATTAACCATACTCTCATCAGAGTAGAGATCCAACGGCTGGTTTATACTGTTATCATCTATGTGCTTATCTGTCATTTTCCGTTCTTTGGTTTCTCCAGAAGGATCTTTTGATACTTTGTTTCGTCCATGCACTCTTTAAATATATCACGAACTTTTTCCTGCGCTGCCCTGTCGATTATTGTCGATGCCGATAGGAACGGTGCCTGGCGTTTGACTCTTACTATCTTTCCTCCGTATTCATGGACTAATCTGTATTCCGGACTGTCCTTATAACCTTTATTCCACGCCTCATCGACCGTAAAAAATATATCAGGTTTAAGTTTTTCAAGCGTATCCAGGACTGAATGTTCGGAAAAAACCGTAACATAATCCACCGGGTCCAAGTGAGACAACACATACGCTCTGGAGTGTTCGGTAATAACAGGCCGCCCTATACCTTTCAGCTCCCTTAACGACTTATCTGCCGGTATTACCACGAACAACACATCACCCAATAAACCGGCTTGCTCGATAAACCTTGCATGGCCAACATGCAACAGATCGTACGAACCGCTCACTAAAACTACACTTCTCCCCTGAGAACGCAGTTTATTGCCCAGTTCTGCCAGATCGTCAGTTTGGACCAGCATCCCATTACCGTCGTATGCTTTTTTGTCATTAGGAATTTGCTTGCCAAAATCAGCAGGAGGAAGATGTTTGGATGGGTCCAGCGTAAAATCCCCTACCCTATCCTTCAGATAACTCTCAAGGATTTGAAGGACTCTAATATTTGCGATATGCTCAACCAATGCATCGTTGCTAAAAAAAGGTTCATGTTTAGCACGTTTAATGATCTTACCTCCATACATTTTTAAAATAGTTCTTTCCTGCGGATCGCGTAACCCTGTACCCCAATCGGTATCGCTCGTGAAAAATACATCAGGTTGAAGAAGTATCAGAACGGAGTGAGGCCGGTCCTCTTCAACTACAGTCACATAATCCACTGTCTTGAGGTAGCTCACAAGTTCCGCACGAATCTCTTGTTTAACCAGTGGGTACATGGAACCTTTAGTTCGCATGTCTGATGAATCCGAAGACACCCCTACAACCAATACATCCCCTTTTGCCTTAGCTTCAGCCAGATAGCGGCAGTGTCCGGGATTTAGAAGGTCGAAAGAACCAATCGTAAAAACGACCTTTTTGCCTTCCTTTTTTAATTTAATAGATAATCTTTGGAGTTCTTTGAAATCTACAACTTTTTTGTGGCGTGTCCTATATCTTTTATCTTTAACCGCGTTTACCGGCATAGGGTGATTGTATCAAATCGGGGTGAGAGAATAAAAAAAGAACACCGCTTGAATGCGTGTGCACAATGCAACGTTACTATTTTTCTGTATTATTTTCGGAATTTTGTTCCGGTAGAACGCTAATAGTCTCTTCAATACCAGCTCCTTCAACAACCGGCTTCTTCCAGCTTGAAAAGTCACAGTCCGGGTAACGGCTGCACCCGTAAAAGATGCGTCCTTTGGCTTTCTTGACAACTACATCACCTTCGGTGCATTTTGGACATTTTACGCCTATCTTCTCAAGGAACGGTTTTGTGGTCTTGCATTTGGGGTAATTACTACATGCTAAAAACTTTCCGAATTTTCCTTTTTTAAGAATGTATATCCCATCCTCACATACTTCACACTTTCCAAAATCGGTAATTTCCACACCGTTCTCATCCATTACTTTATCCTCCAGTAGCGGTTTAGCATATTCGCATTTAGGATAATCCGAACAGCTTAAGAACTTACCATATTTACCCAGTTTAAATACCAAAACCTTGCCGCATTCGGGACATCTCTCGTCACTCTCCCCAAGGTTAGTCACATCCACTTTCTTTAAATCCTTATCTTTCTTTTTAACTTGTTTCTCGAACGGTATGAAGAACTCTCTTATAACAGGCACCCACTCTATCTCACCTTCAGCGATCTTATCCAAACCTTCTTCCAGGATGGCTGTGAATTCATAGTCAACTATGTTGGAAAAGTGCGCTACCAAAAGATCGTTCACAACATAAGCAACATCTTCGGGAACGAAATACTTCGCTTCCTTCCGGACATATCCCCTCGCCTGGATCGTAGATATGGTGGGAGCATAGGTTGAAGGCCTTCCAATGCCCATCTCCTCAAGAGTTTTGATCAAAGTTGCATCGGAATATCTGGCAGGAGGCTGGGTGAAGTGCTGCTCAAGGTTAAAGAAGTTGTTCTGAAGGGACTCCCCTTCCACAAACTCAGGAAGTTCGCTCAAAGATTCCGGGTCTTCGTCAATATTCAGGAACTTGGTCACAGCCATCCATCCGTCGAATTTAACAATTGAACCGCTGGTTTTGAATAAATACCCTTTACCGGAGCGGATTCCTAATGACGTTTGATCGTATATTGCGGGCAGCATCTGGCTTTCTATGGAGCGCATCCAGATCAAAGAATAGACTTTAAATTCCTCGTCCGTAAGGTTTTTTATCTCACCGGGTATTTTATACAAATCTGTCGGTCTGATAGCTTCGTGAGCTTCCTGGGCGTTCTTGGACTTGGTTTTATAAAGAACTCCAGTTTCAGGCAAATAATTTTTCCCAAACTTCTTTTCCACAAATATGCGCGCGCTTTCAACAAACTGAGGTGCAAGTGTCAATGAATCTGTTCTATGATATGTGATGTATCCCTGTTCGAACAATTTCTGCGCGGCGGACATTGTTCTTTTTGCAGTAAGACCGAAAACATTGGACCCCGACTGCTGAAGCGTCGAAGTCTTAAAAGGAGCGTATGGTTTTCTCTGCCTCTCGGATTTTTTGACGAATTCCACCACAAATGAGTCCTCTTTTAACTCGGACTCTATATTTTTAGCGTCCCCTTCATTACCAATTTCAATCTTATTTCCGTCTTTCTCAGAAAGTTCTGCTAATACCTTATATTGTTTTTTATTTTCGAACTCACCTTCAATTGACCAGTATTCCACAGACTTAAAAGCGTCACGTTCCCTCTCACGTTCAACGACCAGTCTTACTGCCACACTTTGCACCCTTCCGGCTGAGAGCCCATACCGCACCTTTTTCCATAGTAACGGCGACAGTCTGTACCCAACAAGTCTGTCTAATACCCTTCTTGCCTGCTGAGCATCCACCAAATTCATATCCAAAACACCCGGATGCTCAAAAGCTTCCTCAACCGCGGACTTAGTTAGTTCGTGAAACACTACTCTTCCAAATTCATACTTATTCTTAGAACTTTTTGTGGGTTTCAAAAGTTCCTTTAAATGCCACGCTATAGCCTCACCTTCCCTATCAGGGTCTGTTGCAAGCAATATTTGATCTGTTTCTTTTAAGGATTTCTTGAGTTCGGTTAAAGTTTTCTTCGCTTTATCGGGAACGATGTATTCAGGTTCAAAGTTATGTTCTATATCAACACCTAACCCGCTTTTTGGCAGGTCTCTGATGTGTCCCATCGAAGCTTTTATCACGTATTCTTTACCTAAGATCCCGTTCAAAGTCTTCGCCTTTGTAGGTGACTCCACAATAACTAACTTA
>LCBS01000049.1 GCA_000997355.1 candidate division WWE3 bacterium GW2011_GWB1_41_6
AACGATCCATCCGGAGGTACCGGCTGGATCGGGAAAATAGATGAAGCACGTTTATATAATATTGCCCTAACAGATAAACAAGTTAATAATCTGTATGATCTGGAACCGGGTCCGGTAGGTTACTGGGACTTTAACACAGGAGAAGGAACCAGCGTATATGATGTATCCGGGGGTCCGGCACATGGTTTATGGCAAGGAACCGGAACAACCTGGGCGAACGGAAAGTTCGGAAAGGCAGGTTCGTTTAACGGAACTGACAATTATGTAGATGTGGATGGTATCGTTTACGGAGGACGGACAGTGTCTTTCTGGATAAACCCCGATTCAAATACAGAATCTATACTTGCACTGAATGGCTCAGCTTATATTTCCGCATCATCAGGAACTATATCCGC
This sequence comes from candidate division WWE3 bacterium GW2011_GWB1_41_6, assembly GCA_000997355.1. GTDB lineage: Bacteria > Patescibacteriota > WWE3 > UBA101185 > UBA10185 > GWB1-41-6. The sequence goes on from LCBS01000049.1 coordinate 396, forward strand.
AACCGGATTTAGTACCCCTTCGGTATACGTAAACGGGGTTGCGTCTACAACCCTCACAGCAAGCGTATGGCAGCATGTAACCGTAACGACAGAAACTGCAATTAACGCAACAGCGATTACATTAGGCTTAGCAGACTCAGCATACTTCGACGGAATGCTCGACGAGGTAAAGATTTATAACTACGTCCGCGATGCTACAAATATCATTGAGGACATGAACGCAGGACACCCAGTCCCCGGATCCCCTGTCGGATCGGCAATTATTTATTGGGAGTTTGACGACGGCTACGACACCACCGCACGAAACTCCGGTACCGGGGGTAGTACTTATAACGCCTCACTTAGCAACATGGCGAGCCCCGCAACAGCTGACTCCGGATGGAGTAACTCGGGAAAATAGATGAAGCACGTTTATATAATATTGCCCTAACAGATAAACAAGTTAATCTGTGTGGGCTTATCCTGAGGCTTCAAGCCTGGAAACTTCAGAAATGCGCACACTCTTTGCCCAACAGGACGGTGCGGGTACAGGCCAATCATGGCTGCAGATCGATGACTCCCCGGTCCAGTGGCGAAGTTACCTAGGAGGAAGTGAAAAATCATCGGGTATTACAGCTTCCATCAATACGTGGCAGCATGTTGTTCTGGTATATGATGATTCGGCAAACACACTTACCTGGTACGTTGACGGCCGGGAAGGTGCCACGCACACATCGGTTGGTGTTGAATCTGCGACAGGAAACTTTATACTAGGCGCGGCCAAGGCTACCACAGCAGGCCGCTACGACGGCAGACTGGACGAGGTAAACATATTCAACACAGCGCTGACATCTGACCAGGTAGTTCTGCTTTTTAACCAAAGTAAATCTGTCTCCATGGGTTCGACATCAACAGCAAGCGACGGAACAACCGCAGACAATTCCACAGCCAGAGAATACTGTATCCCCGGGGATACTACCAGCTGTGCCGGTCCGGTTGCGGAATACAAACTGGATGAAAATACCGGTACTTCCGGCGCCGTAATATACGATACCTCAGGCAATAACAATACAGGAACGATGACAAGCTTCAGCGCAAGCCCATCCCCATGGAAACCCGGAAAACACGGTAGTTCTTTGCAGTTCAACGGATCTCAATATGTTGCCATAGCAGACAGCGATAGCTTGGATTATGGAACGGGTGACTTTACTATCACTGTATGGGTAAAAACAACCGAAACTTGTACCGACAATAAAGTGTATTGGGGACAACGGTATTCTCCTACCACAATTTGGACCGGTTGTGACGCAACAGGCAACGTAGCAGGTTTTGATGCAGACTCCAGCGTAAGCAGTTTTAGTGCGATTAGAGGAACGACAGCAATAAATGACGGAAAATGGCATCAAATAACTGCTGTAAAAACCGGGCATGCATCTGCTTATGTGTATCTATATGTTGATGGAGTGCTAGAAGCAAGTGCCGGACCTCGTTCATATAGTGGTGATTTTAATTTCGGTGCAGGAGCAGGCATTAATTCCATCGGCAGATTAAATGTGAACCCTTACTATTACCCTGTAGCTCAAATAGATCATGTGCGGGTTTACAATTACGCCCGTACTGCCGCTCAAGTAGCCTGGGAACACAACCACGGAGGGCCTGTAGGGTGGTGGCAGTTTGACGAGTGTACAGGCGTAAATGCCTACGACAGCTCCGGACACGACAACCACGGAACAGTAACAGAACCGGGAGCCGGAACCAATGTAGGTGTGGGTATCTGTACCGGATCTGCGGGAACTATGCGGTCGGATGGTTCAAACGGTAAAAGGAATGCGGCTCTGGACTTTGACGGTGCCGATGATTATGTTGTTGTAACTGATGCCACAGCAATACAGAATATCTTTGACAGAGGCGGGGCTGTAACTGTCTGGATCTACCCCAGAAGCGACGGCGAAGGTAACCTGGGAAGAATACTTGATAAGACAGATTCTGTCACTGAAGGATGGGTCATTAACGTCCGCGAGGAGTCGGCAGGTGCTGTAAAATTGTGGCTGGGGCAGGAGTATACGGGTAATGACCGCGACTGGGTAACAACCAACGCGGTAATTCCTCTCAACCAATGGAGCCATATCGCTGTTGTGTACGATAACAGTTCAACAAGCAACGATCCCGTCTTCTACTTGAATGGAAAGACGGTAAGTTTGTCAGAACAAGGCTCCGGAAATCTGCCGGCTAAAAGTGACGCCGGTAATAACTTGTATATCGGAAACCGTTCCAATGGCCAGCGGACGTTTGACGGCATGCTCGATGAAGTGAAGATGTTCAATTATTCTTTAACTGCACACCAGGTATTGGTGGATTACAACGAGGGTGCTGTGAGATTTGAGTAAGAATACGTGGAAAGGTGTAAAAAGGGACTTCCTTGACAATACCATACTTCCCTATTACACTACTTCAAGACCAAAGACAGCAAGGGCCGAACGTCCACGAGGGGCCAATCCCCGTAACGTGCGTTCACAGCTTAATCATCTTGCCGAGGAACAAACCCGAGGAATGTACAGAAATCAGGCTATGAGACTTTGAGTCCCATAAGCCCACGTTTTTCTCCATATCCCCGACTATTACCCCGCGTCTTTGCGGGTTTTTTGTTTCTTTTAACCGGAATTTATTGATAATTTATTAAAACCGGACGGCATGCGCGAGTAACCGTCCATAACAACTAAGGAGGTTGAAAATATATAAGCTTGCTCGGTGCTTCACACCTGAAGTCGCGTCATAGACTGCGCAACCCTTATATAATTCCGAAAAATTATGCCAAATCAGAAAAACATAGAAATCGTAGAAAAGCTAAAAGAAAAGGTTGTCGGCGCAAAATCGCTGGTTTTTGCCGAATTCCAGGGAATAAGTGCGAACGTTGCTAACGATCTTCGTGCCGCCATGAAGGAAGCGGAAGCTGATGTTCAGGTAGCCAAAAATACCTTATTGAAGATCGCCCTCAAAGAAAACAAGATCGATACCGGGGAAATGGAAGAGGATCTCAAAAACACTACCATGACGATATTTTCTTACGGCGATGCCATAGCTCCTTTGAAGGCTTTGACTGAATTTGCTAAGAAGTTCGAGTCTTTTAAGATAAAGGCAGGTTGGGTGGAAGGAAAGTATGCAAATGCCCAACAGCTTGATACGCTAAGCAAGCTTCCCGGACGGGAACAACTGCTTGGGCAGATCGTAGGAACGATGAAGTCTCCTATCAGCGGATTTGTAAATGTTCTGGGAGGTAATCAGAGGAAGTTGGTATATGCTCTCAAGGCTATCGCGGAGAAAAAGGGTTAAACCTGATTTTTGCTGTAGTTATGTGGTTCTTATCTAGTTTATAAGTATTTAATAATTTAAGGAGGTGTCTAAAATGGCAGATTTATCAACAAACGCACAGAAAGTTATGGACATGGTCGAGAAAATGACCGTTCTTGAACTTAACGACTTAGTTAAAGCAATGGAAGAGAAATTCGGTGTCAGCGCAGCTGCTCCTATGATTATGGGTGCAATACCCGCAGGTAACGGTGCAGAAACCGAACCTGAGGAGGAAAAAACCGAATTTGATGTCGTACTCGCAGATGCAGGCGGCAACAAGATAGCAGTCATTAAAGCAGTACGTGAGATCAACCAGGCATTAGGATTGGTCGAAGCTAAGAATCTTGTAGAATCGGCACCTAAACCGGTTTTGGAAGGTGCTAAGAAAGAGGATGCCGAGGCAGCCAAGAAAAAACTTGAGGAAGCCGGAGCGAAAGTGGAATTGAAGTAAATCACCTTCTCGTTTTTTTTACTCACTTTATTCAGTAAACTAAAAACCCGCCAAACGGCGGGTCTTTAGGTTAAACCAGGTTGAAGACTCTCCTAGAAACAATAGATAAGTTACCCTATTAAAAATACCAAATATTTGTAATAAATCAAATATGCCTAGCAAGAATAGTATAAAAATTTATAAAGAAAACGGCTTCTACCATGTCTACAATCGTGGTGTAGAAAAAAGAAACGTATTCCTAAGTCATACAGACTATTTAAAATTCTTGCATTGGTTAAGACAAGCTGCTGAAAAGAACTCCATAAAAGTGCATTGTTATTGTTTGATGAGTAACCATTACCATCTCCTAATAAGTCAAACAGATAGGAAAGATATTACTAAGTTAATGCACTCTTTATCAAGTATATATACTGTATATTTCAACATTAAATATCAACGAGTAGGTAGTCTGTTCCAAGGTACATATAAAGCTAGGTTAATAAAAACTGATGAAGATCTCTTAAATGTATCGGCATATATCCACAATAACCCTTCTAAGGATAAACCTGGGTTAAACCTAAAAAAGTACCCATACTCCAGTTATCACGACTATGTTAGAAAAACAAAAAATACCTGGCTCTCAATAGAGGAGATAACCAAGCATTTTGTTATAAATGACTACAAAAAATACCTAGTGGAAAAGCTCAACCACGAGGAAAAACTAGGTTAAACCCGATTCTCCAACTCACAACAATACTTCACCTTCTCACCAAGCTGGCGGGCAGCGTCCTCAGGGGTGGCCTTATCACTCACCCAAATCCCCGCCCCCAGCTCTAAGCCCCCTAACACCTTTATATGCGGCAAAAATCCTACATGCCAGTGGTAAGGCTCATAACGCATAGTATGGATCCAAAAGTTGCGGTCAGGCCTATCAAACAACTCATCATATGCGCGCAAAGCAGCCTGCAGAACAATAGCAAAATCCCCAATCTCCATCTCGTTCATAAAGCCAAAGTTGGGTTTGTGCTCTTTCGGGATCATGATCATCTCATAGCTCCAACGACACGCGTCAGGAACCATCAACACAAAGTGAGGGGATTCGTAGACGATCTGTGTACCTGCCTCCACCTCTTTTTTTGCAAGATCACACCAGAAACAGCTGTTATGCTCGTTCCAGTACTTCAAGGCAGACTCCTTCTCTTTTTCCAGTATCCCCGGAAAACCTTTTAACGCAACAATTTGGGAGTGCGGATGAACAATAGAAGCACCGGCACGACCGCCGCGGTTATTGAATATCATTACTTCCTTATCCTGGGAGCCATAAAAACTTACCCTATTCAGATAAGCCCTGATAATACGTATGTTCTGTTCCAAAGGCAGGTCGTCAATATCGCGGTCGGGGTGAGGGGAGTGCACGATGATTTCATGGTCATCGACTAAAGGAAACTTATTCTTAAATACACGAACGTTCCAGTCGTCAGCATCCTGATACACAGCCTCGGGCGTATTTTGTTCATAACCTTTGCTAAAAATAAGCTGCTTGTCGATCGTTGCTTCATTAGCACCTTTCTTGACCGGTTTAATTGAAGTAACTGCGCCGGTCTGGTCGGGACGCTTTGCTCTGTTTGTTGCCAATAAAGTAGGCAATCCTGTTAGTTCATCAAAGATAAATGTACTCATTTTTAAAATCGGCAAACCTATAGAACACACCAAACTTACGATAGACTTACAATCGACCCTGTCTGAACGTGCGGTTTCTCCTCAAGCATCCTTTCGTATAACTTTTTATACTCCTGTGCGCTCCGTTCCCAGCTCAGATCCGTACGCATTGCGTTCTGAACCATGAGATCATGGTCCCTTGTGTCATACATTTTAAAGCTTTTTTTCATCGCTTCCAATAGACTTTCCCCACTATAGTCATCAAAAACAAACCCCGTGACCCCGTTACTGACAGAATCCTTTAAACCACCAGTATTATTTTGACGGTACTATAAAGAAATCACTGGCTTGGTAGATTTCGTTGGCCAAAGCTGTGTCAAATTTAATATTCACAGAAACGTCACCCTTTGACACATTGTCATACTTAGAACTTACCTCTTCCGGTAGTTGAGCGAACTTTTCCTCCCAACCCTTGTCACCTGTTCCTAATAAAATAAACTGGCCTCCGTCTCTTAATAGTTCTGGAATAACCGCATACAATATATCCGTACCCTTTTGATTAGGATCTAAACGGGATATGTACGAATACAACGGCTTGTCCGAAAGACCCATGCCCAACTTTTTCCTGACATTTTCCTTGATGATGGCTTTTTCTTTCTTCCAGTTAGAGACGTCGTAATTTCTAGGAAGTTGGTTATAATCAATACCATTGATAATACCTGACAATCTTCCCTCTCGTGCTTTAAGAACATCGGCCATATCACGGGCGTACTCCTCGGTCAGTATTTCTTTAGCATAGGTTGGTGAGACAGTGTTAATGTAGTCGCTTGAGGTTACTCCCTGGAGCATAAGATTAATATCCCCGTCCTGAATGTCCCAGTCAATCAAAGGATGAGCTCCGGGAACTATTCCTACCTCCTGCACCAACTTGGAGCCTGCAATACCCTGGTATAACAGATTATGTATAGTAAAAAGCGTGTGCGGACGGGAATCAGGAAGTTCGTCTTTTAATAAGTGTGTGATCAATCCGGCGTGCCAGTCATTGCAGTGAACTATGTCATATGTGTTGAACTGCTGTTTTATCAGCTCTACCACTGCCCTATCAAAAAATGTGAACATCTCGGTCTCGGAAATGTTGTTCGCAAACGCGTTGGTCCCGCCAAGGGTGAAATATTTGTCATTCTTTAATAGAAATGAATCAACGTTGGAATTTGGCAGTTTTGTTTTATATACTTCAACTTTGACAGTCTCTTCGTTAAAAGGGATATTAAGTTCAAGACTCTTAAAAACTTTCTCCGTGAATTTGGCTATCGGAAAATAAGGAACTACTACATCGACATTGACCCCGATCTTTTCCAGAGCTATGGGAAGAGATCCGGTGACGTCACCGAGACCACCGAGTTTTATTATGGGAGCCACTTCCGAGGCAACAAGAAGTACTTTCATATTATTATGGTATCACATGAGGGATAAGTAAAAAATAGTTGCAAATTCTAATTGCATTTGTTGCTATAAAAAGAACTGCAGGAGCATGGAGCATATTAACCTAAAAGAGATATCATCTGCAATCAACGAACTCATAAAGCAGAGAATAACGATTATTATTACTGCATTTAAAGAACCAAAGACTATCGGCAAGGCGATTAGTACTTTTCTAAATCAAAAGACAAAGTACAAATTTGATATTCTAGTTTCTGCGCCTGACGAAGAAACTTTAAACGTTGCTAGAACTTTCCAAAAAAAACATAACAATATAAAAATATTGAAGGATCCTGGAAAAGGAAAGAGTTTTGCTTTAAACTTGGCTTTTTCGAAGATTAAAACAGATATATTAATATTAACTGATGGAGATGTTTATGTTAA
>LCBS01000050.1 GCA_000997355.1 candidate division WWE3 bacterium GW2011_GWB1_41_6
CAGTTCTTTTTCAGAATACTTCTTCTTTTCAGGAAGCCCAAGGAATTCAAGGACGTATGGATCACGAATAAGATCATCTGCTCGCTCGATGATACACCCTTCTTTTGCTAACTTTAAGATCCCTTTTTTATCCCTACTAAAAGCTATCCGTTCAAACAAAGCCGAGTTTTTCTGTCGTTTTAACTCGCTAACAGACCATCGCTCATTTAGACATTGATGTTCGTAAAAAGAACGGGCTAAATTATCATCAATTTTTAAAAGTTCGAAATAATGGGACCAACTCAATTGGTGAGACAGTGTCTCACTTTTCGGGTATTTAAGATAAAACAGCCTCATATAAACAAGGTTGCTCTTGCTAAATCCCTTTTTCAGGTCAGCCTGGCCCTTTTCGTGTACTTCCTTAGACAACATTTTGTAGTCTCCTCTCTATAATGTAGAGTTGTTCTATCGATGGGAATTGACGTTATTTTACCATATCAAGGGTAATTAATAATAAAAAGATCCCGCACGTCTTGCAGGAGGTGCGGGGTATATAATGCGGCTTCTATTTCTCTATTTCTATGTACTAGGAAATTTGAATCAGTCCAGGTCTATCTGAATACTCTATCAATGCAGGATTCTTAACTCGAAAACCTGTGGACATCTCCTTAACGGCATTAGCTAGTGCGACTAGCTTTACTTTCGACTCATCAGTTAGTTGATCCACTACATCAGTTACATTAAGCGTTAAATATATTTGAACAGCTACTCCCGTCCAATCAACATGCCTAACTGTTAACACGTCCCCGTATATCGTTTCTACCGTAAATTTTCCTTCTCGGTCCATCATACTTAGTGGCACTAACCTCAGTGACATTTTTCTACTCCTTTCCAAGAATATAGCTCACATGCACTTACATCGGCTCAAGTATTTTTACGCGGTTTCTAGTACACGTTCACACTATAGCCACGTCGTTGATGTGTCTTGACAGTTAACTTGTCTTCGGTAATAGTTTCGAGTACTGGAGAGCTTTTCGTCTGATCAACCATATGCCCCGGAAACTCTGTAGGCGCCATAATCCCTTTCCTTTCACCTTATTTTTGATTTAGCATGGATTATATATCTATTTTTAACAAAAAGAAAGCCGAAGGATTTACTAACACACATTAGCAAGAAAGGGCAGGGAAGTGGCGGCAGTTAGTATGTGGGAAATATTAGGGAATATAAGAGAGCCGGACCGGGAAGTAATTAAATAGAAATAAGAGGGAATATAAAAAATAAAAAATAATTACATAAAGAATAAATAGGGAAATAACAGAAATATATTTTTGTTTTTAATTTTTAATAGGGAAATGAAGAAGGGGAGAAAAACCTTCGGTACATGAGACGTCGTCTAATGTATGTTTAACGACATGTGGTATCGGATTTAGACTTTAGTAGGCTTTTAGGACTCAAAACGTTTTAGTAGTCACATACTGCTTGAGGGGGAGATAAATAGCAGATCAATTATAAAGTAGTATATATTACCCATTTAAATATTATTAATATAAATAATTACTTAGTATATTAAACAGGCTCTCATCTCCAAATTGATATTAGATCGGATATTAATGTTAGAACGCTCTAACACTTATCCACACTCCTCTCTTCGGAAATATATGACAATCCTCCATTGAGGTGTATGACAATCCTACAAGTGCGACGTGACAACAAAATCATGTTCGATTTTTAATTTTTGGGAATTAATTAGTTAATAAATATATGACAATCTTACATTCATACCCTATAGTATATTAATTTCTTAGCACTATAGGATACTGACTGCCGGAGCTTCCTACTCCTCTCCCCTCCCCGAGGTCGTCATCTCAACATATATTATGGTTTAAAGATAAACAAAAGAACATAAAAGAACGCAGAAATTAAAAAGTATTCGGCTAAGATTTTTTTACTAATGTTATTTCTCAAGTGCCCGTATAAGTAGCTCAAGCCCAGCATTAATACCGTAGACACGAACAACGCTCTTAAGAATGACTCGGTTGGCAGAAAAGATGCGCTAATACCTCCGGCAAATACCATAAAGGAGACTATCACGCTAAAGAGTACATACTCCGCTCCCCTCACCTTTTTTGTCTCACTGTCGTACCTTAGGATCCACACAAGATAAATACAAAACAAAAACGCGGAAACGGACGTTATAAGTATTTGATAAACGGAATTAATAGGAAGCTTAAACACACCGGCATAGAAAGGGATCGTTACCACGACCATCATGATCTGACCCCAGGTAACAGCAACTCTATACAAAGGTATGAGCTCACTGCGTTCCTGAACGACCATAAAAACATTACTTATCAAACTTACTAAATAAAATCCCATCCCAATAAAAACAATAAATAAAAGTTTCACAGGTTGGCCTAGGTTCGGAAAAAAGATCAGGGAAAGTATTCCTCCGGCTACCAAGTGCAACGGCATAAGCACATTGATAAGCACATTCCCCAGCGATATGTTCGGATATTGAACTATAAACGTCCCAAAAACCGCAACGGAAATAATAAGCAATATTGCCCCTATCCCAAAACCCTCAACGGATCTATCCGCGAAGTAATACATTAATCCGCTTACGGTGAGTGCTTGTATAAGATATTTGATTTTTTTATCTATACGCTTTAACATTTCGATAGACAGATGATACTAGTGCAACAGCTGGGCAAACTCTTTCTTTACGTAACAAAGCGCCATGGCAACGGCATCATTCGCGTCATCCGATTTTACGACACTTTCAAGCTTCAGGATATTTTTAACGGCTTCCTGCATTTCTTTTTTCTTGGATCTTCCATATCCTGTTAAGGCGCATTTCGCTTCGAGTGCAGTATATTCCGTTACCATAATGTTCTTGTTCGCCGCAACCAACAATGAAATCCCCCGCGATTGTCCAACGGCTATTGCTGTTTTCACATTTGTGTTAAAAAACAATCTCTCCACTACCATGACATCCGGAGAGTGCTTCTTTACAATACCGTTCAGTTCCCTGTAAAGCATTTTAAGTCGTTTGTGCATCTCCAATTCCGGGGGTGTTACGATCGTTGATGTTTCGATCAATTTGGGTTCACTGGAAAGCTGTACGATCGCGTATCCCGTACGCGCAGTTCCGGGGTCAATACCAAGTATTAACATATATTTATCCTTAATTAACTACAACACTAAAATTGGAATATACTTCCTGCACGTCATCGTGAGCGTCAAGTTCTTCATGCAAACGTTCGAGTTTTCCTGCGGTCTCCGGGTCCCCTACTTCGACTGTAAATGAAGGGTTTTCCGGATCCTGGCCAAAAATGTAGCTTGTACTTCCCGCACCGCCAAGCGACCCACCTAAACGTGAGAACATACTCCTTATTTCAGCAACCGTTCTGTTCTTGTTATCCGTAACAGCTTTGACAATAAAAGCCGCTCCTGAGGGTCCGTAGCCTTCGTAGATGACCTCTTCGTAGCTCTGCCCATCTGACGCTACCCCCAACCCTTTATTAATAGCACGTTCGATATTATCTTTTGGCATATTGGCTTCTTTAGCCTTATCAACCGCAAGTCTTAGATTCGCGTTGGAATCGGGATCTCCCCCACCCATACGGGCGGCCACAGTGATAGCTCTGCTAAGTTTCGAAAATATCTGACTTCTTTTTGCGTCTGCGGAAGCTTTATCTCTTTTGACAGTTGACCAATGTGAATGACCGCTCATAGCACACATTCTAGCAGACAATATAGGGGCTAACAAACTGTTGACAATCCACTGTTTTCTGATAACTTACTACTCATGCATAGTAGCGTTTCCGTTCTGACGAAGAAGGCTATCGACGCTTCCCTGCAAGCAAGATGGAAGGAAGCAATAGAACTTAATACTCTCATACTCGATAAATACCCTAAAGACTTGGATGCAAAAATAAGACTCGGAAGAGCCTATATGCAAACCTCCGATTTCCCCAAAGCAAAAAAGATCTTCAAAGAAGTTCTTCAAGTAGACCCCATAAATAATGTGGCGTTAAAAAATTATAAACTCGCAACTGACAAAAAGATCGAAAACAACACCCACGGCCAGATAAACCCAAAAAGCCTTATTAAAGAACCCGGTACTACAACCGAGGTTTGGGTTGAGATCCAGGATAAGAAACTCACTGCGCAGAACTTTACTCCCGGCGAAGCATTGGAGGTCAAACTGACTCGTAAATGGGTCGAGTTTTATAAGATATTAGCCAATAACAATACTGCATACGTGGGAAAAGTCGATTCACATCTCACAATTAAACTTCACCAGGCAAAGGATATGGGAGGAACGTTTACGGCCTGCTACTCCAATGGTTCAGATAAAAAAATCAACCTGTTGATAAGATCAAGTGTTTCAGTGTTCAGAGGCGAGAGACAGGAAGTAAAACCCTACATAAAACGTGGCTCCATAGAAGAACCCGAAATGGAAATGTCAGAAGACTTCGAGGAGTAATTCCCTAAAAAACAATTTATTTATCTAAGATCCTCATCCGTTAGGATTTGTGTTACGCCCTCGGTCAGTGAGTCTACACTTTCCTCTTTTGGTTTGGAGGGTGTCGGACTTTCACTCTTGGTTTCGGGACGGGGTTTGCTCACGGGCTTAGAGGTAGGTTTCTTGGCAGTCGCTCTATGCGCTGCAGGTTTTGGAGCGGCTGGTTTGGGGGCTGCAGGTTTGCTCACGGGCTTTTCTATCACTTTTACCGTTTCCCTCTTAAGTTCGATCTTTTCCTCAACAATAGCTTCTTTCTTATAAGGTATCTCTACCCTTTTCACCATGTCGGGAGCTTTGTCTAATGCTGCATATGGTGCATTTAAGTTATCTTCGGGAATGAGTACGGCAACTTTATCGTTCAACAGAAGATTATTGAATTCCACAGCTTTATCGTTTAAACGATATGAACCGGTATCAGCCAGAACATACCATTTACCATCCTTCTTATTCACTACCCCATCCACCCTTCTTCTATTTACTTTCATTATTTGCTTGAAAAGCTGTTTTCCATCCTCTTCAAGTATTTTCAGGGTATCTCCGAACACGAGCCTGGACTTGGCAGAGTAGTTGGCAGGAACTTCGAATTTCTGCCCATCCTCTGTTGTAAGGAAAAATCCGTCAAAAACCCCCTCTACTCCGGGTACTTGTCTGTAGTCCTTTCTGTTAGCTTCATCAATTTGAATAAGCAATCTGCGTGCGATACGGACTTCGTTATCTATATCATCCAATAATTTTTTAAGTTTACTAATATCCTGGTTACTAGACATAATTTACTCCTTTAATTGAAAACTACCTTGAGACTGTAGCTGTGGCTGAGATTTTTGATTATTTTCCTGAGCAATCGCCATTCCTTTATCAAAAGTGGTCTCAACCCATTTGTTTATTTTACCTTCTATTGAGGAACTTCAACAGCCATTTCAGGAACCCAGGGTCGTAGTATTTCGGCTGAGAACGGCAGGGACGTCATACCGTCCATCATCAGTTTTATATAGATATTGAACCTTTCCAATGAAATTATATCCTCTTCGCCAAAATATGGCTGGAACTCATTTGCCAACGCGCGGGCATCGGGTGCACCTAAGGCAAAAGTAGCTATGGTTCCTACGTTACCAAATACTGCCTTTAACAGTTCCTCCGGAAGTTGGGCTGTATATTGGTGGGTCAGATACAAACCTAAGCCGTATTTTCGTGATTCTGATAGGATTGATTCAAAGCTTCCCGTGGCAAAGTTCTGAAACTCATCAACATACAAATAGAACGGGCGGCGCTGATTGGACTGGATCTTAGCCCTTTGTAAAGCCATAAACTGTATCCTTGACACCATCAAGGCGCCAAGAAGGTTTGCGTTATCCTCCCCTATCTTTCCTTTTGACAAGTTCATTAAGAGTATCTTTCCTTCATTCATCGCGTTCCACATGTCTATTGTTGAATACCTCTGACCGAGAATGTTTCTGATCGTAGTTGAAGCAAGAAATCTGTTGACTTTATTTTGGATTGGCGCAATAGCCTCGGTAACAAGCTTCTGGTTACCTTTCATCGCTTTGTACTCAATCTCCCAAAACTTGATAACTACCGGATCTTTTACAAAATGCAATATATACTTTCGGTAATTGTCATCCTCGAGCAAACGGGTAATGGCAAGCATTGTTGTGCCGGGAACCTCCAGAAGCGTCAGGATACAGTAGTTTAAAAGATACTCTAAACGCGGTCCCCAGGAATAATCAAAATGATGTTTAATAGCCGAAACAAGAGCAGAGGCCATCAGGTTCTTCTGTGAGGGATCTTCCATTTCCAAAAGGTTCAACCCCACCGGTCTCTCCAAATCCGAAGGATCAAAATAGATCACGTCATCAATCCTGTGATCAGGAATATAATCAAGAACCCGCTCCACAAGATCACCGTGAGGATCCAGGACGCCTACACCATGACCGTTGGCGATATCCTGACTGATCATAGATTCGAACATCGTAGACTTCCCTGTACCGGACTTCCCTATTAAATACATATGCCTGAGACGGTCGTCGGAGTTTGACAGTCCAAACCGCACTTTCTGACTGCGGTAAATGGTTTCCCCAAGATATACGCAGTTGTTCACCGGCAATCCTCCGGGTGGCTCTGATTTCTTTGAATAGATCCATGATATATTGGGAGTTTCGACGCTTGCAGAAGGTAGATGATAGAGGGTGGAAAGCTCTGATATATTTAGAACCACCGTTCCGTTAGACATAAATGCTCTGTTCTTGAACGACTCCAGTGAGGTTTGTTTATTGGAAACCGGAAAAGACACAAACCCGTTCATATTGGATGTGGAAAATTGCCTTAATGACGCAATAACTGATCTTAAGTTGCTCTTTGCCCTATCGCTATTATCCGCCTGTGATAAGATCCTTATCTGAACCTCAAAACCCATTTTGTAAAGCTTGCTTTCAATGGACTTTATTTCCAGATCCTGGGTAGACGTTAGCCTGGGAGGCTGAGAGGAGAAGGATTTTCCGTAATCTCTGGGATTTGTTGGAGGGGGCGGTGAGAATAGGTTCGTGACCATGCCTGTGCCTATCTCAACTATTTCTTTTGCGAACAAACCTGCAAATCCTGAAAGAAAACCCGGCCCTTTGGACAAGCTTGTCCCCGCTCTAACCGCTTCTATATAATCATAGCCTGTCTGCTGCCAACCATCAGGGATCGGCTTGACTAAAACCTGAAACCAGATCTTGTCATTGCCGGACAGTTCTGACAAAGATGAGGAAATACCGGATAGAGGATCACCCTCAAAATCGCGGAACGTCTTAATAGGGAAAAAGTCTTCTTTGCTTAATGTGATAGTTGATATTTCGTAGGATCCTTCTTCTATAACGTCAGTCATATAATCTTCCACAACACGAATCTGACTGGTGGGATACTGGGCATATATTTGACTTTCTACAAACTTTAGTATGCCTTGAGGGACAACTACGTAGAATTTGATACCGCGTGTACCATCGGAGGCCATTTCCATAGAAAAGTGTTCCTGGTCAACATCATCTTCGCGGAGCAATCCGTGCAAAGTTGCCAGCATGTTTTCAGCCGCCAGGGACGCCCATTGGACATCGCGTGTACTATCTTCATTTTTTGGAACTTTTATTTCGAGAACTGAGAAATTTTCAAGAGGACCATCTATATCACCTTTAACCGAGTCGTTATTGAGGCGCAAAAGTAAAGCAATGGAAAAGACAACAACTATTAATGCAGGTACTAATACGTATATAAACATTCTGGAAATACCAACCCCCGCCCAAATTTGGGGCGGGGGTGAAGAAAGGAGAGAGACAATGAAAGTATGTTCTCACAAAATATCTTTGATGTCAAGTCCCATGATCACTACAATATCGGCTCTATCTAACTCGTTTTCTCTAATAAAAGCCGCATCCCGCTTCAGCATTATATTGCCTATTCCAAAACTAAATGCCAAGCTGGTAGTAGTAATAAGATCAGTTTCATCCACAATAATATAGCTGTCAGAATACACCTGCAACGCGTTCCCTACTCCGACTACCCTTCCGCCAAGATTTTGTACGATCCTATTGCCAAACTGAGCTAAACCGGGAGTACCTGCGCCGTTAAGAACTGCGATGCTTTTTTTCTCCAGTGCTATGGATGAGTCGAAGGTGAGGTCTCTAACCTCTTCATCAATCAAAGAGGTGTTAGCCGTATATTGAGGAATGAAATCTTTTTTAATAAACCGGTCCTGCGGCAGTGACCGGGTAAATGTATATATGTTAATAAATTCGTTAAAAGTAAGGTCGGTTATAAGCGAGTTCTTAAATTTACTCAGATCATTCAAGCTTGCGGTCATGTTCAACGATCCTGTCTCGAACAAACTGTCGAACTCAGTCTGGAACTTGCTATCCACAATAATGTACTTATTAACCTTAAACCCGAATAATGAAGTAACCGTTTTATCCAACAAGCTTATACCATTCCTAAAATCTTCCTTGTTATTAAGATTCCCTAAGGCAAAAACCTTGCTAATCTCCTCTTCCCCGAATTTACCGGGCACATCAACAACCATATCTAGGGGAATGCTGTAACTTACAACTTTGCCGTTATTCCGATCAAATAGTTTCATCCGGATGCTTGTGGCAAGAACAGGCTCCATGTTCATATCGTCAACTGTAACGTATAAAAGACTGAAAACATCCTGCTCGGAAATAAAATAATCCCCTTCCGAGGTTGCTGCTGCAAAGTTCTTGGTGAGATTTTTATAGAAACCCAATCCGGACAGGAAAAGTGCTGAGATAAGGAACAGAGAAGAAACTGCAAGGATCTTCTTAACCTTTTTTCTATTGGAGGAGGTTTTCGTGGTATGCCTAGTGGACAACCAACTACCGAAGAAAACAACTAACTGATGTATATTCAGATTATTCAAACAGTCCAAAGTCTTTTTTGGGCTGTTTGTGTTTGCAAGGATGAACGAAATCCCAGCTTTTCAAATCTTTATTATCTTCATCGGTTATATTGCAACACTGGGGGTATAAGATTACTTCTTGGTATAATACTGCACAGTCAATAAGTTCTGGAGGTCAAATGTGGCCGCTGTTCGTGTGCAGACAACGATAGGGGATTCTCTTGTTGCAATCGAAGTAACGGGGGATCTTGGGGACAAGTTGGCACAGTGTAAAACTGCTGCAGATGTAATTGGTGTGTTTAGTCAGATTGTCCTTGCTAATTTTGCGGTTAATCATGCCAGCTCTTTTGGGAGTGACAGCAGGCCCACCACTAAAAAGGCTTGGATGTTTGCAGACAATGCATGTGTTGGAGCAGACATGTCTCGAGCAATGATTCAGCGGCTCAAAGAAACGCCGGTCACTGTTATTGATCTAGATAAATGAATTGACGGGCATGACCCTCTGTTGCACGAATCCAGCAGAGGGTTCTTTTATTATTGGTTGCGACGATTAGTCATTACTGTTACAGTAATCATAAGTAAGATATGGTTATAGAAGAAGACCCTGGTCAAAGTGATCAACTTCAGTTTATTCGATCAAAGCAGGAAGCCCCAAGTAAGCTAGCTAAGAAATGGAGTACATCTACGGTTTCAGAAGTGCGTGTTGGAAGTGCATCCAGACCGAAACGTGAGACAACTACTGCGATAGAGTCAAAAAGTTTCCCTACCTTTGAAAAAGAAGTGGCTTCACTGCAGGAAGCTAAACAACAAGAGACTGTTTGGAGATCATTGCGTGACCGGGGGATTCCAACATATGAGATGTTTAAAATTGCCACACGTCAAACATCTGCAGGAGAAAATAAATATTATGTTGTCACTGAAGACCTTATGAAAGATGGTGAATGTTATGTTTTGTCCCGGAACAATGTAAGACAGAACAAGGAAGATGCTGCTCCAGAA
>LCBS01000051.1:0-4531 GCA_000997355.1 candidate division WWE3 bacterium GW2011_GWB1_41_6
TTCATATCAATATCCTCCTATCTTCATGGGTTGAATTTATGCATTTTATAATAATGTTATTTGATGTAAAGTCAATAGTAGTAAACAAACCTATAGGAACCTAAAGCTGGAAATGATTTTGTCAGAAATATCCCTCACGTTTCTTTCCGGAAACCCTAAGTCCTCCGTTACCGTTATTTTATAAATACGGTTTTCTTTGTAAAGGAAGTAATAATGTTCCAGAATGTTTTCAGTAGCAGCGTCAGACGAGCCTGTGTAGGCTGAAATACTGCCGATTTCAACCTTTTGTAAATTGTTTTTATTCTCGCTAACGACTCCATGACCGTAGTTTAAATACTCTTTTTCAAGTTGAGACCAAAATGTTGATTCGGAAAATTCTCTAGGATAAGTCTGTACCTGGACCTGCAAACCAGCAAGATTACCTCCTCTATTAGGGTTGGTGGAAACTACTCCAACTCTATGTTCAGTTTCGGATGACAAGAACCAGGTGGATGGATAGGAAAAAGTTATCTTCATCGTTGGGCTGGTATAAGTATCCCAGCCTAAGATTTCATCTCTGCTATCTACTTCTACAACGGGATCGCCGTCGTTAGTATTGTATATGTAGAAAACTAAGAGGGAAAAAGTTAAGAGTATAACAACAACTATAATAATTTGTATTGAAGAGATTCCTTTATTTTGAGAATTTCTCATAAGATAAATATATTTGGAATCATTGTGACGTCAACGTGGTGGGCGGAGAGGGACTCGAACCCTCACCCTTTCGGACACGGTTCTAAGCCGTGCGCGTATGCCAGTTCCGCCATCCGCCCAAACCTGAAATCATTGCAATGATAACATAAAACGTGTTGTTTTATTTGGAATTTAGCGCAAATTCACAGATTTTCTCAACCGTTCTCCCGTAATTATATCCGGCCAGTTTTGCTGATTCCAAAAAGCTTACGTGGGGAAGAAATGAAGGATTTGCGTTAACGTCAATTATATAAGGTATCCCGTCTTTTACTCTTAGTTCTATTCGGGCGTATGTTCTGCATTTTGTTGCTTTGAACGTCTTTAATACATTTTCTTCAATGAGTATCGTAACGGCTTTCGTCAAATCTTCCGGTAGTTTTATTTTTACCACATTAAAATCATTTGAACTTTTATCCCATTTTGAATCATAGTTTTGCAGTTTGTGTTCTTTATCCCCTATCTTTGAGTAGTCGATTTCCATTACAGGAAGCATCTCTAGTTTATTATTACCCCACACACTTGCTAAATACTCCGGACCGTCAATAAATTCTTCTACCATAGCGTCCTGTCCGAAGTTTTTATGAATAAATTCGATTTGCTTATCAAGATGTTTGTGATCCTTAACTACGGAACTATCCGTAATTCCCAATGAACCGTGTTCCCCCGTCGTTTTGACTATTAGCGGAAATTCAAAATCGTCCGGTATTTCCGCCGTACTATCCTTTTCCACTATAAAATACTTTGGTGTACTAACCCCGTTCTCTACGAGTATTCTTTTTACAGAGACTTTGTTTTGATTCAACTTTAGTGTTTCTGTATCAGCTCCTGTAAACACGAACCTATTATCTTCCAGATACCGAGTAATTACGTGACCGCTATTTGGTTTACCGAACACTTCCTCACACCAGTTGAACACTATAATAGTTTCCGGATTGAATACGCTCAATTTCTCATCAAGTTCTTTAAGTGTTTTAACTTCGATAAAATAAAACTTACTGCCATCCTCTTCTACTTGCTTACGAATAGCTTGTAAAAATATTTCTTCTTCTTTTATGTCCTCATCATCGTAGTCGTCAACATAGTCGGAAATCATGACTATGTCGCGTCCGCCGAGGTTTGGTGTTAGTGTTTCCATTACAAGTATTATACATATCGGATAATTTTGTTATAGTAATTTTGTATAAATATTTATTGAATATATATGTCTGAAATTACTTATAAACAAGCTACAACAGAAGATTTGCAAACGCTTTTTGATCTGAGTGTAAAGTTCCAGGAGTACAATGTTGCATCTTCAGGTGAGTATGATAAATTCTTTTGGCCGAACTGGGAAGAAGAATTCAAAGAAGAGATTTCTGATGACGTTGCAAACGAGAACGGCGTGGTATTTCTAGCGTATGGCGGCGATAAACCTGTTGGTTATGTCTATGCAAAATACTGTAAGGAATGCTACTATTTTTTGGTCGACGAATTGTTCGTAAACGAGAATTATAGAGGAAACAATATAGGCGGAGAGCTTCTTGAAATGGCGATGGAATGGGGTAAAAGGTTTAATGTTCCGATCAGAGTAGAGATATTTGAATGGAACAAGAAAGCTTTGGATTTTTATCTAAAGCAGGGCTTCAAAATTGACAGCCTTGTCTTAGAAAGACCGGAAAAAGAGGATCCGGGAAAAAATAAATAACATGGAAAATACAAATAGTGATATAACTGCAAATAACGAACCCCCGCCGGTTGACGCAGGTAACAGTAATGGTAATGGGGGAAATAACGGGACAGGGTATAAACTTCCTCAGAAAGTCGCGGTTTTGTATACAGACGCAAAACGTGAGTACTTCCCTACTGAAGCTTTATATATAACAGAACAGGATGCTGAAAAAGAAGCGAACATTATAACTTCTTATATAGAGAAGTTAGGAATTGAGTGCCGAGCATTACCGGCGGATCTAAATCTTATCGATAACCTAAAAGAGTTTAAACCTGAAATGGTTTTTAACCTTGTTTACTCTGTTAAAGGAAGTGATTATTCTGCCGCCACGGTTCCGGCGATTCTGGACTTTTTGGAAATACCATATACGGGTGCAGATTTTTTTGGATACGCGTTCAATACCGACAAATTCCTGGTAAAAGAAGTCTTGCAGCGTGCCGGTATACCTGTCCCGCATTATCAGCTTTTTACTACGCCCAACGATCCTATTGATTACAACCTGAGGTTTCCTTTAATATCCAAACTGAACGAGGTGCACTGCGGAGTTGAAATTACAAAGGACTCGATTTCCGAGAACGAGAAGCATTTACGTGAACGTCTAAAATACCTGATCACTACATATAAGCAGCCTGTCGTTGTGGAGGAGTTCATAGCGGGACGCGAAGTAACGGCAATTTTATTGGAAGGTTTGAACAAGAAGGTATACCTCGGTGAGAAGATGTTTTTTAATCCTGATGAGAAATATAATTTTGTTACTTTTGAGGAACAATGGTTAGGAGAATCCAATGCAGCAACCTTTAAGTATGAGAAGTTTGACGACCCCGTAATACGTGAATATGTGAAAAGGGCATTTGATGCTACAAGGATGTATGATTACGCTAAGTTTGATATCCGAATCGACCAGTCAGGTAGATACTACTTTATAGACGCGAACTGCAACCCCGCTTTCGGGCCGAAGATTATGGACGTTGCTCTGTCTTCCATCCTTTCTATATACGGGATCTCCTTCTATGAAATATTGAGAAGGTTGATTAATAATACTTTATACGGATCCCAGCCGGATCCAAGAACAGTGTCTTTGAACGGTTTAATGGCTGTAGGTTCATTAAGTATTTACAAGAATCAGAATAACAATCCATTGGGACAGCAAAACGACAACCTTAACTTATCTGATTCATGAAATATCTTACTTTTAACGCCCAATGAACCGGATTAGGAGGATTGTATACAGGAGCTATCCGTTCAACAGTTGTAAGACCTTTAGATATGTATCCTTTATGTAATCCTTTCCCGACACTTTCAATGGACTCATCAAATGAATTGTAGTCGATCTTTCCCCCGCCCCAACCAAAAGGGTTGTATGTTTCTTTTATGTAAAATTTTGCACAAGTAGACTCCACGCAGGAGATTGCGGGAAGTATCCTATAATCGATATCATATTTATCAGCTACTTCAATAAACGTGTCTACATGATCGACTAATGGAGAATTATATTTATTGAAGAACTGTTTTAATATGTCGCTCCGGTCAACAGTTTTATACTCTATTTTTTCGAACGGCTCCCCCGCCTCATCAGACGCTTCTGCTTTGGGGCTTGTGAGAACGGCTAGAGAAAAAATGAATAAAATAGGCACAAATATTGACGTAATAACGTTAATTTTATATTTCATATTAATAACAACTAGGGCGTGTTTTGGGGCAGAGTTATTGAGTTGTTGGCAAAATAATTACCATAACAGTTAACAATTATACCAGAACACAGGTAAATGTCAAACACTATAGGTCAATATTTGATTGAGAAGAAAATAAATTGATAAATTTGTTAATGGTTTTAGTCGGACTCGTAATGGACAATTACATCCCTAAAGTAACCGACACCTTCACACCAGGAGCCTTTTGATGGTGGGGTATAAGTCTTCATGATCGTGCAAAGGTCAGTTGTACCTTTGGAGTAGAACTTCTCGCCAAAATACTTTGATACCACACGTATACCGTCGTTCCAGCTTGAAAAACTGTTCACATTATCGCCCCACACACCCCACCCCCACGCATTGTAAGATTTGACACCATCAACACTGGGAATTTTCTTAC
>LCBS01000051.1:4539-7834 GCA_000997355.1 candidate division WWE3 bacterium GW2011_GWB1_41_6
TACCACAGCTTGACTCCTGATACGAAACTGCTGCGACAAGCCAGTAGGGTATATTGTACCTATCTGCTTCAGAAACAAATACTTCTCCGGTCCCGGTGAGCGGGCATCCGTAATCGCTAAAAACTTCATTTAGGACTGCAGCTCTCGAATCTTTGCCAAAAATCTTTTCAGTACTTATGCCAAGAACTAATGGCTTTGAGGAAAATAACGGATATTTTTGTGATGGTACTTTTGGAAGGGTGGTCACAGTGGTAATTAACAAGGCCAGTACAAGAACTGCTGCAATCGTAGAAGTTCCAAACCAAATTAAAGTAATAGAAGGGGAAACCTGGGAGGGTTTTGGTATGCGTCCTGCTAGTTCAGTCAGATATCTTTTGACATTTAAAGCGGGCGGAGCATTTTCAATATTCGAGACAGGAATTATGGACGGTATTTCTTCCATAGATTTAGTAAAGCGTAACACAAACAGGCATGTAAAAACAACCTACACCGAGCTGAAAAACCTTGCTACTACAAAACCGATTAATACTGCAAATCCTGCGATAACTGCCATTCGTATAGCAGATTTGATGTTCCTGGTAGGCAGAAATCCTAGTAAGAATAGGATTACCAACGTAAAAGTTAGTGAAATGTACCGTGCAGAGGAGACGGGTATAACAAGGTAAGGAAGTAACGTGATGAGCCCGAAGAATACATATGAAGCGAACATTATTAAGGCTGAAACTATATGAGATGATTTACCGTCACCGGACCCTTCCCATAGACAAAGCTTCTACTGCTATTACGATCAGGCCGGTTACTAGTATTTGCTGTTGTGTGTATGCAGAAGATGACGCGACTCCGAAAAGTACACCAACAGTTGATACAAGACTGTCTTCTGCTCCAAATAGTAGGTTTCGAAAATATTCCGGTGTAAATACTTTTGAACGGTTATTAGCCATAGCATGTTTCTATTTAATAATACACTAAACATTGTTCGTAATATCGCTAACATAGCCTTTAGCTTGTAGCATGAATGCTTCCGTGTATTTACCGTTGAGAGCCATTAACTCGGTGTGATTCCCCTCTTCTATTACCATGCCCTTATCCACCACTAATATACGGTCCGCATTACGGACAGTAGAAAAGCGGTGAGAGATGATAATAACTGTTTTCTTTTCGAAAAATTCGTAAATTCTGTTAAAAATATGATATTCGGAGACAGCATCTATTGAGGCGGTAGGTTCATCAAATATCACCAAAGGTGCGTTCCTATAGAAAAACCTCGCTATTGCCAGTTTCTGCCATTGCCCTGTGCTAGGGCGGATTCCTTTTTTGAACTTCTCGCTTAGTACCTGGTCATATTTGTCGGGAAATTCCTCAATAAAATCGGTAGCATCTGCCGCCTGGGCAGCTAATCTAATTGCCATTTCGTTAACGGGTTCTATGGGATTACCCAGGTATATATTTTCTCTGACTGTTAGTTGAGAATACACATTAAAATCCTGAAATAGGATTCCCATATTATCGTAAAGATCCCCTATTTTTAGCTTGTTGACATTTTGGCCGTTAATAAGAATTTCGCCTCCGCTTGTTTGGTATATACGGGCGAGAAGTTTAACCATCGTAGTCTTTCCGGCACCGTTATGGCCTACAATAGCCACTTTTTCTCCCGAGGCTATTTTAATATTCAGGTCTTTTAGAACGAGTTTTTCCGAATTTGGATATTTAAAATCAACATTTCTGAACTCAATTTCCGGACCTTGTTCAAGCTTGTGAAATGAAATTGTCCCGTCAGGAAAAGCAGGTTCAGTTCTAAACAATAAGTACACTTCCCTGATCTGGATGGAAGATTCTAACAAATCGTTCATGCGTCTCATTACGTTCATTAACGAGTTTTGGAAATCACTCAACGTGCGAAGTTGGAAAGTAACTGTTCCTACACTTATCAAACCGCTAATCATATTTGTGAAAACTTTTATATATGCCATGAAAACAACTATATCCGATATTAATCTTGCAGTGTTATTACCGCTGATCCAATTTTTAATAAGTTTTATATAACTCATTACGAACCATTTTCTAAAAGATATGAATTTATCATCAAGGAAATTGAAAGCCTTATTTATGTTTATTTCCTGAAGTTTGTTGGAATTTGATAGATCGTTCGCTGTAAAGTTAGATACACGATTACCCTCGGTATTTTCAAAACTGAATTTGTGGAGCAAAGTTCTATACTTGCGGTCCCACAAAATGAATGGAATAGCTGATAAAGCAATAAGCAATGCAAGGTAAGGTGTGATCGTAAAAATAATTCCTAAAGTAACTACTGTACGAATGACCTCTACAATCAACTCAACTGACCCGTTTATATAGGATGGAATTTGACTTAGATACTCATCCGCCCTATGAATCCGGTTGTTAACCTCCGGTTGTTCGAGGTTTTGAATACCTAATTTGTGAAGTTTAGTGTAGAACAATTGCCTGAACAAAGGACGTGACAGGTTTTGAATATAGTTTCTATTGTAGTTAACGAACAGGTTGATCACTGTGCCTGCAAGATTATAGACAAGCATTACGCCCAGATAAGGGTAGATCGACGTAATACTTGGGTTTGGGTTTTGTAGTATAGAAATTATGCGGTCCAAAGTTTTCGCGAATATATACCAGTTACCTAGTCCGTAGAGATTTTGCATTGCTTGGCCGATAATGTAAAGAATTAGCTTTACTGGCATCATCTTGTAAACCTGGCCAAGCACCCATATAGTTACATCCCAAGTTTCACTTAATTTGATCTTCTTATACTCTTCAGGTGTGGTGTGAGTTGTTTCGTTCATAGGTATACTTTCTTATTTTAGAACATACAGGTTGCTTATACTATAATAAAGACATGTTTGGTAATTTCCCCGTAAATGATGATTGGGTTTTTGTGCGTCAGGTTGAAGCTTTTTCAAAAGGTATTTTCACTCTGAGCGCAGAACTGGACCCATCTTTTATTTCCCAAGGATTTCTAGGTTTATTTTGGGGTCAGTTGTTTGGGTATAGTTTTGCAAGTCTGAAAGTTCTTACTTTTATAGTAACGCTTGTCGGACTGCTGTTTTTTGTTAAGATTCTGAAGTTATTTAAAGTTCCCCGGAATTATTTAGTTGTATCCGGTTTGTTGTTTTTATTCAATCCTTTGATATTTGCTTCAGCTTTTACTTTTATGACTGACAACTATTTTCTGACGTTTACGTTAATATCCGTTTATTTTTACTTGAAGTATTTTATGGCTGATAGAAGTATGAGGTATGCTGTCCTCGGGTCCCTTTTTGTT
>LCBS01000052.1 GCA_000997355.1 candidate division WWE3 bacterium GW2011_GWB1_41_6
GCTCGTTTGTTGCGAGAACTTCGTCGCTCCCAACCTTACAAGCGTGAATAACTGCTGTTTGCATAGTTTCTCCTATTCTTAGTTTGATGCCGTCATTATAAATTAAATTAAAAGCAAGGTCAACCTGTAGTATTAATGGCCGGTGATGGATGCTTAGTTGAGGAACGGTCCGTCTAATATTATATACCATATGTACCATCTAATTTATAAAGTCTATTCAAACTGAACGAGGAGTATAAAAAGTCTAAATCTCTTATGGTGACCCCAGCGGGATGCGAACCCGCGATCTCTGCCCTGAGAAGGCAGCGTCCTGGATCGCTAGACGATGGGGTTTTGTATATATGCTGGCACAACACGGCACTATTCCGATAAAAGCGAATAAGTATTATAAGTATCTGCAGTCTGTGTTTTATCGGTAGTAAATCTCACTTTCTTTCCGAAGTGCGAATCATTAAGAATATTTTTAACACAGCTATAGTAACGAGAAAGTAAAAGACCATATCCAATCCAAAGTTTATCCAGTTATATTGTGTGGGAAATTCCAGGCTAAAAAAATGGCAGTTAACTTTCCAGGGGAAAGGTGGGTCTAGTCTGCCTTGGTTTTGTTCGATAAATGTCAATGGCCACCCGCACGAAATGTTTTCGAGATCTGTTTTATTAAGCACCTCAACACCTTTGAGTGTTGTTAAAACCAACACTAACAAAGAGGTAAAAAGACCTATCACAAGAGTATTAATATCTTTTAGTTTCATACTATCTTGGAGTAAATTTTACAGCATCAAAACCGACGCGGAGATTATAATTGGTTTCACCGGTAGCATCTGTTAGTCTAATACGTTTAGTAGTGCCGGAAGTGAAGTTATATGTACCTATTGAAACCCATGCGTTGTAGTAGTTGTTTTGGTTAATACTTCTTACTGTTGACCCGCCGTTATAGTAAACTGTATATTTGGCATTTGCTGTGGTGGCGTAATTATTAGGTACGTATACGTATACTTCATAGTTTCCCCCCGAGAGCTTAATATGCACCTCTGCAAGACTCTAAGAGTTAAGTTTTATTAATTGAAGTTTTCACCCCAGCTGGAGACCGAGCTTCCGTTGACATATGTCCAGAACATATGTGAGTTGTAGCCGATACTGGCTTCCCACCAATAACTTCCTCCTTTTGTAAAATAGCTTGATTTATCATCAGTTATGACCTCACTTCTTGTGCTTGAACCTGTAGTTGTTCCGCAGGCTTCATTTGAATATGGTGAACTTCCCGAACTGTTCGTCGCCTTTAGTCTGTAACAATATGTTGTATTCGAAGCTAGTGAAGAATTAATCCAGTACCAGTTTCCTGTTCCGGTAAGCGTCCCGAAAGATGCAAGAGAAACCCACGTTCCTCCCGTACCGGTTTTTCGTTCTACATATATATTTGTTTCGTTTGAAGCGTTATCTGTAAAATTCACTCTTAAACTGTTGGCAGTTGGATCAGTTATTGAAACGTTGCTGGGAGCGTTGGGGATAGATTGCCCGTACTGCCATGATAAAGTTCCCGGTACAACAGTGCTCCATGCAGGAACTAAATTATATGAGGCATCACCAAAACTACACCAGGTTGTGTAACATCCACTGGGTGTACGGTGGCCGATTTGTGCCTGGACTTTAAACTTATCCGCAGTATCGTTTCCAATGGCAGTTCTAATATATGTGTAATAATTTGTATTAGCTTTAATGGCATTTGCTTGCGCGGCACCAATCGTATAAGATAATTCATCTATCTCGCAGAAAGAAAGACTGTCGGAAAATCTGGTATCCAGATAGGGTTTTGATTCGGATGGCCAGCTTGTAGCGGCATACGTTGTTGTAGGAAAGCATCCGGGGTATGCGATACTGGCGCCGTTTAAATATGTTTTTCTATCGTAATTGTATAAGAAGACGTCATGTTCATACGTCTGGTCGGCTCCAAAGCTGACTGAAGGCCAAGTCATATTCTGCTGGACGTAGCGTCCGCCTGCTGAGGAAGTATAAAAATATGAAGTTCCGCTCATAGGAATTGACGGAACAACAGCAGCTGATGTAACCGATTCCATTTGTGATTCATCAGGTGTGGGAACCTTTTTTGGAGCAACTTTATCTTTTGGTTTTATCTCCCCCAAATCTTTTTCGTTAAGATTTTTAACTTTGATATTTTTATTGGAAATATCTTTTTTAATAGCCTCTACACTCTTTCCTTCACCAATGAGTGTGACATTAGTGAGAGTAATGTTATCGAAAGTAGGAATTTCCCCGTTTTTGCTTGATGGATTATTTTTGTTGGTATCAGTAATCAAGCCTTTTCGGCTTTTAATATATTCGGATTTTATATCCTGAATTTTATTTGATTCGTTTATTATATAAAAATCGTGTATCGGTGTACCGTCATAAGTAAATTCACCTTCGAGAATTTGCTGTTTAAATTTATGATTCTTTTGAAGTTCAATAAAAACGTCCAGATCAATAGGTGTATCAAAATCGATTTTTACGCTTTTTATATCAAGTGACTGCCTTGCAGGTCCTGCGTGAACGGATTTTAGGCCAACAATTGATAGAACTGATAAAAGTGTGATGAGGGCTATGATTAGTTTATTTTTGGTATTGACTAACATCTAATCTTACCCATATTGATACAATATGTATTTAAAACTGTCAATAGGGATGTTTTACAGGTTATGTAGTGGTGACCCTACTGTCCCGTTTTGTGAGTACCTCTTCGAGAGCTTAATATGCACTTTTGCAAGACTCTAAGAGTTAAGTTTTATTAATTGAAGTTTTTCTGTATAAATTCTTGAAAAGCAATTCCATTTTCACGAAGTGTTCCGTTCAAATCAGTTAAACTTTTTGCTTGACCATGTGTGAGCGTATCTACCGAGTACCATACAGCAATAGGGATTTTTAACTCAACAACTTTGTTCATAAGAGAAGTAACTTGGTTTGGGTCTACATTCTTTTGCTGCCCTATTTCATTGGAAATAGCAGGCAGACCAGTCACTTGTTCGATATATACTTTTGCCTCAGCTAGGGCTTCAGGACTATCCGAGTACCAATGAAAATTAACATAGTCAGCTCCGGCACTTTTATATCCTGTTAATAACCCTGTTCCACGAGTAAGTTGCATTTCAACTTTGGTTTGTTGTGACTTAAATTCTGTGAGTTTTTCTGAAGTTAGGGCTTTGTCTAAAAACTGCTCGGCTTTTTGTAATTGGCCATTTTGAATATAATTATCATAGACGAGACCAATAACCAATGAACTGACTAGTCCACCATTGGTACATTTGCTGTTTTTTGAATGCGCTAAATCACAGGCAATTTTTAATTCCCGGTGATACTCCTGCGGTGTGCCCGTGTAAAAAAGTTCCATAGAATTTTCTTCGTTTTCTACAACAAGCACCTCTGGTTTATGGGTATCCAAAATTTCGCTAACTTGTTGCAAGTAAGCCTTTTCGTCTTTCGGTGGAGTGCTAGGATTTCCATGCCCACCACCGTTTCGTATCGTGAGAATAAGTCTTAAGCCATTCCTGCTTGCTGCAGCACATTCTTTACAAGTACCGTTCCATTTATCAAGGAAAATTGCGGTTGTTGGTCGGTAATACGTAACGCCAAGTTGCTTGGCCGCTTGCATCTTTGTGTTCAAACTCATCCCCAAGGGCGCACCGATCATAACGCCAAATGGATTATCCGTCGTCAATTCAAAACGTGTGTTATTTTTAGATAATGTCGTCTGAGGATCAGAAAACCTAGATATTTTAAACAACGCAAAAATAACTATAAGAACAAGTAAAACAATTATACCGATGCGTGGTCGCTTAAAAAGCATTTTTAACATTACAAATAAAAACAACAATGACTAACGATAGAGTAATGATTTTAATCATTTCCTTATTATGGCATAAACCTGTTGCTGGTGACCCCAGCGGGATTCGAACCCGCGATCTCTGCCCTGAGAAGGCAGCGTCCTGGACCGCTAGACGATGGGGCCTAAACAGTAGGTGCGACAATAAGCCGTTCGCAACAACAATAGCGCCACTCATTATACCAAAACCAAACACAATTTTGAGAACATAACCTTATATAGAGTATAATGTTCTCACTCGGCATTATCTCCGGGTAGGAATAGTTCGTACAAAAATATGAAAAAAATACCGGTAGTCTACATTTCAATCGCCGCCGCCCTGCTTATTGTGGCTATAGGAGCGTATGCCAACTTTTATCTATACCGTCCAAAAGCGTTAAAGCAGGTTCGCGAGGTAAGAGGAGTTACCAGCACAACGATCCAGGAACTTCCTTATATGCAGGGAACAAAGGAGCTTGGAACTACCGAAACCGATCTGGGCAGGCAGGTTACACTTGAGGTGGCGCGGACACCTGAGGAGGTTCAAAGTTTTTACAAGAACGTGCTGATGGAAAAGGGTTGGGAGGTTGAGAATAATATTGAACGTTCCGACCTGATAATTGATAAATATAAGAACGATAAATTCCTTGCTACTATAACCATCTCAAAGGAAAAGGAAGCGTCATCTACGGTTGTGGGGATAAATCTAAGAAACCGTTAATCCTCTTTGGTTCCTACCAGATAAACCGCTCTCCAGGGCTGGAATTTGCTGCTGTACGCGTCTTTGAACAGTGTTTCTCCGTCCCTTTTAACTTCTCTCGTAAAGTACACGTTTGCTCCCCACGCGGGAAAATCCACCTGTTTTGTTGTGCCTTTGGGGGTGACACATTGCTTACGACCGGTTCGGTGATCGAGACCTCGCGGCCGTCCGGTGTTCCGTAAATTCTAAAAAGTAGAGTACTTTCTTCGGGAACGGGTAGTGCCTGGACTAAGATGTAATTTGGTGTGTCGTTCTTGAACTGAAAATCCACTGAAGGCTGGAAAATTGTTGCATCTATACCGGGAGGACTCCCGATCTCATAATAAGACACGCGGTACGCGTGGGCATATCTGGTTACAATAGGAAGTCCGCTGTTCAGAACCGCTCTGAATAGTGTTGTTGATGTTTGGCAAACCCCTCCGCCTTCTCCTAAAACCGTGCGTCCTCCTGAGATTATATAAGCAGTGTCATATCCGGTTTTTCCGCTGATCTCTCCTACCGATTTGTTGAACGAATAAATTCCCCCCGGAGGAACAAGTATTCCATTCGTTCTTTCTGCGGCGAGAGAAAGGTTTTTTATTCTGCCTCTCGCAGAGCCCGTAAACTTTGAAACACCTTCCCCAAGAAGTGCTAAAATACCATATTTTTCCGGATCACTGTTCCCGGATATTTCCAGCATTGCGATGACCACATCAGGTTTTATCTCAAACAATGCTTCCCTAAAATCCTGTGTGAACTTCTTGGTATCTAACTCCTTACCGCTTTTTGTGATCTCAAAACCTGTAACCCGCTTTCCATCCATACCGGTAACTCTACCGCGGGGAAGCTCGCTTACTTCCTGGCCGAGACTTTCGAGATACGCTTCGAAGCGTGCTTTGTTTAGTCTTAGTTCGGGATTTCCATTTTCTCCCTCCACGCTTATAAGATCGATTATCTGCTCAGGTGTAAGCTTCCAAGTTTTCTGCTCGTGCTTAATTACAAGCGGATTAAAAACCACTTTTTCTGCCTGTTCCTTCACCGGTTCCAGGTCCTCTTTGTGAACATCTGGTTTGCGGACTTCGGGTTTGAGCTGCTTTGCCGAAAAATCCAGGTCATTGTATGAATCGACTATCAAGTCGTACAGTGTCTGGTCATCTAGCTCTAGTCCTTCTACCGACGCCACTATTTCCAGTTCTTTCTCGTTCAGAACGAACTGCGCGTTTTTGGCTTCTTTATTCACCTCACCTTTCACCGTCAGCAGTATATTGCTAAGGCTGTTATTATCCAGTTCATAGAAAGCGGGGATATAAAGAGTTTTTAAAAGTCCTGCTAATTTGTCTTTATTGTCGGTTAAAAAGTTCCCGGAACGTCCAACTTCGAAAGCTCTGCTTACGGACGCACCCCAGTTGTATTCAAGGTTTATGTTTTCGGGTTTGATAGTATATGTGTATCCGTTGTATTTCAATTCCAGCACGCGGTCCGTACTTTTTTCTTCGTTTTCCAGAACATTCAAGGCCTGA
>LCBS01000053.1 GCA_000997355.1 candidate division WWE3 bacterium GW2011_GWB1_41_6
GTATCATTCCAATCAAACCAAACATGCTGCCATGCATTCACAGGGGCTCCGTTTAATTGCACTCTTGCAAATTGCGAAGAGCCAGTTTGAGGATAGATAGCTATGTTTAATTGGTCGCTTTGGTCTGCTCCTGTCCAGTAAAACTCCATTCCCCTCCCATCTGCATTGACATCATAGCTGTCAAAAAACTTCCTATAACCGCCTGCCTTTGAGGAAATATTAAACCAGCCGCCTCCTGACATATTTGTATCTGGATTGTTAAGAAGCACCTGGCTTCCTTTTTTAGTCCATTCAACATAAGCCTGCGAACTTGCTGGAACATCCATTTCCCAATAACATCCACCCACACTCTGGTTTATGCAAACTGACGACTGATTAAACATAGTCCCAACCATGCCAGAGGCAACATTCTTGTTTGTTGAATTTTCAATAGAAGCATTGATTGTCGGCTGCTTGAAGATAGTTGCATTGATTAATTTCTGGATATTGACTTCATTTACATTTTGGGCATTTGCCATGCTAACTAACAAAAGCATTGCAAGGATTAAGATTAATGGCTTTAGTTTCATTGTATTGTAAAAAATGCCTTCGGGAAAAGAGGTGAATCAGAACCCGAAGGCTTGTCCTCATTTAAAGGGGCGTATTCCTTTAGAAATGAGTGTGAGTTATTGTTTTGTTTCATTTTTACCCTATTGAAAAGCTTACATTTGGAGGAAGCCTTTTCAGCCTTTCTATGACTAACTTCTTTATTTCTTCCTGCTGTTCTTTTGTTAATTCATTAAGTTGTTTCATATTAAGCTGTTCCTCATTAATAAAAGTAATTTAAAAAAACATATTGCCTTTATGACTTAATTCTCTCATTAAATCCAAGCCCATGACTTCTCCTTGTTCTTTCATTAATTTTCTTTGATGTAAATAACTGTAATCTCCAGATACCATTTGCCCATGCCCTTTAATAAACCTAAATGGCATATTTCTGGCATAAGGCATAGCCCTTCCCTGCTCATCCACAATATTAACAAGCATAGGCAAAGGCAGACTTGTGCTTCCTTGTCCGTTTTCTGTTCGCCCAAATATTAGCATATCTGCATAAGTTCTTAAAGCATGGTCATAATCCACTTTATGATAATACATTCTGTTTTCCCTTTCAAAATCCATTAGCTTTCTTGATATATATTGAGTCATTTTGTCCTCTTCAATAATTCCCAATTGTGTCATCTAAAGCCTCATTTAATGCTTTTTTTATATCTTTAGTTTTGCTTATTTCCTGCATAATCTTCCTTTTTAAACCGAAATTTGGTTGTGTAACCTTAATATGCAATCCGCTCTCTGTTAGTTCTGCCTTTATAAAATCTGCCGGATTAAGCCCCGCTCTTTTCATTATTTCTTTTATTTGAAGCCTGTAAATTGTCATGCTGCTATCCCCTTTATAAAAAATAATGAACCTAATACAATTAATGAGGTAAGTGAATAACCTATAACATAGGCAATTGGCTCTGAAAAGCCTTGCTTTACAAAAGGCAGTACTGCTTTATTATACAATGGAGGCCTGTCAGCGACAACTGCCAGGTCAAACACCTTGTTGCCATTAAGCCTTATTATTCCGGCAACTCCGCTTTCGATTTTCTGGGTGAAATTGCCATCTACTACTAAAAAGGCATTTTGTCCTGATTTTAATTCAATATCCCTAATTTTGCAGTTGCTTACATTAAGGTTGCATACACTTGCCTGGATATAAGGCTCTATGCTACCCTGAATTTCAATTTTGCCACCTGTAAAGCTTACATTGCCCATGTTAATAAATTTGATTATTTTTTGGCTTTCAGAGGGGGTTGTGACCACAAAAAAACTTAATTCAGCAATGCCAAAACTTAACAATGGTGTGCCATTTAAATAGCTAATTGTGGTTGTTGTACTTGCTCCACCTCCTCCACCATTGGATGGAGTACTTCCTGATGGTGCTGATGTTACTGAAAAATGCAAGTCATTTGTCACATTGCTTAATTTGTTATTTGAAGTATCTGTTACATTGACTTGGCTTATTGAGTAAGAGCCGACTTTTAATGTTTCAGAACTGCTGAAAATTGAGTAAGTTGAAGATACTGAAGAGCTTTGTGTTATACTGAAGCTTCTTGATACATTCAGGCTTCCGTTTATTGTAAAAACCATACTGCTTATAATTCCATTGTCTGTTGCATTGCAACTTAAATCTATAGTATTTCCAGAAGTGTCTGTTATTGAAGCTGAACTTAGAGTACAGGCTGTTAAAGTGGGATTAATTGTATCACCTGATAAAATTAATCGTTCTTCTTGTTGAAAATTGTTAGACGTATCATTAACTCTTAAAGTAATATTTACTAAAACGCCATTATTTGTAATAGTTATGTTTTGAGAACATTTGTCCGCTTGCCCATTAAGTGATTTATTTAGATATTCCCTACTCCCAGATTGATTTATGATGAATTGACAAAAGCTTAAACCATAATCATCACTTATATTAGCTGATATATTAATTACATCATTTTGCTGAAAATTACTTATATTCAAACTCATATTGATTTCTGGAGCAATTGTATCATTATCGGTATAGTGAGCAACATAATCAATTGTAAAATTTGCGGATGAGCGAAATAAAAGATATGTTGCATTGCCTATGATAGCAGAAGAACCGAATAAATGGTTTCCAAGATAGCTGTTATTGACAAAAACCTCGACAGAATTATTTGGTAAGTTTTTGAACTTTAGGTTGTGGTAAGTTCCATCAGAAGTTATTCCGGTTAAAGTAAAATCTTCATTGCCCGGATTCCGTAAAATCATATCACCGCTGATTGGTTTTCTAACTTTCCATCTCAATTTTTCAACAACAACATCAGTATTATTTTCTACTTTATAATAAATAACATCACCATTGGCAGTTGTTGTTTCAAACTTAATTCTAAAATCGATAGTATTATTTATTGGTTTTAAAGACATATTGATTAATTGGTGAACTATAATCGCATTTTCACCATCTTCACAATTTAATTCACCACTTGAAATAGAACAACTCATCGTATCTCCTACACTTGAATTATCGTTAAATGTGGCATTCCAGTATAGAGATGCTTGGCTATTATAACTAACTAAAACCATTCCCAAAACCATCAATAAAAATAATCTTTATTCCTGTAAACATAAGCCATAGTATAAAAATAACCACTTAATAATCCAATTATAAATATCAGTGTTTCAGCAGAATTTAATATCAGCATATATTCAAAATCCTGCTTTAGAAATATTGCCTCATAGTAAGTTATGAGTGGCAAGGCAGCTATAAAGACTAACCCTATTATTAAAAACACCTTTTTGTTCATTTTGTTGTATTATGCAGAGGACGCAGAGGACAAAACAACAAGAATTAAAATTGCCCTCTGCACCTTTCTCACTTCACAGTTACCTCCTAGTTTTATGCAAATAAGTTTTGCATCCATGCAATAAGCCTATTAAAGAATCTTTTGATTATGTTCGGCTCTTGTATTTTCTCATTAGCCTCAATAACATTAACAACAGTCTTATCTCCAGCCTGAACATCTGCTAACTGCTGTTTTGCCCCATCAAGCTCTGACTGCAGGCTGGCAATCTTGCCCGCTAAATCCTGCGACTTTAACTCATCTAACTGGTTTTGAAGCAGTTGGTTATTCGGGTCGGTTTTTAGCTCATTCTCCAGTATGGCTATCTGCACTTTTAATAAGTCTATTTCATGCTGTGTAATCCCCTGTTGCTCTAATTGGGCTTGCAATTTTGTCAAATCTTCAGTCAATCCCTGATTTTTAGCTAATAGTTCTGCTTCAATTCTTGCCAATTTCTCATCAAAGCTTTCTTTTATAGCTTCTTCATTTTTAAGTAAAATTGAACTTAAAGTTTGGCATACCTTATCAACTAAAACCTCATCTGCCTTGCATACCGCAAAGCCATTTTCCTTAAAAACAACATTGTAAAATCTGGAAATGCCATTTGCGGAAGCGGAGCCATCTGACAAGCCAACTGATGCTTCAGAGATTAATCTGAGCTTGATAGGGGGAGTCATCACCATTGTCTCTTTTTTAATAAAAACATCCCCAATCCCAAAACTCTGTATACTAGACCACGTTCCATCAAAATTATTTTTAAATGAGAATATTTGAGGCTCAAATGAGGCAGAGGCAGATGTTACACCTCTTGAAGAAGCCGCCACTTCTTTTGCTTGTGATAATTCAATGCCATTTACATCTATAACGGATGTAATTAAGCTATAACTGCCTGATGCACTACTACCTCCTGCACTTGCAGTTCCATACCCATCAAATAAGACCATAACTTCATCATCATTAGTTATATCGGTAGTAGCTACTACTCTGCCTGGGCCAACACACCCCTGGGATTGAGAACCTGAAGCAGAGCCACTCATAACCAAAGTTTCACCTTCAAAAGTGTAACTTGCACTTCCAGGTGAGCAAGGATAGCCATTTGATTGTATTCTTGCATCACTCACTTCAACATTCCATCCCCTTCCTGCAAAACTAATCGAAGAAAAAATACTTAGGAATTTACCAGAGGGTACATTAAAAGCAATAATGGCAATTAAGATAACTAAAGCAATTAAAATAAAGGGATTTGCCAATATCCCCACAATGCCTTTTTTTTGCCATTTCATGGTAACATACTCGCCAGAGTAATACCTCCTAATTGCTTAAAGAGAATTGGCACAAATACCAACACAACTCCCGTATAAAGCAATACTAACGCAATATTTTTAGGCACGGGCAGCCATAATAAGCCTATTGCTCCTAAAACAGCCAAAAATAAGCCAAGCAAAACAAAAACATTCTTGCTCAGGAAAAATGCTGATATGCCTATGCTAAACGGCACAAAAATCAAAACCAACAAAGCCAAAGTCAAAAGTATAATAAGTTGTATCTGCCCCCTACCAGAATCAATTTTAAGGCTATTTTTAAGCCCTACAAGGCGTTTATTCCACTTAAAGGTAGTTTTACACATCTCTTTCATTTTAGCTTAAATTATAGTTTATTTTAGGGCTTGGATTTAAAAAACGCCCTATGGTGAGGACTGGCAAACCTACCATAGGGCTGCGGCAGTAAAACTATGCTAACGCGCCTAAAAAGCCTCCTACGAAAGCACCAACAGGCAACCCTGCTATTGTGCCTATTCCCGGCAACACAAAAGTGCCAATTGCCATCCCCACAACAGCACCAGTGCCAACGCCTATGCCCGTTTTGGCTAATTCTTTTTTGTCAGTAAACTCTTTTTTAAAGGCGGTTCCTGCTTTTGCTCCAGCATCTTCTGCTTGCATAATGCCTAAAGCTACACCAACCTCTTCTTTAGTTACATCTCCACCACTGGCACCACCACCAATAATAAATGCCCTTTTGCCGACATCACTGCCAAGCTGACTTATGGTAAACTTGTTAATACCGCTATTTGCAGAGGTGTTAGTGCCATCAGTTGCAGTCGCATACCAGCTATATGATGCTTCCGCTATATCACTAATAGTCAAAGTACAAGCATCGCCAGAATGGGTCATGGTGTATGCACTACTTCCGGGATTTGAGCCACTAAAATACAGCACACAACCAGTCGTATTAGCTCCATTTACAGCAATAGTAAAAGCCATATCATCAGTAGAAGAGTTATCTGCATTATCGGTTGGCTGCAATGATGTTGGTGCTGTCGGTGCTGTTCTGTCAATTGTGGCAGTTGTGCCAGCCAATGCCTTTGCATCAGCACCGCCATTTCCGGTAACAACAGCAGTAATTATATAATTGTTTGCATCTTCCAAAACAATATTTGAGCCAAAAGTAAAGTTTGCACTAGCCATATCCATAAAGTTCTTATCAGAGGCATTTGTCAGATTAATCAGTTTGCTTGTGGAACTATTTGCAGTAGATGAGGAAGATGCGAATATTGCCACATTCGTAACATTTTCTCCTATTGATTCAGTACCAACTGCATCAAGGCTTATATTGACCAAAGTGTTTAAGCTCCATGTTGTAGTTTGTAATGTCAAAGTCATTGCACTGGCGGATAAGGCTAACGCTATGAGCATAACCAGTATGGATAAGGAAATAACCACCCTATTTATTTTACAACATCCTTTTCCTTTACTTTTTTTCATCTATAACACCTCACTAATTTAACCAGCCCATAAACCTCCCTATTTCAATCAAAGAGGCTATAAGCCCTATGATTATGACTAACCATATTATCGGATGAAACACAATTCCTTTTTTGTACATCGTTTTACCTTAAAAATATTTGCCTAATAAAAACAAGGCATTATTGTAGTTCTTCATTCAAAAGAACATACCTACTATTGTGCCTATAACATAAGAGGCACTTCCAATTGTCAGGTATTGCATCCATACATTGTTAAGCAATGTGCTTATAAAGCCAACACCACCAAATGCGCTTAACATTACTCCCAATAAAACAAGGAATACTCCAATACCTGCGATTAATCCGACCATAGGATTAACCTTAAAAATACCCAATCCGACAATAAACAATGCTATGGCTACAACTGCCAATATTGTCAATCCAAATATTTCCATTTT
>LCBS01000054.1 GCA_000997355.1 candidate division WWE3 bacterium GW2011_GWB1_41_6
AGTCTGAGCCATCGGAAGCCCTGATATCTTTAGTGACATTAAGTGTAGCTTTTTGATAATTTCCAAAATTAACGGTCGTGGTTTGACCAACTGCCACCTCAACATTTTGAGTCAACGCCGTAGAGTTGTACCATCCGTTCTGCAAAGTTTCGGTTACAGTGTGTCTTCCTGCAGGAACATTTGTAAAAGTCGTACAGCCGTTTTCTTCCGTGGTTTGTTGAACGGTGCCGGAATTTAGGGTCATTGTCCATCCTGAAAGCATCGGCTCACTGTCATTTTTTGCGCCATTTCCGTTCAGATCCTCGTATTTACAAGCAATAACGGCTCCTTCTGTCAACAGGTGCACATTAACTGTATCGCCGTATACGTTCGTTAATACAAAGTCGTCGCCGGTTGGCCACTGATCTGCGGGCTTAACCGTAACTTCGAACTGCTCTGAGATCGTAGCTCCGACAGCAATATCACGCGCAGGCCATTTGATCACATCTCCGTCAAGATAAGCGGTTTTACCGTTACCGTCGGGATCCGTCGAAGTTAATGCAGCGTACTGGAGAATATCAGAAATATCATCATAAATGACAAATCCCGGTATCAATCTTGTTCCGTCATTTTCAACGCTTAATGTGTATCGCAGAACGTCTCCCGGTCTTGCTGGGTTAGCCTCAGTTGTAGCACCAGTACGCGTGACATTCTCAACATCTTTGCTCTCATCGTAGCTGACAAAAAACGCTTCGGATCCCATCCAGTCTTTTTGAAGAGGATCGGTGTTTGATGCCGAGGTTGACGCGAACAGTCTGTTACTCAGATCCCTGTCACCGCACAAGCCCGATTCAAACGAACCGTTAACTTCACCTAAAGGTATGGCCACTTCCATATAATACTGATCGTTTGAAGAATTACTGTCACCGTAGGTTTCTGAAGTTACACGTGTGTAAAGGTTATCCGTGTCATCAGCCCTTGCGAACCATGCCACGTTCGCAGGTGTGTAAGTTGTTGCACCAGTATCACTGGGGTAAACTCCTACCGTACCTTGCGAACCTCCCCCTATATTATTTTTTGTAGACCCGCCGAAAACGTCAATTACAAAATCGCTCAGCCCATCTTTATTTATGTCAACGAGAAAATCCCAGTGGTAAGAGGTGTATGCAGCTTGTGACCCACCCGGGGCTACGGGCGAACCGTCAAGTCTCATTCTTAAATAAAGAACATCGTCGGATGAGGCTGAACAAAGGTTCGTACCTCCGTCATTGTAATAGTATTGAAGTGAAGGGTAATCCCCCGGATTAGAACCGGACTTGAGAGCTCCTGAAGCAATATCGATTTCTGTTGGAGATACGTTCGTTCCGCCATTTGAGTCGTCGTTAAAACCATATTTATCGTCTTCAAAGTCATTTACCGTACGGCCATCTTTTGTTAAGTAGTCCACCCAGGATGAGGGCCAGGAGATTGAGGGCAATGAAAACAAGCCAAAACTCATAACGTTTAAAAAAAGGGTATCTTCTTCCTGCGCAGGCTCTTCTTCTGCGATCACTTCTTCAGAAGTTTCCTCGGTGGTGGTTTCTTCTGTGACCGTTGCTTCGGTTAATTCTTCCTCAAATAAACGCACGTCTGAAGCCCCATCCTCAAGAATATCGCCCTGAGGCTCTTCTGCGGTTGATTCGGTCGATTCCGTAAGTTCGGTAACTTCCGTCACTTCGGCCGGTTCTTCAGCGTATGAAACATACGTAACTATAAAAGGCGTACTTATATTAAGAGAGATTGAGAATAAAGCAGATACTATAAAAAGTTTATTATTTCTTAAACCTGAAAGAACAAATCTTTTCAGAAGTTTCTTATATTTTTTCATTTTTGACGGGCAGATAACTTTCTAAACGCTTTCAAAGTTAATAGGGTTATACTATAAGTTCGGTGTATTTGTCAATAAGCATTACAACGAAGTTAAATATTGCAAGTTAACTGATCTTTTTCAATTTCCTGGCAAGCGCTTCCGTTTCAACAAGCAAGCGTTCAATCTCATCCAGGCCGCTGTTCCAAAAGGACCTGTCGGTGATATCAATACCCATCTTCTTAAAAATATTCTTGGGAGAATCCGCACTGCCCGCTGACAAAAACACCTTAACCTTGTTTATGAAAACCGGATCTTGTTTTACCGAGTTCTGTAAAGACTTGGAAATTAATAGCCCGTTAGCATAGGAATAAACGTAAAAGAACCTTCTAAAGTGTCCCCAGTATACCCACCAATTCTCCGAACCGGGTGACTGTTCCACAAATTCACCCATATACGCATCCATTTTATCCCTAAAAAGCGTTCCGATATTTTCTTTGGACAGATAACCTTTTTCCCTAAATGTAGTATGCAGCACTTGTTCGAACCTATATGCCGCTGTTTGTCTGGCAATAGTAGAAATGTCGTCGTTGAGCTTGTCCACCATCAACACCAGACGTGATCCGTCATCTGCTTCTTTTAATAGCTCCTTAAATACAAAATCCTCCATAAAGGTACTGGCTACTTCTGCGGTGGATAACGGGGTTCCGGCACTAAGCTCGTTCTGGCTTCTATTTACCATATAATCGTTTACCGCGTGACCGGCTTCATGCGCC
This sequence comes from candidate division WWE3 bacterium GW2011_GWB1_41_6, assembly GCA_000997355.1. Taxonomy (GTDB): domain Bacteria; phylum Patescibacteriota; class WWE3; order UBA101185; family UBA10185; genus GWB1-41-6. The sequence continues at coordinate 2,602 of LCBS01000054.1, forward strand.
AGGGTAAGAACATCCTTTAGCTTATCTGTGTGGTTTAATAGAACATAAACAGGTTGTTTTGTACTTCCAGACGTACAATATGCCCCTCCGGACTTTCCTTTTTTCGGATATACATCGAACCTTCCGGTATCCACCAGTTCACTAAAGATCTTCCCAAATTCATAATCCAAATTTGCAAATACCTTATTGACCAACCCTGCCGCGTCCTCCCAGGAATATTTTTCTTCCACTTCACCGTAAGGCACATTACGTTCGTGGTAAGCCAGTTTTGGTACTTTGAAAAGTTTAGCTTTTAGTTCATAAAACCTGTGCGCCAGGTCAAATCTTGAAGAAACCGCATCCAACATAGAATCCACAACTTCCGAATCAATGTCATCACCTAAATGCCTTGGGAAATCCGGTCTTTCGATACCACGCAAATTATCATTCACTTTTTTAAACTCAAGTATCGAGTTCATTTCCGCCTCAGCCGAATCCGAGTGTTTCTCCAATACAGCATTGAAAACCTTCGCAGCTTCGTCCCGAACCCTTTTATTTCTACTGCTGAGCAAACTTTGTATCTCGGAAAAATTCTTCACCGCCCTTCTACCGTCTTCGTCCAAAACCTCCCTTTCCTCCTTAGACATAAATTCCGAAACCATCCGTACCCAGTTGGAATAAGAGGTGGGACCGACAAGGTTCAGGATCTTTTCTTCATCCTCGCTAAGAATATAACGTGCTTCCGCGAATAAGGTCTCAAGATAGTGCTTATATGGAGATAAAGGTTCGTATTCTAAAAATTCTTTTTGTTTATCTTCCGGAATTTTTGCTAACCTAATTGTAAAAAACTGGATATCGTTGGCGATTTTTATACTCATGTCCTTTATTTTGTTCGTTACAGCCTTTAACTGAGCGTTATCCTGTTCCTGGGAGCGCCTTAGGCCAAAATAGTAACCCTGGTCACCGCTTGTGCCCCATTTTCTGTCCCACTCTTCATATTCATCCAGGGCCTCTTTTAGAACGACCGGTTCCTGCAGGTAATCGGTTCTGTCTTTCCACTTATTAATGAACTTGTATGCGTTTTGCAGGATAAGTTCTTTTTCGTCGTCGATCCTGGGATCATCGTCACTATTAAATAAAGGGGTTAGGTTCCAAGTAGTATAGTTATTGTCTGTATCAGCCATACCGTTATTGTAACAAATAGGTTGCGTGTATAAAAAAAACCTCCCGCTGCGATCCTAAGGATAGAACCATAGCAGGAGGTTTTAATCTCTCTCTAGTCATTTGTGTTTTCTACAGCGCGCGCAGATCCTTGTTGTTTCTGATCCTTTTATAGATCCTTCTCGCGCGGTGGCTAAGACCATCTCTTTCTGACTTTTTGTAAATAGCCCGTAGCGCAGCAATAACATCTTTATCCGTAGATGACCTGATCTGCTCGCCGGTGACTTTGTATCCTTGAAGGATGAGGTCGCCAATTGTCGTCAATGCCGGATTCCTTGAGATGTTACTCGGTGACAAAATGCTTGATATCTGACCAAATAAAACATGCGTTTTCATACTATCTGCTCCTATTTTAAGAGATAGGTTTGAGACATTGTATAACATATTCGCGGAAATGGAACCCCATATTTATTCTATTTATAATTTATGTCCGATTTCACGATGGTAATGTACCGGATCTAAGCCTGTTACAGGTTCGGTTTGCTGATTAAATAACCGTATGTTAGTATAGGGCCTATAGTGCACGTGAGCTTTGAACCAACAAACCAGTGAAGGAGAGTGTAATGTCGGTAAATATGTTCAAACCGCGTCCCCGACACCTAAATAAGGCTGTGCCGCCCAGCAATACACACGTTTACGGTGAGTGCGGAAGGGAATTTGATGAACCGGATGAGGTTATAAAAGGTACTAGTATTGAGCCGCATTGCCCATTCTGCCACGAGATTATCGATCTGGAATGGTATGGTTATGATGGCAAGCCTGTTTCCGATGGAAAACCGTGAGATAAAACTTGTTTCATTCCAAGGCGTAATCAAAAAAAGATTGCGCCTTTTTTCTTCCCGCATATTGAACAAGTCACATCTGAAACGCGGTTAACCAATACACCAAATTGACAAGGTACCCCTATAAATGGTATTCTACAAAACGTGTGCAACAAGCCCCAAACTTAAATAAAGTTCGGGGAAATTTTTTTCTTTGTAACATATGAGTGACACAATAATAGTAACAAAAGAGGGTTTAGAAACCCTGAAAAACGAGCTAAAAGAGCTTACTGAAGTAAAAAGACCCCAAGTCGCAAACAGAATAAAATCTGCACGGGAAATGGGTGACATCTCGGAAAACGCTGAGTACGATGCTGCAAGACAGGAGCAGTCTTTCGTAGAAGGGCGCATCAACGAGTTGGAAGAAATACTCAAGAAAGCTAAACCATCGGACACCAAAAGCAATGGTGAGATAATTGTTGGCTCTAAAGTGACCTTAAGAATTGATGGAGAGGAGGAAGAATACCATGTAGTTGGTGCTCCGGAGGCAAACCCTAAATTAAAGAAAATATCACATGAATCTCCTTTAGGTTCCAGCCTGCTTGGTAAAAAAGTAGGAGATAAGATAGTGGTAGAAGCCCCGGTAGGTGAACTTACCTACACCATTCTCCATATAAAATAAGTAGGCTCCTTTATTAACTCATTGAAATAGCATGTCAAATATGTTTTTATTCCCTTATGTAGACATTGTATGTCTACACAATATTATGTCTACTTTAAAAGAACTCCGTGATGTACGTCTGGAAAAACTGGAAAAACTCCGCGAACTTGGTATTAACCCATACCCCGCTAAATCATTCCGCAATACAGAAAATATAGCAGTTACCGAAAGGTTTGAAGAGCTGCATGGAAA